>CAYSBF010000149.1:0-6208 GCA_964429025.1 uncultured Pelagibacterium sp.
GTTAACCAATTGGTCATTTGTGCTTAGCAGTGACACAAAGCCGTGTTAACAAGCGTGCCATGAGCACCTCGCGCCCTACCTATCCGTTCCCCACAACCGATGCCGCTTTCGAAGCCGAGCACGAGGAACGCCAGATCGCACTCGAATATCTCGCTGACGCCTGGAATGCTGCGGATGCCGATGGCGTGGATACCGGGGCACTTGCCCATGCGGCGCTCTTTGCGGCCATTGCGACGCTCGTGCGCGATCATGGCGAGGACGCCGTTGCCGAGCTCATCGGTGAGATACCCGAGCGAATCAGCCACGGCGAATATACGCTCGACCGCAAGCTTCAATAGCCGGACTCGCTCACCGTCCGAATATGGCCTCGAGCGTCCCGGGCTCGACCCATGTGATCGAGCCGTCCGGCAGGCCGAGCAACCGGTCCACCGCGATGCCCTGCATGCGCATGACCCTATAGAGCCGTTCCATCGCCTGCTCGCTGTTGCCTCTGTCCCGGCTGGCAATCAGGTCCGCGACACAGTCATAGGCCGCCGTGTTGAGGTGGAGGATGATCTCCACGCAGATTTCGGGATCGGGGACGTTGAAGACGCCATCAGCGACACCTTCGGCGATGATGGCGGCAAGTACCGGTGCGATTTCTGCGGAGATCGCGCGGCGCACGCGATCATAGAGCATGAAATTTGCCGGCTGGAACAGCGCCTCGAAGGCCCTGGTAAGGTTCGGATCGATGTCAGTCTTCTGCGCGCGCATCTCGCGCAATACGTTGTTGAGACGGGCGAAGGGGTCGATGCACGGATCGTCGAGCAGCGGCTGAATGCGCGTGAGCGCGGCCTTTGCCATACGGCACGCCAGCGCCTCGAGCAGCGATTCCTTGGAGTCGAAATGGTGATAAAATCCACCTTTGGAGACGCCCGCCATCGCCATAACATCGTTGATCGTCGTCGCCTCGTAGCCCTTCCGGGCAAAAAGGATCTGGGCGCTGTCCAGGATCTGGCGGCGGCGGTCCTCAGGCTTGAGATATTTGCGCATTGGCATGACGTCGTCCATTGAAAAACCGACCGTCGGTCTGTATTGTACTTCCAGTCTGCCATCACAGGAACGGCAGGTCCAGTAGGGGACGTCCCAAACGGTCTCGGGAGATAGGTCGTGAGCGTCGACAAGTTCATCAACCGCGCAATGGGCATGACCGAGGAGACCTGGCGGCGGCATGCCAATCCCTGGAGCGTCTGGACGCGGCTGCTCTCCGTTCCTGCCTTCGCGCTGGCGGTCTGGGCGCGTGAGTGGATCGGATGGTGGTGCCTCCTGCCGATTGGGGCCATCGCCACCTTCATGTGGCTCAACACCAGGATCTTCGCTCCCGCCAGCGATGCTACCCGATGGGAGACACGGGCCATCATGGGTGAGCAGAAGTGGTTGCTACGGCGCGAGGCGCCAATACCCGCCCACCATCTCAAGGCAACGATCTTGATCGTCGGGGTCAGCACTGCCGGAATCCTCCCGCTTGTATGGGGTCTCTATGCGCTCGATGTCTGGGCCACGGTGCTGGGCGTGGTGATGATCGTGGGCGGCCAGATGTGGTTTCTGGATCGCCTGGCCTGGCTTCACGACGAAACGGCCCGCCGGCCCTGAGGAGAATACAATGGCCAGGATTGGCATCACGACGTTAGGCACGCGCGGCGACGTGCAGCCCTATCTGGCGCTGGCGCAAAGGCTGAAAGCACGGGGCCACGAGGTGACGGTTCTGGCGCCGGAACAGTTTGCCACCCTGGCGGCAGATCACAACGTTGCCTTTGCACCGCTGCCGGGAGACATTATCGCGCTGATCGATACAGCAGAGGCCAAGAAGGCCGTCGCGGGTTCGGAGGGATTTTCGGCAGGTTTAAAGCTGCTGAAATACATGCGGCCGCTTCAGGACAAGTACCTGAAAGCCGAAGCGGCTGCGATGCGGGAAATCGCTCCTGAGGTCATCGTCTACCATCCCAAGTCCATCGGCGCGCCGCACCTGGCCCAAGCGCTGGGCGCGAGGACGATCCTTGCCTCTCCCCTGCCCGGCTTTACGCCGACCTCGGCCTTTCCGACGCCGGTCCTGCCTTTCGCGTCGCTCGGCCCCCTGAACAAGGCGAGCCATGCGCTGATGATCCATGGCGGCAATGTGATGTTCGGGAAGGCCTTGCGCGCCTGGCGGGAGGAAACGCTGGGGCTGCCGTCGCGCGGCAAGGGCGTCTCGCCACGCGGCACGATCTACGCCTATAGCCGCCATCTCCTGCCCGTGCCGCCGGACTGGGGGCCGGACGTTCTGGTTTCGGGCTATTGGTTCGTCAACCCGCCCCCCTGGGAGCTGCCGAGCGATCTTGCGGGGTTCCTTGGGAGCGGTGAAGTGCCCGTCTATGTGGGCTTTGGCTCGATGCCGGGGCTCGAGCCGGAGCGGATCACCGGCATCATCATCGAAGCCCTTGCGAGGGCGGGCAAGCGGGGATTGCTGGCAACAGGAGGCGGTGCGATCGCCGCAGGCGCCACGGCGGAGCATGTGCATGTCATTTCCGGGGCACCGCATGAACTCCTGTTCACCCATGTTTCAGCGACTGTGCATCACGGCGGTGCCGGCACGACTGGCGCGGCGCTGCGCGCGGGCAAGCCTACGACAATCTGCCCTCAGTTCGGAGACCAGCCCTTCTGGGGGCGGGTTGTAAATGAGCGCGGCGTGGGTCCGTCACCGATCTCCAAAAAGGACTTTTCGGTCGAGACGCTGACCGCCGCGCTGCTCGCGATGGACGAGCCGGCAATGCGTCAGCGGGCGGCGGAGACAGGTGAAGCCATAAGGAGCGAGGACGGATTGGGCGCGGCCGCCGAATTCATCGAAGCCCGGACAGCATAAGGCGAAGGCCGCACTGCGCTATAGCCGCTTTTCGAAGAAGAAGTCGGGATAGGGATCGTCATTGAACCGCTCGATCTCGGTCCAGCCGGTGGTGCGGTAGAGGCGGATGGCTTCGGGGAGCGCGCGGTTGGTGTCGAGACGCAGGATTTTGATGCCGAGCTCGCGGGCTCTGTTCTCGACCTCGCACATCAGGCGCCTGGCAAGGCCAAGGCCTCGCGCCGAAGGGCGACCCAGAGGCGCTTGACTTCGGCGAACCCGGTTCCACCCTTGAGCCCGACGCAGCCGATGGGAAGTCCGTCTGACATGGCGAGAACGAAGGCGCCGCGAGGGCGTAACATGTCGGCTGCATCGGGATCGCGCGACAGCGAGACTTCGAAGCCCTCCTCGAAGCGGCGGGCGAGTTCGGCATAGTATTCGGAAAGGCAGTAGCGCGCCCTCTCCTCGCGCGGGTCCACCTCCTCGAAGCTGATCCGGTCCCGGCCCAATGCCGAGGCGACCAGGTCCATCGCAGCCAGAAGCGCTTCGGGATGGGGATGCCTTTCGAGCAGTTTTTCGGCCCGTGTGTTGGAGATCTTCTCATAGGCGCGGAACTCGCGCTGGCCGGCTTTGGTGAGGCGCGCGATACGCCGGCGGCCGTCTTCAGGGTCGGCGCTGGTCTCGACGAGACCTTCGTCCTCGAGACTGCGCAATAGGCGGCTCATCAGCCCCGAATCGAGCCCGAGATAGTCGCGCACTTCGGCAACATCGGTGTGGCCATGGCCGATGGCATTGAGCACGCGCGCCGCCCCGAGCGGCCGACCGCGCCCGAGGAACGAGTGATCGAGCGCGCCGACTTCGGAGGTGACGGCACGGGCAAACCGGCGAAAACGGGACACGGGATCGGGGATCATGATTACCTGACTTAAGTCAGATAAACTGGTTCGTCAATCTCCCCGGTCGGGCAGCCAGAAGGCCTTCGCCTCATGCGGCAGTTGGGACAGGCACGCTTCGAAGGCTACCGGATCGACATGGCGGCGAAGGGCGCGGCCGACGTCGCGAATTGCAGTAGCGGGCGCGAAATTGTGGTGGCGGCGCAGGGACTGGACCTCGCGGATCATGGCCATCTCATCCCAACTGGTCACGAGCATCTCGGCTGGGTCCCAGTCGCTGACATAGAGCGCGCGCAACATCGCCGGCAGGGTCTGCACGAATACGATGGACTGCGCGTGGGTCAGGCGGCGCCGGAAAGTCTGAAAGACCGCCTGGACCATGGTGTAGGACTGGTTGCGGGTGGCAAGGCCTGCTTCGTCCGCGGCATCGGCAAGAAAATCATCGAGCACCTGAAGTCCACGGCGATATTCCATTGGAACAGTCATGACGCTGCCTCGCTCGAACCTACGGGGCTTCCTACCATTCCTCCGCCGCCATTCCAGCCCCGGGCCGATAGTGCTCAGGGATTTTTGGCCGGTGGTGGCACGAATACGGTGATCGCCTTGGGCCGCATTTCAAAGCGTGCAGGTGTTTCAGTGACGAGATCGCCATCGAGATTGACCGGCAGCTTTTCTTTTGTACGGATTTCGAAGCTCTGGCCCTTTTCGGTGCGGACCTCGGTCCAGGTGCCGTGCGTGCCGCGACGAAAGGCGCGGAACATCAGAAAAAGCTTCCAGACATCGCGGGTTTCGAGGCTGTAGAGATCGAGCGTGCCATCATCGATGGCAGCATCGGCCTCGACCACAGTGCCGCCGCCATAATACCGGCCATTGCCGACTGCGATCTGGAGGGACTTCACCTTTGTGACCCCGCCTCCCGATATGATTTCGGCCTCGAAGGGCTGGATAGTCGAGACCATTTGCAGGGCCGTCAGCGCATAGCCGAGCTTGCCCCAGCGGCGTTTGACATCCGGCGAGAGCTTGTTGGCCAGTTCGGCCGCCATACCGATGCTCGCGACGTTGAAGAACGGCCGGCCATTGACGAGGCCGATATCAATTGTCCGTGTGTGTCCACCGGCAACAATATCGGCGGCATCGACGAGGTCCTCGGGGATGTGCAGCGTGCGGGCCAGATCGTTGGCGGTCCCCATGGGAATAACGCCCATCGGCAGTCCCGTGTCGAGAATGGCGGGCGCGGCTGCGTTCATCGTGCCGTCACCGCCGCAGACCACCGCCATGTCCACTTCATGGCGCCGCCGCGCGATATCAGCGGCGATTTCCTCGGGTGAATGGAAGCGCTCGACAATGACCTCAAGGCCACGGTCGCGCAGGCGTTGCGCAACCGGCTCGACCGCTTCCCTGCCGCGCCTGGCGTTGGGATTTACAAGCATCAATGCCCGGCGTCTGGTCGGTGGAGGCGAGGCGGTCATATTCGTTTTCCCGATGGTTCGCACACCTAAGTGGGCAACTGTTCTTGTTGATCCAACCCATCGGGAGAAAATGAGGCGGCGGCATTACGGATTGCTCATCTTCACCACTCCAGCACGATCTTTCCCGCGCCGCCCTGGATGGCGGACTGGAAGGCGGTGTCGAACTCCTCAGCCCTGAAGCGATTGGTGATGACCGGGCGGATATCGAGCCCGGACTGGAGCATGGCGAGCATCTTGTGCCAGGTCTCGAACATCTCGCGCCCGTAGATGCCCTTTATGGTCAGCATCTTCAGAACCATCTTGGCGAAATCGTATTCGAACGGCTTTGACGGCAGGCCGAGCATGGCGATCTTGCCGCCCATGACGAGGTGTTCGGTGAGTGTGGCCATGGCCGCCGGTGCACCGCTCATCTCGAAGCCGATATCGAAGCCCTCGGTCATGCCCAGCCGATTGGCCAGCATACGGAGGTCCTCGCTCGTGTTGATGGTGATGACCGAGGGTACAACCTTTTTTGCCAGTTCGAGCCGGTTGTCGTTGGGGTCGGTGATGACAATGTGGCGCGCGCCGACATGGCGGGCGACCGCCGCGCTCATGATGCCTATGGGGCCGGCGCCGGTGATGAGAATGTCCTCTCCGACGAGATCGAAGGCGAGCGCAGTGTGGACTGCGTTGCCGAGCGGATCGAGGATGGCGGCGAGTTCGTCATCCACCGCATCCGGCAGCGGCACGATGTTGAAGGCGGGGATGCGGACATATTCGGCAAAGGCACCGGGGAGATTGACGCCGACGCCCTTCGTCTCGGGATCGAGATGGAAGCGCCCGGCGCGGGCAGCACGGGATTTGAAGCCGATGACATGGCCCTCGCCCGAGACGCGCTGGCCGAGCTTGAGGTGGGTCACGTTGGCGCCCAGTTGGGCGATGGTGCCGGAATATTCATGGCCGATGGTCATCGGCACGGGGACGGCGCCCTGGGCCCAATTGTCCCATTTGTA
>CAYSBF010000150.1:0-5914 GCA_964429025.1 uncultured Pelagibacterium sp.
GGCCGTGGCGCTGCCGCGCGAGGTCGGCGAGATTCAGCAGGTGATGGCCTGGGCCAACGAGAATCGCGTGAAAGTCATCCCCCAGGCGGGCAATACCGGACTTGTCGGCGGTCAGGTACCGCTCTCGGGGGACGAGATCATCCTCTCGATCTCCCGGCTCAAGGGCGTGCGGAACGTCGACGCTGCGGCGGGACACATGACGCTTGATGCCGGGACAACGCTACAGGAGGCTCATGAGATCGCCGAAGAGGCCGGGATGATGTTCCCGCTCTATATCGCCTCGCAGGGCTCGGCCCGGATCGGGGGCGTGCTGGGGTCGAACGCCGGCGGGGTGCAGGTGCTCTCCTATGGCAATGCCCGCGAACTCTGCCTTGGGGTCGAGGCCGTGCTGGCGGACGGATCGCTCTATCAGGGGCTCAACGCGCTGCGCAAGGACAATACCGGCTATGACCTCAAGGACCTTCTGGTCGGGTCCGAAGGCACGTTGGGGATCATCACGGCAGCAACGCTCAAGCTCTTTCCCAAGCCGGATTTTTACGAGACGGCGTTCCTCAACGTGCCCTCGCCCGAGGCGGCGCTGGCGCTGTTCACGCGGATGCGCGGGCGGGCGGGCAACACCCTCACCGCCTTCGAGTTGATGCCGCGGATCGGGATTACGTTCCAGCTCAAGCATGGCATGATCGCGCAGGACCCGGCGCCCGAGCCGTCCGACTGGCATGTTCTCGTCGAGATCTCCGTGCCGCGCGGCGGGGAGGCGGGCGCGCTCGCAGAGGCAGTGGAAGAGGCCTTTGAAGATGGGCTGGTGACCAATGGCGTCATCGCCGATTCGCTGAAGCAGCGCGAGGCGATGTGGCTGGCGCGCGAACAGATGTCGGAATGCCAGTCCCGCGAGGGCGCCTCGATCAAGCACGATGTCTCGGTCCCGGTTGCGGCGGTGCCAGAGTTGATCGCGCGGGGGACGGAAGCAGCGCGTAAAGTGGTGCCGGGCATACGCGCGGTGCCGTTCGGGCATCTGGGCGATGGCAATATCCACTTCAACTTCTCCCAGCCCGAGGGCGCAGATGGCGCCGCGTTCATGGCGGGAGATGGAGAGGTGCATGAGGCGGTATACGCGGTGGTGCGGGAACTGGGCGGGTCAGTCTCGGCCGAGCACGGGATCGGACAGCTAAAGACCGCGCTGCTGGAGGACGTGAAGGATCCGGTTGCGCTCAGGATGATGCGGGCGATCAAATCGGCGCTCGACCCCAAGGGCATCCTCAATCCCGGCAAGGTGTTGGGGTAGCATTCCGCGGCGCGGGCGCCTACATAGAAGATCAATTCTCAATCGAACCCTTTCCTCACAATGCTTCTCGACATCAAATTTCTCGACGACGCGACGCGCCCGCGCGCGCCGAAACTCGAAAACCTTACGCCTGAACAGAAGGCGCCCGGCCGGCATCTGCGGATGATCCACAATCACCTGCGCGAAAACATGCAGGCATTGCGCCGGATGGTGGAAGAGGTCGCCCAGGGCGAAATGAGCGCCGCCGAGATGAAGGCCGAAACCGAGGCCCTCGACATCGTGGACAACTACCGGCGCTTCGGCAATCTGTGCGGCCAGCACTGCTACATCGTTAACACGCACCACTCGATCGAGGACGCCCACATCTTCCCCGCGCTCTCGGAAAAGGGCGAAGCGTGGAAGAAGGTCACCGACCGGCTGATCGCCGAGCACGAGGTGGTGCATGAACTGCTGGTAAGGCTGGTCGATGCGCTCAACGCACTGGCCAAGGATACAACTGCCGAGAATTTCGCCAAGCCCCGCGAGATCAATGATGCGCTGGAGCGGGTGCTTCTCTCTCACCTCGGCTATGAGGAAGATGAGATCGGGGACGCGCTGGGATATTTCCGGATCGGGGTCTAGGGTCGGTTGCGGCCTAAACCAGTCCTTGCTCGATGAGCGTTTCGGCCGTTGCAACGATCGCGTCGCGGGTGGGAATGAGCGGGCGGCCGAGCAACGCGATGGCAGCGCTTGAATCGAGGCGTTTGAGGATGCCAAGCTCGCCCAGCAGCCCGCGGACATCGGCGTCAAATAGCGCGTAGATGCGCACGGCCCAATCGGGCATCTCGAAGCGGGGAAGCCTTGCGGCGCGGTCGGGAAATGCTTCGCGCAGGATGCGCACTGCCTCAAAATAAAAGATCGAGATTTCGCCCATCGGAAAACGGCTGCCGCCGGCGGTGGGCGCGGTGAGCGCGGCCACATGTGCGGCAGCAACATCGCGCACATCGATTGCGGTCAGGGGGATGCGCGGCGCGGCGGGAACGCTGCCATTGAGCAGACGCAGAATGGCGAGGGCGGACGTGCCCGGATCCTGATCGAGGAGCGGACCGAAGATGGCGCCGGGATTGATGACCGCAAGATCCTTCTCGCGCCCGGCCTTGCGGGCGATCTCCCAAGCCCGGCGCTCGGCCCGAACCTTGGATTCGGTATAGGCGCTGACGCCACGGCCCTCGACATTGGTCCAGTCGGCAGCGGTAAACGGTTCGGTGCGCGACTTGTCGTGGCCATAGGCGATTGCCGCCATCGAAGAGGTGAGGACAACGCGCTCGACACCGGCGGCAAAGGCCGCCTGAAGCGCGCGCTCGGTGCCTTCAACAGCGGGACGGATCAACGCCATCTTGTCCTCGGGCATCTTGATGACGAAGGGAGAGGCGGTGTGGACCAGATAGCGCACGCCATCGATGGCCTCGGGCCAGCCATCGTCCGAGAGCAGATCAAGCGCGACGAACTCGAGGCGGGAAACATCGGCGCCATGGCGTTCCAGCGTCTTGCGGACCGCATCGGCCTTTGCCAGATTGCGCACGCTGCCGCGCACCCTATAGCCGGCCGCGAGGAGGGCAAGGGCGGTATGGCCGCCGAGGAACCCGGAGATGCCGGTGAGAAGAACGCGGTCTGACATTACAGCCTCCTGTGCTATTCTTGAACGAATTATACGAACATCGTTCAATTCGTTCAATTAAGAAATTGGAGGGCGAACCGGCCATGCGTAAACGGTCTCATCAGACAGCGCTCAAGATCGTCGAGGGCGCGCGGGCGCAAATTCTCGAAAAGGGCTTCAAGGCCACGACAATGGAGGCGATCGCCGCACGGGCTGGCGTCGCCAAGGGCACGCTCTATGCCTATTTCCCCGACAAGGACGCGGTGTTCGTGGAACTGATCGAGGAATTGGCGGAAGCCAAGTCCGAAGCCTTTGCCGAGGCATTTGTCGAAAAGGGTGCCATAGGGATGCGGGTTGGACGCGGGCTGGCGGCCATGTTCGGGGTGATCGCCGACCTGCTTGAAGGCTCGCCCTTTGCGTTTGAGTTGATCGGTGAACACAGCCGCCTCGTACCGCGCCTCGAAGCCACCGACACCGCCGTCGGCGAAACCATTGTCGCCGAGATGAAGGCGGCGGGGATAGAGGATGCCGAGGAGATCGTGCCCGTGCTGATGGCAGCTTGCTCGGGGATATTGATGAAGTTTTCCAAGGCCGAGGAGGTGCGCAAGGGAATCATGCTGCTATGCGAGCGAATGGTTCGGTAATGCGTCAGCGGCAATTTTAAACACAGAAGGACCGGGCGCTCAGCCTGACTGCGAAAGCGTTTCGCTGTCCGGTCAAGCCTGAGCGCAATTCAAGCGGCCGATCCTGTCTCGGGCAGGTTTCCTTCAATGACGATGTCGCCGCCATTGCGCACCAGCGCTTCGGCTGCAGCGCGCGCAGCCTGAACCGACTCGAAGACCTGCCCTTCGAGAGGGAACACGCCGAGCTTGACCGCCATAAAGCGATAATCGCCGCCGTTGGGGACAACGACGCCCTGAGGTTCACCACGAACAGAGATAACGATTGGCTTGGTCATTTGAGATGGTCTCCAAAGCATCCCCCCAGCGCCGGGGAGGGTGCTAACAGTTTAATGTGAGGGTCTTGTGACGGGGCGGAGCGACTAGCGTCGCGATACTCGCCAGGTCCAGGAGCTACACATCAGTCCCGTATGTTTAGGTCGTACGAGACAAGTGGAGACGGACGCGGTCAGGCGTGCCCATACTGCTTGTGTTTTCATTGCCGTACTCCAGCCTGACCTCACCGCACACCATCTGGTGCGGCTGGGTTCTTTTAACAAGGGTCGGGCGGAAAATCGAGTGCGATTGTGTCAAATCGACAGCCGCCCGGGGAATTTCTTGCCCCGAAACGGCGGTCACAGGCAGGAGTTCCCGCGCCAGAAGTCAAAAAAGATCCAGCTGCCCGGGTTTTTTTGCCTTGACTTTGCGGGGGGTGGCCAGTTCCGGCGCTTGTTCAGTGACGGGATCAATGAGATCGGGCCCGTCATTGCGGGCCGAGTTAACTCGCGTTGATACCGGGTGGGCAGACATGGTGCCCTCCGCGGCAGGGCGAATCGCCGGAGCGGCCTCCTCCGCCCGCACATTGCGGACATCGAGCCATTTGTCGACGGCATCGCCCTCAAGGAGCGCCGGCATGCGGTCGTGGACATGGGTAAGATCGCCATTGGCCGGAACGGTGACGACGGCGACGGTATCGATCTCCTCTCCCTCGGGGCCGACCCATGTTGCATAAAATCCCGCCATCACCATGGGCCGCCCGTCCCGGAAGGTGACGTAATGCGGACGCTTGCGCCCGGCTGCGTCGGTCTGCCACTCATAGTAGCCTGAGGCCGGGAGGACGCAGCGCTGGTGCTTGAGCGCATCGCGGAAGGCGGGCTTTTGTGCCATGGTTTCCGCCCGCGCGTTGATGATGAGTGGAAAGTCCCGCGGGTCCTTGACCCAACGCGGCACCAGACCCCAGCGGGCGAGCCTGGCGTCGCGGTAACCCGATTCCTCCCATACCGCCACGACCGGCTGGGTTGGCGCGATGTTGTATCGCGGCACGGTCTCCACTAAGTTTCTGGTCCTGAGCAGGGACCGGATCGCCTCTGGCGGCAGGGTCAGGACAATTCGACCGCACATGGCAAAAACATCCTATGACGAAGCTGTTGCGGGCGAGCAGGTACGGCAGTTGCGGCCCAATGCCTGTTCTATAGCATTGATCGACGAGGATCGAGTTTTCCTGATCCAGCGCGCCTACCCGCCCTTTGCCAATCTCTGGACACTGCCTGGCGGCAGACGTGAGCCGGGCGAGACCGCCGAAGACTGCGTGCGGCGGGAGCTGTTCGAGGAGACGGGCCTGCTTGTGGCCGAGCCTGTCCCTGTCTTGGTAGAAAAGGTCGGCGAGGGAGACCGGACATTCAGGCTGGCGGTGTTCACCGCACGGCAGGTCTATGTCGCTCCGGTCGTCTCCCATGAAATTGCAGATTGGGATTGGGTGGAAATTGCGGCGCTCAACCGGTACGAGACGACCGAGAACCTAGCCAGGATCGTCGGCGCCTGCGTGCAGGTGTTGCAGCTTGGGCATCCCCAGTCCTGATCGGAGCGGATAATGCATTTGAGCGGGATTATCGAGAGAGTCTTGCGTGCCGGCGTTTTGACGGCGGCGCTGGCCCTGCCCTTCCCCGCGCTCGCCGCCGACCCTCCCTATCAGGCGCAGATGGAGCGGCTGGCCGAAATTCTGGGCAGTCTTTATGTTCTCGGGCCGTTATGCGGGCAGACAGGGATCGACTGGCGGGACCAGGTGGCAGAACTGATTACGCTCGATGAGCCGGACGCCGACCGGCGTGCGCGGCTGGTTGGGGCGTTCAACGCCGGATACGAGGCCTATGCGCGTTTTTACCGGAGCTGCACACCATCGGCCGAGGCCGCGATCGCGCTGCTCTTGGGCGAAGGCGAGACGCTGGCCCGCGACATCCACTCGCGCTACGCCGAGTAGGGTTTTCACCAATTGGCGTCTCGCTGTTAACCAATTGGTCATTTGTGCTTAGCAGTGACACAAAGCCGTGTTAACAAGCG
>CAYSBF010000151.1:0-5767 GCA_964429025.1 uncultured Pelagibacterium sp.
ACATGGGCTTCATTCCCGACATCGAGCGCATTTGCGGCCTCCTGCCCCCGCGCCGGCAGACACTGTTCTTCTCGGCGACCATGCCGCCCGAAATCCAGAAGCTCACCCAGCGTTTCCTGCGCGATCCGGTGAAGGTCGAAGTCGCTCGCCAGAATTCGACCGCCGAAACGATCGACCAGAAGCTCCTGAAAGTCGGCAAGACTCCGGCTGAAAAGCGGGCTGCCTTGCGCCAACAGATCCGTTCGGCAAAGGACATGCAGAACGCCATCATCTTCTGCAACCGCAAGCGCGATGTCGCAACTGTTGCCCGCTCGCTCGAGCGCCACGGCTTCAATGCCGGAGCGCTTCACGGCGATATGGATCAGAAAAGCCGCATGGATACCCTCGACCGGTTCCGCTCCGGTTCGCTGGCAATTCTCGTCGCCTCGGACGTTGCCGCGCGCGGGCTGGACATTCCGGCGGTGAGCCATGTCTTCAACTTCGACGTGCCCACCCACGCCGAGGACTATGTGCACCGCATCGGACGCACCGGGCGCGCTGGCCGTTCCGGCTCTGCCATCACCCTCGTCGCGCCGTCCGAGGGGAAGTATGTTGATGCGATTACCAACCTTATTCAACGCAAGATCGATTGGATTGGCGTAAAGCCTACCGGCACAGGAGAGCAGCCGCGGGAAAAGCTCGAAGAGGAAAAGCCGCGCGCCAAACCGCCCGTCGAACGCGCAAAGGCACAGCCCGACGAGCGCAGGAAGGCGCGTCCCGAGAAAACGAAACGGCAGGCAGACAATGACTCCGATCCGGCCAGCTTCAAGTCCGAAGGCCACATCCCGGCCTTCCTCCTGAGGCCTGCAGGACGAAGCGCCTGACATATTACGGTCACGACCGCGTGATCGCTCAGTTGGGCGGCGTAAGCCCGGATTTTGCGCTGGACAGTCGGAACCGGAATCATTAGCAAATGCTAACTCTGCGCTGGGGGACGGCAGAGCTGACCCGTAATGCAAGAGCAGGTTCCCGCTACCCTCTAAAGCCGCTTACGCCTCAGCCAGGTGTTTTGGACGCGACGTGACAAACATCGATTTTGAACGTGCATCCGGTTTTGCCAATGCGGCGCTCGCTCTGTTGAAGCGTTCGCAGATACCTCCCTTCCCTATGTATTTCGAGCTCTTCTACACCTATGCAACAGGTGCGAATGCCGAGCTCAACAAGTGCATAAACAGCAAGCTTGCGGCAGAGGGCATCATCACCATCGACGACGCTTCCGCCCTCTGCGAGGAGTTCCTGAAGATCGCCGATATGGATGCAAAGCTGCGCCACATGTCGCAAGTGATGAGCCGGAAGATAACGGATGTGAACCAGGCGATCGAATTCGCCATGGTGACTGCGAATTCCTATTCCGGCTCCCTGCAGCAGGCCTCCGGTGACCTCGAGAATGGCGGCATCGATGAAGAAGCGCTAAAGCTTCTCTCCTCGCGCCTGCTCAAGGAAACCCGCCGGATGCAGGACATGAACCGCAAGCTCGAAGCCGAGCTTGAGAATACCAAGGACGATATCTCGGTCCTGCAGCGCGACCTGGATGAGGTCCGCAAGGAATCCATGCTCGACCCGCTGACAAAGATCGCCAACCGCAAGGCCTTCGATGAGCAGCTTGAGGTGGAGATAAAGATGGCGATCGAAACCGGCAAGCCGCTGAGCCTGGTGGTCTTCGATATCGACCACTTCAAGGCCTTCAACGATACCTATGGGCATCTGACCGGCGACCAGGTTCTGCGCCTCGTTGCCCAGGTCCTCAAGGCCAACATCCGCGGGCGCGACATGGCCGCGCGTTTTGGCGGCGAGGAATTCGTTGCCATCCTGCCTGAAACCGATCTTTCGGGTGGTCTCAACGTCGGGGAAACGATCCGCGCAGCGGTTCAGTCCAAAGAGCTGCTGAAACGCTCGACCAACGAAAAGCTGGGACGTATCACCCTCTCGGTAGGCGTCGCGGTTTTCCGCAGCGATGACACTGCCGCGAGTCTCATCGAGCGCGCCGACCGGTGTCTTTACGCAGCCAAGGGCAAGGGCCGCAACCGCGTCGTGGCCGAGCACCAGCTTTCAGAAAACAACGGAACGATCGACGTCGCCTAGGCCGTAGCCGCAGCCCGCGCCTTTGCGATCTCGGCGAGGTCGGCAGGCTTGAGTTGAACGCTCTCGCCGCACCCGCACGCGCCTTCCTGGTTGGGATTGTTGAACGTGAAGCCCGAGGACATCTTGCTTTCCTCGAAATCCATGACGGTCCCGAGCAGGAACAGCGTCGCCTTGGGCTCGACCCATACGTCAACACCCTTGTCGTGGACGTGGTCGTCGCCCGGCACCGGCTCGGTCACATAATCGAGCGTATAGGCCATGCCCGCGCATCCGGCATTCTTGACGCCGACCCGCACACCTATCACCGGCTTCTCGCTGTCCTCGATGATCTCCCGAATCCTTTCGGCAGCGGCGTCAGTGAGGCTCATGATCGCAAAGGGCATGGCTACCACCAGTTCAGCGCAACCTGCGCTTCCTCGCTCATCCGGTCCGGCCCCCAGGGGGGATCGAAGACCATGTTGACCTCGACATCCTGAATGCCCTCGACACTCCGCGCCGCGTTCTCCACCCAGGTCGGCATCTCGCCCGCCACGGGACAACCCGGCGCCGTAAGCGTCATGTCGATGGTGACCTTACGGTCATCGTCCAGGTCGACCCGATAGATGAGCCCCAGTTCGTAGATGTCGACCGGAATTTCCGGATCATAAACGGTTTTGAACGCGCCGATCAGGTCAGAGGTGATGCGTTCGACCTCCTCGGGCGGAATGGCGCTGCCGCTGGCGGAAACCAGCGTCGGCTTTTCGGCTTCGTTATCTGTCGCCACTGGATCAGTCATCTTCGGTCCTAAAAGAATGTCCGCGCCTTCTCGATGGCCTCGACCAACGCGTCCACGTCGTCCTTGCCATTATATAGGGCAAACGAAGCACGACATGTAGAGGTCGCGCCAAATCTCTTGAGCAGCGGCATTGCGCAATGGGTGCCGGCTCGCACGGCAACGCCGTAGCGGTCGAGCAATGTTGAAACGTCGTGGGCATGCGCATTGTCGAGCGTGAACGAGAATATCCCGCCCTTGCCCGGCGCATTGCCGATGATCCTCAGCGAGTTGATCCGCGAAAGCTGCTCATGGGCATAATCCGCAACATCGTGCTCATGCGCGACGATTGCGTCCCGCTCTATCGCCTGGACGTAGTCGATCGCCGCCCCCAGCCCGATAGCCTGCACGATCGGCGGCGTTCCGGCCTCAAACCTGTGAGGCGGATCGTTGTAGGTGATCTCATCGAGGCTCACCTCCTCGATCATCTCCCCGCCCCCCTGATACGGCTGCATCTCCTTGAGCAGGTCGTATCGCCCATAGAGAACGCCGATCCCCGTGGGCCCATAGAGCTTGTGGCCGGTAAAAATATAGAAGTCCGCGCCGATCTCCTGCACGTCGACCTTGGTGTGCACCGCACCCTGGCTGCCGTCGATCAGCACCGGAATACCCCGCGCATGCGCAATCTCGACGATCTCCTTAAGCGGCGTGATCGTCCCCAGCACATTCGACATATGGGTAACCGCAACGATCCGCGTGCGGTCGGTGAGTGCCGCAGCGAAGGCATCGAGATCGAACGCGCCGTCCTCGCGGACATCCACCCATGTCAGCACCGCCCCTTTGCGCTCGCGGTGAAAGTGCCAGGGAACGATGTTGGAGTGGTGCTCCATGATAGAGAGAACAATCTCGTCGCCCTCCCCGATCCTGGGTCCGGCAAAGGACGACGCAACGAGATTGATTGCCTCGGTCGCCGAGCGCGTGAAGACGATCTCTTCGGTCCGCTCGGCGTTTATGAAGGCCCGCACCTTTTCCCGCGCACCTTCGAAAGCTTCGGTTGCGCGATTGGCGAGTGTGTGCAGGCCCCGGTGCACATTGGCGTACTCATGCCGGAAGGCATGGTCCATCCTGTCGAGCACCTGAACCGGCTTTTGCGCCGATGCACCGCTATCGAGATAAACCAGCCGTCGCCCGTGAATTTTCTCTGCGAGAATCGGGAAGTCTGCGCGGACCGTTGCGAGATCGAACGCCATCAATCGGCCTTTACCAACCAGCCCTCGACGATTCCGCTGAGCGCCTCGGCCACATGCTCATCCTCGACCGCCTCGACGATTTCCTCGAGGAAAGCCCGGATCAGCATAGTCTCCGCATCGGCCCGCGAAATACCGCGGCTCATGAGGTAGAAGAGCCATGTTTCATCGAGATCGCCGCAGGTCGCGCCATGTCCGCAAACCACATCGTCCGCGAAGATTTCGAGCTCGGGCTTGGCAAGGATTTCCGCCTCGTCCGACAGCATCAACCCCTGCATCATCATCTTGGCGTCGGTCTTTTGGGCGTCCCGGGCCACGTTGATCTTGCCCTGGAACACCGCCTTGCCGCGCCCGCGCGCAATCTGCTTGTAGAGCTCCGTTGATGTGGTGTTCGGAACCCCATGGGTCAGGTCGAGCGTAATGTCCTTGTGCTGCTCCCCGTCCACGAGGTTCAGCCCGTAAAAGTCGCCATGCGCGCCTTCTCCGGCAAATTCCCCGAAAATCTGCGCGCGCGCGAGGTTCGCCCCCGCATTTATGACGATGGATTTGAACCTGGCGTTCGCCGCGATCCGGTACTCGACGGACGCAAAATGCGTCGCCTGACGCGCCGACAGATCGACAAGAATGTGCGTCACCTCGGCGCCCTCTCCGACCGACACATAGCTGCCCGCATTGCCCAAATGAGCCGCGTCGCTGCCCGAAACGGTTTCGATGACAGTAGCCTTCGATCCGGCGGCAAACGCGATCTTGGCCCCGCTGTGGACGTGAGCCGCATCGCCTTCCATGCGGCGATCGATATGGATCGGCGCATCCACGTCACCGGCAATCTCGACGCTCACAGACTCCGTAACCAGCGCAGAATTGAGGCGCACCAGCACGTCGTCCCGCGTCGTCAGCGTCGACCCGGCGACCTTCGAGACGATCACGCCATTGGGTGCGGTACCGGCATTCTGCACCTCGCCATTGGCAACGATGATGCGATAGGCGCCGGGAATACGCAGCGCAGGAGCCTCTGCACTCGTTGCCGAGCCCGCAAGCGGCGGGACGTTCGAGAGCAGCGTCTTGAGATCGGTATAATGGTAGGATTCGACCCGCCGGGTCGGCAGGCCCGAGCCGCGCAGCCTCTCGGCAGCGTCAGCCGCGCCCACGCTTTCGAGCTGGCTGGCAAGCGCTTCTTCCGCCGCGCTGAGGCGAATGGGTGTCTGGACGTTCACGTCTTTCTCCTTACGCCGCGTTGGGCTCGTCGAACTCGGCATAGCCCTTGGCCTCGAGTTCGAGCGCAAGTTCCTTGCCGCCGGTCTCGACGACCCTGCCGTTCGAAAACACATGCACGACATCGGGAATGATGTGGTTGAGCAGCCGCTGATAGTGCGTGATGACCAGCATTGCGCGTTCAGGGCTGCGCAGGCGGTTGACGCCCTCTGAAACGATCTTCAGCGCATCGATGTCGAGCCCGGAATCGGTCTCGTCGAGAATGGCCAGCTTGGGCTGGAGCAGCGCCATCTGAAGGATTTCGGCGCGCTTCTTCTCGCCGCCCGAGAACCCGACATTGAGGGGGCGCTTGAGCATGTCCTGCTTGATGTCGAGCAGGCCCGAAGCCTCCTTGATCGCCTTCATGAAATCAGGCGTCGAAAGCTCGCCCTCGCCG
>CAYSBF010000152.1:0-1468 GCA_964429025.1 uncultured Pelagibacterium sp.
GCATGGCCAAGGGGGACCCGTCGATAGCCGACGCCATACCGCTCATTGAAGCCTCGCTTTCATCCTTTCCGCGGAGTTGATCGCTCGGCTATGCCGGCACACGGCGCTCGAACGGCCCGTGCGGGATCAGCGGCGGTGCGAAGCTCTCGGCGCTGGCGCGGTCCCACCGGCTATACCAGTCCGCGAGTTCGGGAAGCTCCTCGCCGGAGACGAGAAAGCCTTCCGGCAGATAGGGATAGACCTCGTTGCCGTCGAAGAACTCGTTGTCCTTCTGGCGGAACATGAAATGATAGGGCATGAAGTCGCTGGGGTGGTTGAGGCCGGCCGCGCCCGCGATCTCGCCGAGCGCTCTCATGGTGTTGCGGTGGAAGCGGGCCACGCGCTCGCTCTTGTCGCCGACGTCGACGGCGCGCTGGCGCAGCTTGTCCTGCGTGGCGATGCCGACCGGGCAGTTGTTGGTGTGGCAGGCCTGGGCCTGGATGCAGCCGATGGCGAACATGTAGCCGCGCGCCGCATTGCACCAGTCGGCACCGAGCGCGATCGCGCGGGCTATGTCGAAGGCCGAAATGATCTTGCCGGCGGCGCCGATGCGCACCTGGCCGCGGATGCCGGCCCCGCGCAGCGTGTTGTGGACGAAGGTCAGGCCTTCGAGCATCGGCATACCGACCCGGTTGGCGAACTCGACCGGGGCGGCGCCGGTGCCGCCCTCGGCGCCGTCGACAACGATGAAGTCGGGCACGATGCCGGTCTTCAGCATCGCCTTGACCATGCTCATGAACTCGCGCCGGTGGCCGATGCACAGCTTGAAGCCGACGGGCTTGCCGCCCGACAGCTCGCGCAGCCGGCCGACGAACTCCATCAGGCCGAGCGGGGTCGAGAACGTGCCGTGCGCGGCCGGCGAGACGCAGTCGATGCCCATCGGGATGCCCCGCGCCTCGGCAATCTCGGGCGAGATCTTCGAGGCCGGCAGCATGCCGCCATGGCCGGGCTTGGCGCCCTGGCTCAGCTTTATCTCGATCATCCTTATCTGCGGGTCGGCGGCGAGCTCGGCGAACCTCTCCGGCGAGAAGCTGCCGTCGTCGCTGCGGCAGCCGAAATAGCCCGACGCCACCTGATAGATCAGGTCGCCGCCGCCCTGCCGGTGGTAGCGGCTGATGCCGCCCTCGCCGGTGTCGTGCGCGAAGCCGCCCTTCCTCGCGCCGGTGTTGAGCGCGAGGATGGCGTTGGCCGATAGCGACCCGAAGCTCATGGCCGAGATGTTGTAGAGACTGGCGTCATAGGGCTGCCGGCAGGCCGGGCCGCCGACCCGCACCCGGAAATCGGTGTCGGCGATCGTCACCGGCGTCGCGGAATGGGTCAGCCACGCATAGCCGGAGGCGTAGACGTTCTCGATGGTGCCGAAGGGGCGCTTGTCCTCGGCGCCCTTGGCGCGCTGGTAGACCAGCGCCCGGGCCTGCCGGCTGAACGG
>CAYSBF010000152.1:1568-5750 GCA_964429025.1 uncultured Pelagibacterium sp.
GTTGCGCCTTCCAACATTTCGATCAGCGCCTGCCGATCTTCCGCGGACTTCAGGCGCACTGTCAATGTCGTACTCTTCGCCGGAACTTGTGGCGGTAGGGAGAACTCGATCCCCGGCAGATTATCTGCCGCCCACTGACTGAATCTCGGCAGCTTGTTCGGTCCGTTGCACCGAAAGGTATAGCTATATTTGAAGCTCATAACGTTTACCCGATAGGAAGCCCGAGCACTCCGGCGCATTGGCGATGCGCGGGCGCTCGGCTGCGTTGTCTCGCATGGTTCATTCTCCTGACGCCGCTCTTGCCTTCGCAGGTAGCAGCGCCAGGCCATCAGCCGATTTTCAGGCTGACCGAGAACAGGTGCCTATCGGCTGAAGATAGTGAGTACGTCATCGGGTCACAGCCAAAAGAATGCAAAGACGAGCAATGCTGCGATCCCGAACCCGACGATTAGTCTCGTTGCCCCATCCATGAATTTCCCCCAGCTATTCAGTTCCAGTTCGCGTCGCCATAGCGCTTTGCAAGCATTTCGACATTCTCGGGTGGCCAGGCTGGGACGTCCATCGAAAGTGAAAGTCCCAAGCCAGCAAGCATTGCCTTGATCTCGTGCAGCGATTTTCGTCCGAAATTGGGAACCCGCAGAAGCCGCGCCTCGCTATGTGTTACGAGGTCACCGATATAGACGATGTTCTCGTTCTTCATGCAGTTGCTAGATCGGACAGAAAGCTCCATATCGTCGATCCGCCTCAGCAACACGGTATCGAAGCCAAGTGGATCTGGTTTGTCCTCCTCCTGGACTGCGGAGTGGGTGACCTCGAAATTGATGAAACTGCCAAGTTGATCGTACAGAAGGCGCGCCGCCTGACGGATCGCTTCTTCGCCGTCGACCGTACCATTGGTCTCGATCGCGAGGATCAGACGCTCGTAGTCAAGCGACTGGCCGAGGCGCGCGTTCTCGACTCGGTAGCTTGCTGAGCGGACGGGGGAGTGGAGCGAGTCAATCGCCGTGAAGCCCTCCGGCACACGATGCGGGGGGTGTTCATGCGCAGGCACATAGCCTTTGCCCATGGCCACAACGAACTCCAGCACAACCGGCTGCGATGCAGACCGAGGAGGGGCGATCTTCTCTAGATTCGAAATCTCGACCCCGCCCGGCATCGTCACGGTTTCCGTCGTTGGCGCGCTCTTGCCGTTAAAGGCAATCACACCCGTCGCCTGGTCGAATCCGGCTTCCGCGCGAAAGGCCAATTCCTTCAGATTAAGGACCAGTTCAAACCAATCCATGCTGTCCGGGTTGATGGAAGCCTGCGCGGATGCCTCATCGCGGACGCGCCATGCGGTGATCGCCGGCGCAGGAATCGAGGACAGCATCACCCGACGCAGAGCATTGCCCAATGTGAAGCCAAAGCCGCGTTCGAGAGGTTCCAGTATGAATGTCGTCGAATTGTCGATCGTTTCTTTCTCGAGCGTTCTGGGCCGAACCAGATCGAGCCAATTTCTCTCCTTCATCTCGAAGACCTATTGTCTATCCTCCCGACCCAACGTTATCGATACCGCCATCCGCCCTGTTCGAAGATGCGAGCAACTGCTCCAGCGGTATTCCGGTGGTATTGAGGAATGCGCGGCGGGACGCGATCAGTTCATTCCAGAACCTCTCTCGTGCCCGGGGGTCTTTGAAGGCTGCCGCGCTGAAACAACGAAGTGAGCTTAGTCGAAGATCTTCGGCGCTTAGCCCCTGCGTGCGCAAGGCGATAAAGGTGGAAGGCAGCAACGTCACTTCCTCCTTCATTCCTGGTCGAAGTGGGAAGGCGTCATGAAGCCCGGCTCGTCCTTATCGGGCCACCCCTTGGGTATGATCCACCGCCCCTGACGCCGGGACGTGATCAGCATGATTTTCATCCGGTCGGCACGATCGGTTCTCCAGGTAAGTGCGCCATATTGCTGCTTGTCGTCGCCGGATGGCCGGCAGAGGTCTGCTTCTGCAAGGAAACCAGTCTTCATGACCGCCCCCCTTCGGTGAAGGTGAACGAGTGAAATCGATCGCGGTTGACGTGAGGACCTGAGGACAGCGGCGCCGTGCACCATATGCAGCGGCTGGCTGCGCGAGGAAGACGACGGTTGCAGGCTGGACAGTTCAGGTGTGGTCGGAACAGAGGCATCGATACGCTCCATCAAAACGTCGTCGCCGACGCAGAAATGAACCGCGCTGTTCTAAAGATTGACCCCGGAGCGGAAGGTATATGGCGGCGTTACAGAATCGGTTGTCGCCCGCTCCGGGTAACGGAGCGCGCTTGATCCGTAAGCCTCGTTGTCCTGACAAATGCCCTCATGCACATAAAATGAATATAGTCGCCCCTGCTCGCTATTTAAAGGGCGTGAGGCTTGCCATTCGGCGTTCATCGATAGAGCTTCATTGACCTGTTTGAGGCACCAACAGCCTTTACTAAACTAAGCACGGTAAGGCGCGGCATCGCTCGCAGTCGCCGGTACATCGGCGGCGGACGGAATCATTGCCGACAGCGCGCCGTATGCAGCCGGTGGCCTCGTTGTACTCCAACCAGGAGGGACCTATCGATCGGCTGAGAAGCGTGTAGTTTCGGCCACCGTTGCGGCCCGTCAGCATCTCGGCCGTGGAAGCAGCTGGCCATGATGCAGCGAAACCATCGCGACGAGAGGGACGGGTCGCATCCTGCTGCCGAGGCACCAGATACGGTGGCAGCGGCGAGCATCAGGGTAGTCTCGTCGAGAGAGCTGGCGGCATTTCCTAGCCGGCCGGCGGCGCGGCTGCCAGCGGAACCTGGTGGGCTCGCGGGCGGTCAGCAGCGTCGCCATCCAGATACCCGAAGTAGGAGGCTAATGGCCGCGACCAAGGTCACCGCCATCTACACCGTGCCTCTTATTCACTGGACCATTTGCTCCCGGATCCTTACATCTGGACGTGCCTCCGGGAAACCGGAGGTGAGGCGTAGAACCCTCTTCAGCGTGTCCTCGGCTGCTCATCGAGTGGCCGGGTGGCGGTCGCGCATGTACAGGGCGCGAGCCTAAAGGCGACCGCGCCGTTGTGGACACGCGACGGGTTCTAACACCCGGCTTCGGGCAGCGCCTCCATCGAAACAAGGAGGCGAGGATGTACCGGATCAATCCGTTTCAACCAATCACCCGCATCGTAGACGAACTGCGCAATCACGAGGAGGGTTGGGCCGCATCGGCACTCAGCCGCAGCGCCATGTTCTCCGTCCACGAGGAGCAGCCCGAGGCGATGCTTCGCCTGGCGATGGCGTACTGCGCGTGGCGGGGCGTCAGGCTCGATGATGAGCTGCGGGCGGAAATCGTCGAGTTCCTCGGGAGAGGACAGGTCGCATCCATCAGCGGACGCTAGCCGAGACGCATTTACCCGCCCTGCTGGCCTTTCACTGGGCCGGATTGCTGCCCAACTGCACTGACACCTGAGAGTTTTGCCAGCGCTCGCCGGTCATGCCACGGTCTCAGGAAGGTGGCCGCCCGAGCCGCTCCACCAGGAAATCGATCAGCAGGCGCACCTTCCCCGGAACGTAGGCGCCCGGTGGCCGAAGGACGTGAATCGCGTATTCGGGACCCGGGAAGGAAGGCAGCAGCACCTCCAGCCTCCCGGCTTCAATTGCATCGGCAACGAGGAACCCGGGAAGATTTGCCACGCCAAGGCCGGCCACGGCCCAGAGCAGGATGGCGTCGCCATTGTCAGATCGCAAACGCCCCTTGACGCGAACGGTGAGCCATCGCTCACCATCTCGAAACCGCCACTCGGACGCCATCCTCCCGAAATATTCGAGACATTCGTGCTCCGACAGGTCGCGCGGCACCTTCGGCCGCCCTTTGCGGTCAAGATAGTCTGGACTTGCCACGATGACAGACCGAGCGGGCGCGAGCCGGCGGGCGACCAGACTCGAGTCCCGCAGATTTCCGATGCGAATGGCCGCGTCGAACCGCTCCTCGATCAAATCTACAAACTTGTCGCTGTAGGAAACATCAAGTTCCAGCCCGGGGTGAAGTGCCGCCATATCCGTCACGATCGGCGCTATGTGGCGAAGCCCGAACGCCAGCGGCGCCGCTAGCCGAAGCGGCCCCACAATGCCGCCGCCTCGTTTTGCCACAACGTCACGAGCCTCCTCGTAATCAGCCAGGATTCTCTCGGCCCGAACCCACAG
>CAYSBF010000153.1:0-5728 GCA_964429025.1 uncultured Pelagibacterium sp.
AAGGTCAGCAGCAGATAAAGGCCCGCGGTCAGCGCCACGGCCGCCGAAGTGAGCCAAGACCCCTGCGCCATCTTGCCGGAGACAAAATGCGCCTTGAGCGACCAGATATAGGCCCCAATGGTCAAAAGACCTGCCCCCGTTACCAATATATCCATTTCACCACCCTTCACCTGTGCCAGCGCCCGCGGCCATTACCGATGTTTTAACTCTTACTAGAAACGCGATATAAACCGCCCCGGGTCTAGGGTTGTGCCTTGAACACAAAGCGGCGCCCTCCCTTGTCCCTTTCGCAATACAAGCTTGCAACTGCGCGCGGTGCGATCGCCGTCGCCGACACAGGAGGCGAAGGCAGGCCGCTGGTCATGCTGCATGGCTCCGGCGCCTCCTACCGCGTCTTTTCGGCCCAATTCGAAAGCGCGCTTCCCGAGCATTTCCGACTGATTGCCATAGACCTGCCTGGTCACGGCCGGTCCGATGATTTCTCCGAACCCCATATCGGCTATACCCTGCCAGCCCTCGCTGAAACGATTGCCGGACTTTTCCCCGATCTGGGCTTTGAACGTGCTTCGGTATTCGGCTGGTCGCTCGGTGGCCACATCGCCATGGAGATGATGGCCCGCCTTCCTCAGAGGCTCTCCGGCGTAATGATCGCCGGTGCGCCTCCGATCGATTCCGGGCCATTGGGCACGTTGAGCGCCTTTCACCTCAACCCGACAATTCTGCTCGCGAGCCGGCCGGTCCTTTCCCCGAGTCAGGCCGAGCGTATTGCGCATATGTGCTATGGCGATCGTTCGGACCGCGAACTGGTGGATGCGATTTTGCGCACCGACCCCGACTTCCGCCCTCGCGCTGTGCGCTCGCTCCTGCGCGGCCCTGCCGCCAATCAACGGCACACGGTCCAAACCTGCCCTGTTCCGCTCGCAGTGGTCCATGGAACCAATGACCCCGCAATTCGCGCCGGTTATCTGGTGAGCCTTGCCTATGCCAATCTTTGGGATCGACGGGTCCATTTCATCCCCGATGGGCACCACGCCCCCTTCATGGCGCGCCCTCACACCTTCAATGCCCTGTTGCACCGCTTTGCGACCGAAGTCGGCATAAGTGCCCCGCAACCCGCCGGACCTGCGCTCCCGCAGCGGGTTCAGGCCTAGCGGCGCACGTGCAGCCGCACCCATAGCCCACCCTTCGGTCTCACCGTGATTGAAGGAAGAAGGCTGGCCCGGCGCTCTGTCAGCCTCTCGATATCGAAACGCCGCACAATCACCGCCAGCAGCAGCATCATCTCCATCATGGCAAAGCGGTTGCCGATGCAGATTCTCGGCCCCCCGCCGAACGGGAAATAGGCAAAGCGCGGCAGCGTGCGCCGCAGATCGCCGGCCCAGCGTTCCGGATTGAAGGCTAGAGGATCGGCGAAATAGCGCGGGTCGCGCTGGGTCACCCAGGGTGAAATGATGAGTGTCGTTCCCTTGGCAACCTCATAGTCCCCGATGCGCGTATCGGCGATGGCTTCGCGCCCGAGCAGCCAGGCTGGCGGCCGGAGCCGTAATATCTCAATGATGGCCCATTCGGTCAGCTTGAGGTTCGGCAGGTCCTCATGACCCGGCGCCCGCTCGCCCAGGACTGCCTTTGCCTCTGCGGCCAGCTTGTCCTGAAAGTCCCGATGACGGCCCAGAAGGTCGAGACCCCATGCCATGGTGAGGGCAGAGGTTTCGTATCCGGCCAGGAGCAAATTGCAGATCGCATCACGCAGTTGAACATCCGACATCGGCCTGCCGTTCTCGTCCCGCGTGTTCATCAGATGACCCAGGAGTCCCCCCGATTCCGCGCGCCCGGCCCGCTGCTCCTCAATGATCTTGTAGATCAGCCCCTCGAGGGCCTTGATGCCCTTGCGGTAGCGGATGTGGCCGGGCAGCGGCACGGCGTCCGGGATCAGGAATGGTCGGGTATAGCGCGCCGCAATCTCGTCCATGATCCAGTCGACGCCCTTTTCGACCTGCGGCAAATCACCGGAGACGTCGGCATTCAATAGCGTGCGCGCCGCGATCATCAGGCCCAACGCCATCATTTCGTGATGCATGTCGAGTTCCTGCCCGTCATGCCACCCGGACACCCGCCTTTCAGCTTCGGCGACCATGGCCGGCGCATAATCCTGCAGGGGACGGGTTGCAAACGCAGGCGCAGCAAAGCGCCGCTCGCGCTGCCAGGCCTCGCGTTCGGTCATGAACAGACCCTTGCCAAGCAGCGCGCGAAGCTGACGCCAGAAAACCCGGTGCTTGACGAAATTTTCGTGTTGTTTGACGAGGACCTGCTCGATCAGATCCGATTCGTTGACAAAGAGCGTGGGATACATGCCGAGCCTCAGCGCCGTCACGTCGCCATAGGTCCTTGCGCAATGCTCGAGATAGCCGATTGCATCCCTTGCGATACCGGCACTATTGCCGAGTAGAGGCAAGCCGCGCGGACCGCCAGGCGTGCGCGGGGTGGCGGGCGTGGCGCCTATGTCCGGGGCGGTCTGCATTCTGTTCCGGCCTTCATCCTCGTCTTACCCTTGACACATGCCGGCCTATTGGGCCGGGACGAAGCGTTGCTCTGCGATGGCCGCGGCACGCGCGGTAGGCTGGATCATGGACAGGTAGCGGGCGCCGCTCCCAACCCCGAACATGGCTTCCCGCTCCTCGGGCGTCGACATGAAGAAGGGGAAACGGTCGGCTACGCGATTGCGGATTTCTGGTACCTGCGCGACGAAAAGGCAGACCGGGAATTTGAGCCCTGGATAGTAACGTTCACCGGCAAGCTGAGTCGATCCGAACACGCGTTTGTAAAAGGCGGCATGCTCGGGCCGCACCGAAGAAAGACAATAATCGGCAGAAAAATACTCGCAGGCCATCGCCGCCACCCGCAGGGTCAGAAAGGGCAGCGCCGGCAAGGCCAGCGTCGTCTCGTAATCGGTTACGAAGCGGGACGGATCGATATAGCTCATGCCACTGTCGAGAATGGCATCGAGTTCATCGGGATAGATCAGACGGCTCGGGGAGATCCGTTGCCCTGGTGTCACGTGATGAAGCCGGATCGAGGCAGCGAGCCGGCCTTCGATATAGACACCGAACCCCATGGCATTGGGAGCCTGATCGAAATCATCGCCTGCAATCATCTGGGGATTGGCATCGATGAATCCCTCGCGGCGATAGGAATCGTAGCGAAGGCGGAAGACGGGATCGGTAACTTCATGAAGCTGTACGCGCCGGTATTCGACCCTGTCGAGCAGGTCCATCAGCGTCACTGCAAACCTTGAGGTGCCGGTCCTGCGGTTGTCTGCAGGCGACGGATTACGCATTACAAGCCCCCTTATCAGCCCAAGGGGAATGTTAACGAAAAATTAACCTAGGGAGAAGTGTGGATGCGCCCGTGAGCCCGTGCCGGCCGCCGGTTTTGGTCAAGATGGTTAACGCAAGGGCTTCTAGGCGGTGTTGCCTGACAGGCGCTCAGCCTGTGCGTCGGCCGCCATACGATCGATCAGGGCGGCCACTTCTTGGACCGGCATTGGCCGACCGAAATAATAGCCCTGTACGTGATCAATGGCGGTGTGCCGTTCGATCATCGCGAGTTGCTCGGCCGTCTCAACGCCCTCCGCAGTCAACATCAGATCAAGATCCTTGCCCAGACGGGCCACATTGGCCATGAGCTGCAAGGACCGGGGATTGGTAGCGACGTCGGCGATGAACGAGCGGTCGATCTTGAGCTTGGTGAACGGCATCTCGTGGAGATAGGAGAGGGAGGAATAGCCCGTACCGAAATCATCGAGCGCAATGCCGATCCCGCGCGCGGCAAGCGCTGAAAGGCACCGCGCTGCGTCCTCGCGTTCCTCTATGAGCGCGGTTTCGGTGACCTCGACCTCGAGTCTGTGCGGCGCAAGGCCGCTCGCCGCCAGCGCTCCCGCAACCTGGGTCTTGAGCAGGTCCGAGCGCAGATCGCGCGCTGAGACATTGACCGAGACCGTAACTGTGTCAGGCCAGCTCGTGCATTGGGTTGTGGCGGTCTCCAGCACCCAGCGCGTAATATCGGAAACCAGGCCCATCTCCTCGGCTAGTGCAATAAAGACGGTGGGCGGGATGGGTCCAAGCTCGGGATGCGTCCAGCGCGCCAGCGCCTCGCACCCCGCGACCTGACGGGTCTTGAGATCGACGATCGGCTGATAAACAAGGCTGAGCTGTCCTGACGCCAGGGCGTCGGCCAGATCGCTCTTTAACCTTTGACGATAGCGGAACTCTCCGTCCATTTCCGGTAAGAAAGCGAGCCACTGCCCCTTTCCACGGGCTTTGGCGCGATAGAGCGCGAGATCGGCGCGCATGATGAGTTCATCAAGATTCACGATCGGCTCAGGATCGCAGACAAAGCCGATCGATGCCCTCAGATCGAGCCGCTCACCATTGACATCATAGGACTGGCCCAGTGTCTTGAGGATCGAGGAGGCCTCCGCTGCGGCCGATCCCTCGCCAACATCGCGTGAGCGGTAGATGACAAATTCGTCGCCTCCGAAACGCGCGAGCTTGCTTTCGGGGTGCATTACCGAGCGGATGCGGTTGGCGGTCTCGATCAGAACCTTGTCGCCTGCAAGATGCCCCATCGTATCGTTGACATGCTTGAAATCATCGAGATCTACGATCATCAACAGTACAGGATCGTTGAGTCCCTGGCGCCGGCGCGTGGCGATGTCGGCCTCGGCTTGCTCGGTGAAATGCGCGCGATTGGGAAGGCTTGTGAGGGCGTCATAGCGCGCCATGAAGTTGATTCGCTCCTGCGCATGAATGCGCGCAGTCACGTTTTCGAGCAGCAAAACCGTGCGGTCGGCGCGCGAGGAGACCGTCACTTCGCAGTGATAGTCGCCGGAAAGTTTGAGGACGATTTTTCCGCCTGCCCCCTCATCGATCATGGCGAGCAGCCGTTCGGCCGTGGCCCGAGGTAACGCGCGGCGTGCAATTGCCTCGTCGAGCAGATCGATGATGGTGCGTCCGACCCAGGCGCCATCCGAAATTCCCGCGAAGGTCTGTCGCGCCTGATCGTTGACGAGCGCAATGACCCCGTTCTGGTCGAGCATGCACAACCCGTGATGCATGGTTGCAAGAGCGGTATCGAGCTGGCCCGCAAGCCGCGAGGCCTCAACCCGGCCATGCACCGCATTGAGGAGCATGGTACGGACATCGGCGGCCAGATACCGGTAGGAGACCATCATCGGTATCAACAGGGACGCCAGGATAATGTAATAGATATTGCCCTCGATCACGAGACCGATGGCCAGTGGGGCACCAAGTGCAAAAGACTGCAGAGTGATGAGCCGGTCGATGCCGAAATTGCGCGCCACGATCCCGATCATGGCTGCGACCGTGGCAGAAATCGACATCAGTTCGGCAAAGGGATCACGGACAATGACCAGGGCGATAAAGCACCAGGCCCCATAGGCAAAGGCGATCATCCCGCCGAAAACGGTAGCCTTGCGCTCCCAGCGTTCCGCCCCTTCCCTGTCGTCGGGCGCGAGCGGATTGCGCGCAAAATCGCTCATCACCTTGTAGCGCCAGGCTGCAATAAGGGCGAAAACGGCCGCATGCGCGAACAGAACGACCGAGCCGGTCTTGAAGGCGGCGGCCAGCATGCCGAGAAGCGCCGAAACGACGCCCCAGAACATGGCGCGCCGGTCTTTGTAGAGCGAGGTGACGATCGACACATAGTCGAT
>CAYSBF010000154.1:0-5685 GCA_964429025.1 uncultured Pelagibacterium sp.
ATCGACTATGTGTCGATCGTCACCTCGCTCTACAAAGACCGGCGCGCCATGTTCTTTGGCACGCTCTCAAGTATCGTCGGGGCAACGGCGGCCGGAATCAAGGCCGACTCCGTTCTGTTGCTTGTGCATGCCGGCATCCTGGCGATACTGTTGCTAACCCGCGATTACAATATGCGGCAATTTGCCCGCGCACAGGTCGGCCCGACCGATATCCAGGCCGCGAGGTATTGGGAAAGGCGGGCACTGTTCTTTGGCTATTTCGCGGCAGCGGCCTATGGCAGCTGGGCCTTTTCATCGATCGTTTTTGTCAATGACAGCTTCGCCCAACTCCTCGCCATCGCGGTCACGGTGGCGGCAATGGTGGGAATCGTTACGCGCAATTACGGCGTCGACAGACTGATGACGGTACAGCTTATGGGCATGGGCGGCCCGATGGTCGTGGGGCTGGCCCTCAAGGGCGACGTCTATCACATGCTGCTTGCCGCTATGGTGCTGCCGCTGTTTATCAGCTTCCGGGCACTGGGCGCCGATGTGCGCAACAATCTGCTCAACGCCGTTCACGGCCGCATCGAGGCCTCCCGGCTCGCCGATCAGCTCGATACCGCGCTCGAGACCATGCATCACGGGCTGTGCATGCTCGACCAGAATGGCGTCATCGCGCTGGTCAACGATCAGGCGCGGCAGACCTTTGCCGGGATTTCCGACGGCGCCTGGGTCGGGCGCACCATAGTCGACCTGCTCGATGAAGCCATTGCGCGCCGCGCCCTGCCGCGGGCCACCGCCGAGCGGCTTCTAGCCATGATCGATCACGGCGGCGGCGGCAAGATCGTTCTCAAGCTTTCGGGCGATTATCATTGCGAGGTGACAGTATCCACGCGCGCCGACCGCACCGTGTTGCTGCTCGAAGACGTGACATCGCGGGTCCGCGCGCAGGAGCGCATCAACTTCATGGCGCGCTATGACGCGTTGACCAGCCTGCCCAATCGCGCCCATTTCACCGAGCAATCCGAGGCCGATCTCGGCGTACGCAGGCGGGCCGGAGCGGCAGGGCCGGTGCTGCTGATGATCGTCGATCTCGACGATTTCAAACATGTCAACGACACGCTCGGGCACCTTGCGGGCGACAAGGTTCTCGTTGAAACCGCCAAGCGGATCCGCTCGGTCATGCATCCCGCCAGCCAACTGGCCCGGTTCGGCGGCGATGAATTTATCATCTTTCGTTCGACCGACGCCGGCCATGGGTCGGCCGCAGCCGAGGCATCGTCGATCCTCAAGACTCTCGGCCAGCCCTTCGAGATCGATGGGGAGCGGATCGACATGAAGGCGTCGATTGGCTTTGTCTGCGAACCGATGACGGACGTTTCGCTGGACGATCTCATTATGCGCGCCGATCTTGCCCTTTATCGTGCCAAGGCACGGGGCAAGGGCCAGTGGCTGGCCTTCCTGGCCGAGATGGATGGCGAGTTCCGCTATCGCCAACGCCTAAAAAGCGATCTGGTCGATGCCCTGGCGTCGAACCAGCTGAGCCTTGCCTATCAGCCCCTGGTGGATCTCAGGACCCGGAAGGTCGTGGGGTGCGAGGCGCTGGCGCGCTGGACCCATCCCGAGCTCGGACCCATTCCACCCATGGTTTTCATCGCTCTGGCCGAGGAAATGGGTTTGGTTTCGGATATAACGCGCTGGGTGCTCGAGACGGCCACGATCCAGTGCACGCGCTGGCCGGAGTCGGTTTCGGTGTCGGTGAATGTTTCAGCCCGGGATTTGCGGTCGGACCTGCTCCATACGCAGATTGCAGGAGCACTGGCGGCGAGCGGCTTGGCACCGCACAGACTCGAGATTGAGGTCACCGAAACCGCGCTCATCGAAGAGCGCGACGTGGCGGCAAGCAGTCTTGCAACCCTTGCCGGCCGTGGGATCGGCATTGCGCTCGATGATTTCGGCACGGGTTATTCCTCGCTTTCCTATCTCCACGGCATGCCGTTCACCAAACTCAAGATTGATCGGTCATTTATCGCCGATATCTCGACCAATCCGCGCTCGCTGCAGTTGCTGGCCAATGTGGCGCGGCTGGGCAAGGATCTCGATCTCGTGCTCACCGCCGAAGGCGTCGAAACGGGCGAGCAACTCGCGCTGATCGAAGAGCAGACCAGCGTCGACCAGGTGCAAGGCTATTATTTCGGCAAGCCAATGGCCGCCGAGGAGATCGGCGCGTTTATAGTAGCCATGGCGCGAGACGCTATGCGCCAGGCAGAGCACCGCGCCGTTGCGGCGGGGCGTGATTAAGCCGATCCGGCGATTAACCAAGTTTCAAAGTTTCAGCCCCTTCAGGGCGGGCCATGGGCGGTTTGACCTTCTCGGCTGGTTAAATTTTGGTTAACATTCTCCCACGCTTTCGAGGGGGCATGTTATGCGTAGCACTCGGGATACAGGCGCCCAAAGGGTTGCCACGAGCAGGTTTGCCGTGGCGCTCATGGACATTCTCGAACACGTGGAATATAGGCGGGTCAATCTCGCCGAACTGGGCGATCCGGTCTTCCGGCTGCGCTATGATGCCTATCGGCGCGAGGATTTCATTCCGGCCAATGACGAAGAGATCGCCACCGACGATCTCGACGAAAAACCCAATGCCATGTGCTATGGCATCTATATTCACGGCGAACTGGCCAGTTCGATCCGGCTCCATCATCTGACCGCCGAACACCGCTACTCGCCGTCCATGACCGCTTATGCGGATGTGCTGCATCCGCTTCTCGACAAGGGCATGCATTTCGTCGATCCCTCGCGGTTCACCGCCGACAGGGATTTGGCGCTGGCCTATCCGGCCTTGCCGTTCCTCACCCTGCGGCTGGCGGCGATGGCCTGCGAATATTTCGAGCCCGATTATTGTCTCGCCTCGATCCGGCAGGAACATGCGGCGTTCTACAAGCGCGTGTTCGGATCGGAACAGTGGGCCGGCGTGCGCTATCTGGGCGGCGGCCTTAAATTCCCGGTCTGCCTTTATGCGGCCGCCTATGGCGAAATCCGCGATCGCGTCGCCGACCGCTTCCCCTTCTTCATGTCCTCAGCCCAGGAGCGTGAAGCGATGTTCGGCGGGGGCAACGAGGCGCGCTATCTCTCGATGATCCAGCCGACCGCTCGCGCTGCGGCAATTGCCGAGCGCCGGTTCGTCTCGGCTGGCTGAGGTCAGGAGCGCATCGTGCAGACCGCCAGCGTTATTGCCGAACCCGCCCCCGCGATCATCCCGCCCGGCCCGCGCGGGCTTCCGGTATTGGGGCATATTCTCGACATCGCCCGCGATGCGGTCGGCTATTTCGGGCATTGCGCGAACACCTACGGCGACGTGACCAGATTGCAGTTGGGCGCCTATCCGGCCCTGCTCATCAACGAAGCCGATCTGATCGAGCAGGTCTTCGTCAAGCAGCACGAGAAGTTCATCAAGAACCAGGTGTTCTGGCGCCAGTTGAGGGCGCTTATGGGCAATGGACTGTTCATTGCTGAGCACGAAGTCTGGCAGCGCGAGCGCCGGTTCGCCGCGCCTGCCTTCGTCCCGCGCGCGCTCCAGGATTATGCTCCGGCCATGGTCGACGAGGTCGAGCGGCGGGTCGCGGGCTGGCGCGACGGGCAGGAAATCGACATGCATCGTGAGATGATGGCGCTGGGCCTGATGATCGCGGCGCGCACGCTGCTAAACGCCGATGTCTCCGAGGATCTGCCCCGGATCGAACAGGGCGTCGATTGGATCATGGAAGAGATTGCGGCGCGATATGCGCGTCCGGTGCTGATCCCCGATGCTGTGCCGCTTCCCGGCCATATCCGCTACAGGAAGGGCATCAAGGCGCTCGATGCGTTGATCTACAGGATCATGGGCGATCAGCGGGCAGGCCGCTCGGCGCCTAGCGGGCTGATCGGCCAGTTGATGAGCGCGCGGGACGAGGACGGCAACCCCATGTCGGACGTCCAGCTACGCGATGCGATCTGCAACATGCTGCTGGCGGGGTATGAAACCTCGGCGCTGACCATGGCCTGGGGGTTCGATCTTCTGGGCCGGCATCGCCACATCCAGGACCGGGTCGCGGCCGAAGTGCGCGGCGTTCTCGGGGACCGGGCGCCCACCCATGAGGATCTGCAAAATCTCAAATACACGGAAAACACCATCATCGAGATTCTGCGGCTGCGGCCGCCGGGATGGTTGATCGGGCGCGAGGCAAACGAGGATGCTCGCATCGGGGATTATGACATCCCCAAGGGCATGACGCTGCTGATCAGCCCGTGGGTGACGCAACGCGACCCGCGCTATTTCGAGGACCCGCAGGATTTTGTTCCCGAACGCTGGTCGGGGGATTTGCGGCGCACCCTGCCACGCTTTGCCTATTTCCCATTCGGCGGGGGTCCGAGGGTGTGCATCGGCAACCGGTTTGCGATGATGGAGGCGATGCTGCTCCTGGCATCCATCACGCGGCGCTTTGATGTCGAGCGGATGGTCGAGCGCGAGGCGGGCTTCATCCCCTCGATCACCATGCGGCCCAAGGGTGGACTATGGGTTCGGCTTCACGAACGCGGCTAAGCGCGCCGCGCGACGGCCGGTTCAGCGGGGAAGGGTGTGCGGAACGCCGCTGCGGTCGCGAAACGATGCAGGAGCGCATTGAAGGTGTTGGGGGCGGCGAGGAACGGGGCGTGCCCGCCCCCAGCGATGAGGTGGACCTTCCGGTCCCAGAGATTGGCGTAGTCGAGGGAGGCGAGATAGCTGGCTCGGACCGCAGGGTCGTCGGCTCCATTAACGACAGCGAGCGAAATGGGACTGGTTTGGACGGTCCGCTTCTGGTCGGCACCTTCGCCGCGCAGGAGCGAGCGGGTGACGCGGGGACGAACATGCGGGTCGGTGCGCAGGATGGCCTCGACATGGCCCGGCAAAGCTCTGTCGCCAAAGCACAATTGGGCGAGGCGTTCGGCCTGATGGCGCGAGAGGTTGGACTTGCCGACCAGCAGCGTTGCGGGGTTGAAATGGAAGGCGCGCAGCGTAGCGAGCGGACCAGTGTCGATGGGCGGGGTGCCGCAGATCATGACCCCTGCCAGACGGTGGGCAAATCCTGCCATCATCTCGATGGCTATGTGGCCGCCCAGGGACCAGCCCATTACCACGGCGCGATCAATGCCGAGGGGCGCGAAGAGTCCGGCTATGGTCCGGGCAATGACCGGTATCGTATAACTGATGTCGGGGCTTTGGAAATTGTCGGAGCGTCCGTGCCCGGGCAGGTCGATGGCGATGAGTCGGAAATGATCGGCGAGCGGGCTCTGAAGCTGGCCGGAAAAGACCGCCGAAGAGGCGCTGGAGCCGTGCAGCATGACCAGCGGTCGCCCCGTTCCGCCCGTATCGGAAATGGCGATGGCGCCATGTGCGGTCGGAAGATTGAAGTGGGAAACGGCCAATTGCGCCATCCTGTTGGGTTTGAACGCAACAATAGGCGCGGCCAAGTGTATATCGGGTTTAGGGCGAAGGTTAAAACGTTGCTAACATGGGCGGGAGCGTGACATGGATTACCTGGTGACAGCAGCGGGGCTCCTGACCGTGATCGCCTATGCCTGGTCACTGCGGGGGCATTTTGTCTCCGAGAAGATGCCGCAGGGCATGCGGCTCACTTCGGCGGCCGTGGCGCTGACCGCGGGCCTTTATCTGCTGCTGACCTT
>CAYSBF010000155.1:0-5673 GCA_964429025.1 uncultured Pelagibacterium sp.
CGCTGGCGCAGCGCTCGGCCAATGCGTCGAAGGACATCAAGGGCCTGATCCAGGCCTCCAACGCGCAGGTGAAGAGCGGCGCGGCGCTGGTCAACCAGGCGGGCGGCGCGCTGAACGAGATCGTCACAGCGGTGAAGAAGGTCTCCGACATCGTCGCCGAGATCGCCGCGGCCTCGGCCGAACAGGCGCGCGGCCTCGAGGAAGTGAACGGCGCCGTGGTCAACATGGACGAGATGACCCAGCGCAACGGCGCGCTGGTGGAAGAGACCAATGCCTCGGCCCAGGCGATGGCGGACCAGGCGCGCCAGCTCGCCGAGCTGGTCGGCCATTTCCGCCTCGAGGACAGCACCGCCGCCAATGACAGCGCGGCGGATGATGGCGAGGCCGGCCATGACGGAGATGAGTCCGGAGACGACAACGTCGTCTCGCTGGCCCACGCCAAGATGGCCATGGGCGCGGCGGACTAGCCTTTCCCTCACCCTCCCTGTCGCGACGCGTCGGGGAGGGTCTTTCGCTATTTCCGCGGCGCGGCGCGGTCCATCGCGTCCGCCAGCGCGGCATTGGCGTCGCCGCCGAGGTCGCGCAGCGCGGCGAGCACGCCGGGAATGTCGCCCGGCCGGTTCTGGCTCAGCTTGAACTTGCCTTCCAGTCTTTCGATAGCGATCTCGACGCCGACGATGCCGCGCAGCATCGCGTCCACGAAGGTCGCGGGCTCGTCGCCGAGCTGCCAGCCGCCCTCGGCCGGCTCATAGACCTTCGACAGGCGGTCGACCATGTCGCGCAGGGCGCCCGCCTCGCGCGTCACGTTCGCGCGGCCATGCACATGCACCACCGCATAGTTCCAGGTCGGCACGGCGGGCTTCTTCTGGTACCAGCGCGGCGAGACATAGCCATGCGGACCCTGAAAGATGCAGGTCACCGGCCGGCCGTCGAGCAGGGCGGCCTGGCCGTTGGCGGCGGCGAGATGGCAGAGCAGACGGCCCTGCGCACCGGCCGCCGCGACGCTGCCGGGCCGGTCGAGCAGGAAGGGAACATGGCTCGCCTCGATGCCGCCATCGTCGCGCGTGCAGAGCAGCAGGCCGAAAGCGTGGCTTTCGATCAGGTCGTAAAGCGGCGCGAGGTCGTCGCGGACCGCGAAATGGGCGGGGATATACATGGCGGAAATCCGGCTGGTCTGGGCGGGGCCATCAAAGAGCGGCGCCGGCGCGGCCGCAACCGGAGAATTGCACCCATCTTGTCCCGGTATCGTGTCGGGAGAGAATGGTGCCGGCGGAGGGATTTGAACCCCCGACCTCGACTTTACGAAAGTCTTGCTCTACCGCTGAGCTACGCCGGCCCGAACCCTGCGTAACGTCCGAAAACCCGCATAGCTCAATAACTTAGTTTATAGCGCAAATTTTTGCCGAATGCCAGTGGAGATGCGTTTTTGTCACTCTTCCGGCGCCTCGGAGTGACACAGGAGTGACAGGCAGGGCTACTCATCCGGAGCCCATTGACGTGCTGATTGGCGCTGGTTCGTCCAGAGAAATTTTTTTAGCTGTCTGATTCTTGATTTTCATATTCCTGAGAAATTGACGCCGTCAGTGTTGCAGGGTGAACACACCAGGTCGCGCGAAGTCACTGCTGACTTGAATTCAAGAGAGGCGAGCCCAGATCGCACATCCGAATTCTCATTTCTGCGAGGCGCGCATGTCTTCCGTCCAGTTCGAATTGGCCCAGTTCCCCATTTTCGATCGTCGTCAGAGCACACCAGGCAGCTGGAATTCCCGGCCGCCACCTCTCAATGGAGTGCTTGATGACTGCAATTTACCCTACCTTTCCTTCGGCACCGCCTGCTCATAGCACGGTCGGCCATTTCGCCCGGTATTACCTTTCGCTTGGCTGGCGGGCGATTCCCGTTGTCCATCGCGACAAGAAGCCCGCTGTCGCCGGCTGGCAGAACCTTGAGCTGGATGAGCTCACCGTCGGCCTCTATTTCGAGACGGGACCGGCGAATGTTGGCGTCGTTCTCGGCGATGTGTCCGGCGGGCTGGTTGATGTCGACATCGACGATGACCTCGCGCTGAAAATCGCCGGCAACGTATTGCCCCGAACGCCTGCTGTTTTCGGCCGACCCAGCCGGCCCGGCTCTCATCGCCTCTACACGACCGAGTGCCGCTCCAGGCAGTTCAAGGACCCCTCGTCGGGGGCCATGCTCGTTGAAATTCGCAGTACCGGGATGCAGACGGTATTTCCGCCGTCGGTTCACAGCAGTGGCGAAAAGATCGAGTTCGAAGAGGCCGGGGCGCCGTCGGCCGTCAGTGCTGAAGCACTCGAAGCGAGGGTGGGAATGCTGGCGGCGATCGTCCTCCTGGCTCGCCATTGGCCGACCGGACCTTCCGATCGGCAGCAGCGTGCGATGGCTCTGGCTGGGGCGTTCCTGAGTGCTGGAATGACGACCAAACAGGCCACGGCGGTGGTCTGCGCCGCTGCACATCTCGCTGGTGACGAGGAATCCCGTAGGCGGGGTGAGCCGGTTGCGGCAGCTGAGGAAAGGATTGCTGCCGGAAAGAAGGTCTACTCTTGGCCGAAGGTTGAAGAGTTCTTCTCGGCAAAGATCGCCGCTTGCCTTCGGGACTGGCTGCAGCTTGTAAAGCCTGTCGCCTTGGTGGCTTCCTCCCCCGGCCCCCATACGCCGAAGCTCGATATTTCGGAAATCGGAAGGCGAATCGATGCCTTGAGTTCCACGGCGGCATCCACCGCAGTCACCGAGGTCCTGGAGGACGTTCGGAGGAGCGGGCTGGATACGTTGGCGACCGACGAGCTTCTTGAGCAGATCGCCAGCAAGACCGGACGCAAGGCTGCCGTGCTTCGCCGGGCAATGCAGGATCGTGGTGGCCGCGAAGACCTGGCCGCGAGGCTGGAGCAGCTTGTGCTCGCGGAGGAATTTGCCGGTGGCCGCCATATTGTCTATGGCGAGGAAAAGCAATTCTGGACGTACCAGGACGGGTTCTGGGCACCCCAGACCCGCGAGCAGATCGAAAGGCGCGTTCTTACGGCGATCGAGCGTCGGAATTTCGGGACTGGCGGAAACAAGGCGAACCTGATCAGCAGCACCGTAAAACTGCTCGCCGCACGGGCTGCGAACTCGTCTGATGTGCTCGGTCTTCGGTCGGCTCCGAAGCCGATCATCAATGTTCGCAATGGCGAACTCTGGCTGCTGCCTGATGGCTCCACCGAGCTGCGGGAGCACAGGCCCGAGTCTCACCTCACCTATCGTCTGGACGTGGTTTATGACCCGAAGGCGACGTGTCCCACCTATGATGCGGTCGTCGCGGAAATCTTCTCCAACGCGGCCGATCCCGCAGGAATGATCCGGCACTTCAACGAGCTGTTCGGATATATCATTCAGCCGGTTCGGGATATCCCTGCGTTCTTCATTTTTCTCGGCCAGGGCAGCAATGGAAAGTCGAAGCTGATCGAAACCGTTCAGGCATTGATGGGTCCCGCCGCCGTATTTGCAGACCGCATTGACTGCCTGGAGGGTAACCGCTTCGCCATTGGCAATCTCGCCGGTAAGCTGCTGTTCCTGGATGACGACGTGCAGATCGGAACGCGCCTGCCCGACGGTCTGCTGAAAAAACTTAGCGAGCAGAAGCTGATGACCGGCGAACGAAAGCACGGCGGTACTTTCGAGTTCCAGAGCTCGGTCGTTCCGGTCTTCCTGTGTAATAACCCTCCGAACGTGGCGGACCTTTCGGGCGGGCTGCGGCGCCGTGCGAATGTCATCCCCTTCAGGCGCGTCTTTAAGCCGGAGGAGCAGAATCCTGAGTTGTTCAGGACGATCCTGTCTTCTGAACTTCCCGGTGTTCTGAACCGTGCTCTGGAGGGACTTCGGGAGCTCCGTAAGCGTGCTCGCTTCGAAAAGCCCACTGACTGCGTCGCGGCCGAAAAGGACTGGTTGAGGCAGGCCAACCCGCTTCCTGAATTTCTGGAAGTCGAGTGCGAGGCCGACCCCGGCAGCCATACTCGCGTGAGCGAACTCTACAATGCCTATAAGCTCTGGGCAGCCCGGGTTGGAGTTCGTTCCATCATCGCGCAGGGCATGATGAAGTCCAATCTTCGCATGCTTGGCTACGACATCGCCGACATCCGGGGCTATCCTGAGGTTAGGGGCCTGCGCCTCCGCCGCCCCTATGCGGTGCTGGCATAAGCCATTCCTAGGGTGTGGGGGTCTTCTACGGTAGGAGTTGGTAGTAAGATTTTTTGTAACTACTAGAAGATTGAGAATAGGTTGGTAGCCCTGCAGAGAACTGACCTTAGTAGCTAGTTCAAAACAGGACTACCAACTGCTACCTCTTAGGCAGAAGACGAAGGAGCGAACAGCCGGAACAGCTCCTTCTCCACGTCCTCGGTAAGTTCCGGGTCGGTCCCAGTGCTGGCGGTTCGGATACAGTCAACGATGTCGTACTCGTTGTCGCTGACCAGCTTGCCGAACGCCCGCTCGATGACCTTCCACATCTCCGGATGGTACTCCTCCATGGCCAGCTTCAGGAAATACAGCTCGGAGACGCCAAGCAGCTCGGCCAGCTTGGGAATGATCTCGATCGGCACCTTGGTCCGGCCGGTCTTGAACATGGAAATGATGTTGGGCTGGTCATAGCCGAGCGCCTCGGCGATCTCGGTCTGAGCCAGCCCGCTGTGCTCGATGGCCTGCTCCAGGTATGCGGCAACCGAGGAGCGGCGGGCGGGGTACTTGGGCGTCGTCATGTCTTCTCCGTAGAGGCTGATGCCTGTGACGCCTCTACAGATACCCATGGGTATGCGGGATGTCGGTTGGAGAAGTGTCGGGAGCCGCACTTCTCCTATGGAGACGACCTAGCCGGCTACCTCGAAATCGAAAACATACCCTTGGTGATCGCTCAGGACGGAGCCCTGCTGCCGGCTTGGGATCACTTCCAGACCGGCGAGGCGGAAGCCTTCACGGACTGCCAGGTGGTCGATGGCCCGGTGTCCGTCTTCAAATACCTTCCCGCGCGTAGGAACCAGGAAGTCGGCAGCCAGAATCCGATCCAGCTTGGCGGCCAAAGGCTCAGGGGCGCGGGTGCGGGGAAGCGTCTGATTGAAGTCTCCGATCAGCATGATCGGCGACGCCGCCGCCGTCGTGGCGATGACCCGGCTCAGGCCATCAAGGTAGGTTTCATGGTCCTGCCACTCCGGCGGTTCCGCTGTCCGGTGCTGACATGGGCATCCGCCCAGGGGACGCAAACGCCGAACACATGGATTGGTCCGGCGGGGGAGCTGGTTTCGGCCCTAACAAACCTACCCGACGGCAGGGCGGGGTCGCCCACCTCATCCACTGAGTGCCACGGTAGTTTGCTCCAGAGCACCACCTTCCGCCGCGTCCCGTCGTGACGGTAGCCGTAGTCGGCTGCGGATGTGACGACGAAGCCTCCGAAATCGAAGAACGGCTGTACCGCCTCAGGGAAGCAGGCGATGTCGGGATCGTATTGGAGGACGAGGTCTCGCACCAACCTGCCAGCAGCTGTTCCAGGCAACGCCCAGTTCAGGTTCCACAACAGCACGCGCATGCTGCCCGAAGGGAATTCCTCCAATGTCCCGATCGCCTGAACCATATCCATCCCGCCCTTACGCCAGAGCTTAGGCAAGAGCCGGAGCTCTCGGCAAGCAGGT
>CAYSBF010000156.1:0-3715 GCA_964429025.1 uncultured Pelagibacterium sp.
GATCGTGCAGCGATTTTCCGGCGTCCTGCTCGAGGTGCAGGCGCTCGATGCCGATCTCGATCTGCTCGCCATCGACGTCGAGCAGAACCTTGCCCTCGCCGACGATCGGGTCCTTGAACTGGGAAATCTGGTAGCCCTGCGGCAGGTCCGGATAGAAATAGTTCTTACGGTCGAAAACCGAACGCTTGTTGATCTTGGCCTTCAGCCCCAGCCCGGTCCGCACCGCCTGGCGCACGCATTCCTCGTTGATGACCGGCAGCATTCCCGGCATCGCCGCATCAACGAAAGAAACGTTGGAATTAGGCGGGTTGCCGAATTCGGTCGACGAGCCGGAAAACAGCTTGGATTCGGAGGTCACCTGCGCATGCACTTCCATCCCGATGACCATTTCCCAATCCCCGGTGGCGCCGGAAATGAAATATTTCGGGTTAGGCGTGCGTGTATCGACAATGCTCATGGATGGCTCTGAAGAGGCTGGAGAATTCGGGCTTTCGATAGCGGAAATGGGCGGGTGAGGCTAGCCGTAATTCGCGAAGTTGAGCAATGCCAAGAGATTTAGGCTTGCGCCGAATCCCCCCTCCCAACCTCCCCCACAAGGGGGGAGGTGCTGGCGTTGTGCGTATGGGGACAACCGAGCAAAGGAAGCACCCTCCCCTTGATGGGGAGGGCTGGGAGGGGTGACGCGATGTTGCGGCAAGCACAAGGCTCAGCCCCACCCTACATCTTCTCCCCCGGCATTTCGCTCGCCTGCTTCACCCAATCCGCGAACTGCGCCTGGTCGGGTGTGTCATCCTCATGGATATGAAAATACCGCACCGCCGGATATTTCGAAGTCACCGGTGGAGGCGGGTTCAGCGAACCGCCATTGATGAAGGTGATCTTGATGTAGCGGTCAAAGCAGTGAAAGGAGAGGAAATAGTGGTCCTTCTCCATCCCGTACAATGGCGAGTTCCACTTCACCGCCTTCATCACATCCGGGACGGTGCGTGTGACGATGTCGTCGATCCACCGCCCCACCCTGCTCTTCCAGCCGGGCATTGCCGCGATATAGGCCTGCACCGGCGCGTCGCCATACCCTTTGGGGATCTGCGGATTGCCGCCCGAAAGGAGAACCGGTTTATCCGCCATTGTCCGCTCCTATGTGCTGCTGCCACGCCACCGCGCGACATAGGGCAAGAGAAACAAGTATAGCCCTGTCGCCATAAGAAGGAACAGGGGCGGCAAGGGCAGATAGAAGAGCCCGCTGCTCTCGTCCTGCCCCGTGACAGCAGCATAGGTCGCCACGCCGACGGTGACGAAAAAGATGATCGACAGCCAGCGATGCGTCTGCCTGATGATCCGGTTCCAGTTCATGGGGGAAAGCTCCTGTACTCTTGTCGTCCGCTAATCGAGCCTGGCGACTGCCTTTTCCAGATTCTCGAGATGCTGCACCCAGCCATATTGCGCACCACCCAGAGCCTGCTTCTGGTCTGACCGGAAGCCCTTCTGCTCCATCCGGATATGCGTGCCGGAATCTGTGTCGGACAGCGTGAAGGTCACGACGCTCCTGAGCGCGAACCGGGCGTCTTCATGCTCATGGTTCCAGGCATAGGAGAGCCTTGAATGCGGTTCGATCGCGAGGAATTCACAATCGACGCTGCCCCAGTCGCCGCTCAGCGTGAACTTCTCGCCCGTCGCGAGCGTGAAGTCGGTCTTCATCAGCCATTCCGAGACGAGGTGAGGCTGGGTCAGCGCGCGCCACACCTTCTCTTTCGGATGCGGCATCTCGCGTTCGACGACAACGGTGCGGATATCAGGGGTTGCATCTGTCATTGGTCCATCCTCTTGAGCAGATCTTCCAGATTGTCGAACCGGCCGGACCAGAACTCGGTCATCTCATGCGTCCAGTCGATCAGGGGTGCGAGCGCCCGGTATTCGGCGCTGTAACGGGTCTGCCGGCCTTCGGGCCGGTCAAGGACGAGTCCTGCCTGCTTGAGGACACGCAGATGCTTGGAAACGGCAGGCTGTGAGACCCCCGCCCGCGTCGTAAGCGCCCCCACGGTCTGCGACCCCTCGAGACAGAGATGCTCGAAAATCGCCCGCCGCGTGGGGTCGGCCAGGGCGGCAAACAGGGCGTCGTGGGGTTGCGTCATCTTAATCAATAACTCTCTGGCTATGATTTCGTTTCATAGCCGGTGAGCTATTGGTCTGTCAAGTCACTGCACTGGGCTTGCGGCACGCACCGCGCACCCCTCACCCCCGACCCCTCTCCCTCAAGGGGAGAGGGGGGCTCAAGAGCCGAAACATCCACGGAGTTACCCTTCTCCCCTTGAGGGAGAAGGTGGGCTTTCGCGCAAGCGAAAGGTCGGATGAGGGGTACGCGATGCCAACCAAAAACGCCGCAGCCCAACCGCCCCTACCGCGCCTCGACCACGAGCCGCTTTTCCATGCGCACCTTCTCGATTCGCTGGCCGAGCATGCGCGAGAACTTGATGCCCCGCCACACGATCTCATAGCCCTCCCGGGCATAGAAGCGGATGGCTCCGCCATTCTCGGCGTGGGTCTCGAGCACACTCACGTCATAGCCGGCGCGAAAGATATCCTGCTCGATGTGGCCCAGCAGCGACTGTCCCACGCCCTGGCGCTGGAACTGGGGCGCGACCCACAGATCGGAGATATAGGCGCTCATCGGCTCGCAGGCGGCCCAGCCCGTGAGCTGCCCCCCTTTTTCGGCCACAGTGATTGCATGGCCGGCACTGATGCAGAAAAGCTGGAAGCTCAGGAGCAGACCCTCGCGCTCCTTTTCAAGCGCAGCCTCGGTCTCGGGCCGCAAAATCTGCCGCATGCTCGAATCCCATGCCGCAAACGCCAGCTTGCCGAGCCTGTCGGCTTCGGCGATGGAGGCGCGGCGAAGGGTCAGATTCTCGAGCATCAGAAGCTCTACTTCTTCCGGTTCCGGGCGATGATGATGCCCTTTTCGTAGTTAATGTTCCAGTCAATTAATGTGCGCCAGAGCAGTTCGGCCTGATCCTCGTCCAGATCCAGTTCGAGGGCCTGTTGCCGCCGCTTGGCGATGATCGCCTCGATTCGCGCCGGGTCATTGGCCTCGTGCGGGTCCGTCTTGATCTCCGCCATCCGCGTCACATAGGCGTGGCGCTCGGCGAACAGCGCGATCAGCGCGCTATCGATCCTGTCGATCTCGGCGCGAACGTCCTCTTTTGTCTCGCAATCAGCAGGCGCTTTTGTGGCAGTCATGACCCATTCCCCATTGTTCAGGTGATGCAGGTGTGCATCGACCGCCTGGCATTTTCAACCGCCGATGCGGCATGACTTGCGCGCTGCAACCGGATCGGCGACATAATTGCGCATGTGTACTCTGTCTGAGCTCTGCTGAGGCCTCACTCCCAAGGAGTGAGGCTGATCGACCGAACCGACCAGCGGCCTGCGACTGCAGGCGGCAAGGTTTCGTTTGACCGGCAGCAAGGCTGCCTTCAGCAGACAGACATTCAATGGACATTTCACGAGACGAACAGCGGGTGCTGCATGCGCTCGCGCAGGGCGGCCACATCCACCCGATCAAGGACGAACGCGGCAAGATCACCGGAATAGAGTGCTATAATCGCGATGGCTGGCTGATGACCCAGTGCGACATGGCATTGTTCAGAAAGCTTAGAAGGCGAAAAACCATCGCCTCACAAGACGGCGGCCCATACCGCATCACGCGGCGCGGCATCGA
>CAYSBF010000156.1:3815-5647 GCA_964429025.1 uncultured Pelagibacterium sp.
TTCCGAGAGCGAGAGCGCGATGTGCTCCCACTCCTGCGAGACCGAAGGGGCAGCACGGCGTTTGCCGGCGCGGCGATACCAGTAGTCGGCATTGCCCATGTCGGCCTCGATCCAGTGCAGCAGGGCGTGCACCCAGTCAAACGCCTGCACGCCCTCCATCGTCTGCACGATCCGGTGGGCTTCTTCCCATTCCGGCCCCATCCGGAACTCGCCCTTCCTGATCCACCACAAGGCCTGGAGCGGCATGCTCATGTCCTTGGGTGGCGCGGACCAGTCAAGCGTGGTGAAAATCTCGTCCGACATCGGCCTACCACCACTTGGCGGGCGAAAAGTCGTGCCCCGCGCTCTTTTCGATCACCCGGCCCGCGGCGAACAGCGTTTCCTCATCGAACGGCTTGCCGATGAGCTGCAGCCCCAGCGGAAGCCCCTGCCCGTCCTTGCCCGCCGGCACAGCGATGCCGGGCAAACCGGCCATGTTGACCGTGACGGTGAAGATGTCGTTGAGGTACATCTTGACCGGATCGGCATTCATCTCCTGATCGGCAATGCCGAACGCCGCCGAGGGCGTGGCCGGAGTGAGGATGGCGTCGACACCCGCGTTGAAGGCGTCCTCGAAATCGCGCTTGATTAGCGTGCGGACCTTCTGCGCCCGCACGTAATAGGCGTCGTAATACCCCGCCGAGAGAACATAGGTGCCGATCATGACCCGGCGCTTCACCTCACGCCCGAACCCTTCAGCGCGGGTGAGCTCATACATGTCGGTAATGTCCTTGCCCGAAACGCGCAGCCCGTATTTCACCCCGTCATAACGGGCCAGGTTCGAGGAAGCTTCGGCCGGCGCCACGATGTAATAGGCCGGGAGCGCATATTTGGTGTGCGGCAGGGAGATGTCCTTGACCGTCGCGCCTTCCGCTTTGAGCCATTCAAGCCCCTGCGTCCACAGCGTCTCGATCTCCTCGGGCATCCCGTCCATGCGATATTCCCTGGGCACACCGATGACGAGCCCCTTCACCCCGCGCTCCACCGCTGCGGCGAAATCGGGCACCGGAAGATCAGCCGAGGTCGAATCCTTTGGGTCGAAGCCGGACATGGAGGTCAGGAGGATTGCGCTGTCCTCGACCGTGCGCGCGATCGGCCCAGCCTGGTCGAGCGAGGAGGCGAACGCGACAACGCCCCAGCGCGAGCAGCGCCCATAGGTCGGCTTGATGCCCACAGTGCCGGTAAACGCCGCAGGCTGGCGGATCGATCCGCCGGTGTCGGTCGCCGTCGCCCCCGCGCAGAGCCAGGCGGAGACGGCCGCCGCCGACCCGCCCGAAGACCCGCCCGGCACGAGGTCCTTGTTGCCGCCCTCCCCGCGCCAGGGATTGACCACCGGTCCATAGTAGGAGGTCTCGTTCGACGACCCCATGGCGAACTCGTCCATGTTGAGCTTGCCCAGCATCACCGCGCCGTCGCGCCAGAGATTGCTGGTGACGGTGGACTCGTATTCGGGCTTGAAGCCATCGAGGATATGGCTCGCCGCCTGCGTGTGGACGCCTTTGGTCGCAAAGAGGTCCTTGATGCCCAGCGGTACGCCCTCGAGCGGCCCCGCTTCGCCCTTGGCGATTTTCACATCCGAGGCTTTTGCCATATCGCGCGCCTGTTCGACCGTCACCGCAACATAGGCATTGAGCTTGCCGTTTCCGGCATCGATGGCTTCGAGATAGGCGTCGGTGGCTTCGAGCGCGGTGAAATCCCTGGCGGCAAGCCCATCGCGGAGCGCCGTGAGACTCAAACGGGTAAGATCGGTCACGCTCTACTCCACAACCTTGGGAACCATGAAGAAATTGTCT
>CAYSBF010000157.1:0-5552 GCA_964429025.1 uncultured Pelagibacterium sp.
CATAGGACTGGAACATCATGTTGACCGGGCGCCGATAGGGCGGCACGTCGGCCATGTCCTGACCGTCGATCTCGATGGTACCGGAGGTCAGGCTCTCAAAGCCAGCCATCATGCGCAAAAGCGTCGACTTGCCTGATCCCGAGCCGCCGAGAAGGCAAAAAAGCTCGCCCTTGTAGATATCGAGGGAAAGATCATCGACGGCATAGACATCCCCGAAGGTCTTGGTGACGTTGCGGATGCGCACGAACGGGTTGGCATCGGGATCGCGCCAGGGGCGCGTATCGGCGGCGATCTGGGGCTTTTTCAATTCGGCTGGGGTCTCCGGTCCCGACTAAGGAAGCGGCGGAGCGCAAATAGGGCGCCCCGCCGGGAGCGAAACGGGCTTTTACTGGCCGGTCTTGATCCGCGTCCAGGCGCGGGTCAAGAGGCGGTCAAAGGCCGGGGTCTTGGCCTTGAGCGCATAGAGATTGGCCATGACCTCCTCGGTCGGGTAGATCGCAGGATCGGAGAGGATCTCGGGATCGACGAACTCATCGGCCGCCGCATTGGGATTGGCATACCAGACATAGTTGGTGATGCCGGCGGCGATCTCGGGCTTCAGGATGAAGTTGATGAACTGATGCGCCGCATCGGGATTGGGCGCATCGGCAGGGATTGCCATCATGTCGAACCAGAGGCTCGCGCCCTCCTCGGGGATCACATAGGCCACCTCGACGCCGCGATCGGCTTCTGCTGCGCGGTCTGCCGCAATGAACACGTCGCCCGAATAACCGACCGCAAGGCAGATGTCGCCATTGGCGAGGTCGGAGATGTACTGGGAGGAGTGGAACATGCGGATGTGCGGGCGAACCGAAGCGAGCAGGGCTTCGGCCTGGTCGAGATCGGCCTGGTCCTCGGAATTGGGATCGAGACCGAGATAGTTGAGCGCGGCGGAGATCATCTCGACCGGAGCATCGAGCACGGAAATCCCGCAATCGGCGAGCTGGGCGGCCATCTCTGGATCAAGCAGCAGGTCCCAGCTTTCGAGCGGGCCGTCTTCGCCCAGGCGCTCGGTGATCGCATTGACGTTGTAGCCCAGGCCGGTCGTGCCCCACATATAGGTCACGGCATATTCATTGCCGGGATCGTGTTCGGCAACGATGGCGGCAATGTCGGGATCGAGATTGGAAAGGTTGGGGAGCTTGGACTTGTCGAGCGGCTGGAACAGCCCGATCGGAATCTGGCGCTCGAGGAAAAAGCCCGAGGGGACGACCACGTCATAGCCTGAATTGCCGGCAAGCAGCTTGGCCTCGACGATCTCGTTGGAATCGAAGACGTCGTAATTGACGGAAATGCCCGTCTCGGCCTCGAACAGGGCGAGAGTGTCCTCGGCGATATAGTCGGACCAGTTATAGACATTGACGACATGGTCCTGCGCCATGGCCGTCGAAGCCATCAGCGCAAGCGGAAGGGTCAGAAAGAGGGGCTTGTGCATGGTACGGAGATCCTTTCACCTCGCGAGACCAAAAGGACGGTGACGACAATCCGTGCGATGAACCGGAGTAACCTTTTGGGCGTCTCTCACGCACGGCAACTCCCTTCGCCGCTTCACCAATCGAGTACGGGGAACCCCGCGCACGAACCCGACCGCTAGGCATAAAAAGGTCGAAATCCGCATTACAGGCAAGCGCGGGTGCTGAAAAGAGAAATTGCGCTATGTCCTCCCCATCTGCGCAAATTTTTTCATGGCGGGGCCGTGGGGTCAACCTTGAGGGGCGGCAAGGGTTCCGCCATGCCTTTCAAAGGAAACCCCGCGCGGGTGCCGCGCGGGATTTTAGCATGCTGCTATCTCACTTGCGTGACGTCTATTCGGCCTCGTCGGCGGGTTTGGCATTGAGCAGGCCGTATTTTTCGGTACCGATCTTTTCGAGAAGGTCGAGTTCGGTCTCGAGGAAATCGATATGGCCCTCCTCGTCGGCCAGAAGGTCCTCAAAGAGCTTCATCGAAACATAGTCGCCGAGATCATGGCAGATCTCGCGCGCTTCCTTGTAGTTGGTGCGCGCGTCATATTCGCCGGCAAGGTCGGCTTCGAGCACTTCCTTGATGTTCTGGCCGATGCGCAGGGGCGCGACGCGCTGAAGGTTCGGGTGTCCCTCAAGGAAGATGATGCGCTCGATCAGCCTGTCGGCGTGGTGCATTTCTTCGATCGATTCAGCGCGCTCCTTGGCGGCCAGGCGCTTATAGCCCCAGTCGTCGAGCAGGCGGTAATGGACCCAATACTGGTTGACGGCGCCGAGCTCGAGGAAGAGGGCCTCGTTAAGCCGCTCGATGATCTTTTGGTCGCCTTTCACTTTCACCTCCATGGCGCGTGGATTTGCGCAAATTCTGCATCCTAGCCCGAACGTCGACAAGATTGGCGGCGTTCCCGGCGAGTTTGAGGTGATAAGTTTCGGTGACCTTTTGAATTATGTCCACAATGTTCGGCACGCAGCCGCAACATTGTCCGCGCTTGCCCAGTTCACGATAGATTCGCGCGGGGACGACCAGCTGCCAGGGGTCCTCATCGAGGATCGAAACGACGATATCCTCGATATGCTTGGTGGTGATGAGATTGCACTGGCAGACCAGCATGGGCGGTACACGGGAACTTTCAGGAAACGCGTGGTACCCCCTACATACGAAATCAAAGCTGATTGTCAATGTCAGCTTTGCCGCAGCCGCCGGACCGGTTTCACTTGCTGTCGCGTTTTTCAGCCTCTTCGTCGCTCCAGGCGATAAAGAAGATATAGATCGCATAGCCGCCGAGCCCGCCAAAGATCAGCGCCCAGACGAACTCGCCATTTGAAAGGTCCCAGAGCGCGACTGCAAAGCAGATGGCAACAACGAGGACCCGCCGCCACAGGGGTCTGAACCAGGGGTGGTTCAAATCTGAATTCATCGTTTCCTCCTGCCGCTCATGGCGCCCATTGGGCCACCTGCTCGAGCTCTATGACGCGGCGCGCGGTCATGTCCAGCAGGCAATTGAAATAGAAGGTCGAGCGGATCGTGCCCTCACGCCAATAGGTATAATGGAAATCACATTCGGCATCGCGAAAGGCGATCCAGGCGCGCTGCGCATCCCGCAGGGCTGCAGCACTCTGCTCGTCCATTCCGGCCCTCAGCGCGGCATAACGGGTGTTGAGGCGCTGGTCCCACCAGTCGATCTCGCGACCCAGGCACTCGCTCATCCCGATCGTCGTCGCGCCCTCTGGCGTTTCCATGCACGGCCCAGAAACGGTTCCGATGCAGCTTTGGGGGCCTTGGGGCGCAGCGGACGGACGCCTGGGCTCCCCCGAAGCCGTCACCTCCCGCATGGCGGCCTGCGTCTTTTCGGTGCATGCCGTCATCGCCGCGTCATCCTCGGGGCTGAAGCGGAGCTCGGAGGCCGAGACAGGGCCGGATGCAAGTGCAAGGAGCCCCGCCGCTACCAGAAACACTCTCGACATCGGAGCCCCCTTCAATGCGGCGTCACGCGGGCGACGAGCCAGCGTGCATAAGAGAAATATTCCCGGTGGAGCAGAAACAGGACCGTCACGAAGGTCACGACAATGCTTGCCCAGCCCGAGACGAACCAGGCGACCATGGGAATGGCGAAATAATAGGCCCTGATGCCGGCGTTGAAGTTCTGCGCCGCGATGGCGTTTATCCGCGCGATGGTGCGGGTCTGTTCGGGCGGGGTCGGCGCGGAGTGGTCGGACGCGCCGATCAATATGCAAAAATGATTGAACTGGCGCAGCGAAAGCGTGAAGGAGAGAAAGGCCGAAACGAAAAGCACCAGCATCGCGATGTTGTGGACCTGGAAATCGGTCTCCGAATAATGCGTGCCGAAGGCGATGGTTGAGAGCGCGGGGGCAAATTGCGGCAATTGCCCGATCACGGTGAACAGGGCGAGGATCAAAAGCGCGGTGGTCGAGGCGAAAAAGGAGACCGAGCTCATGATATTGCCCGAAAGGATCGCATCGAGCGGGCTTTCGCGGCGCACGGCCTGCCTCACCCAATTGATGCGCTGCTCGTTCATCAGGGCGGAAAGGGAAGGCCGGCGGCGGTCGAGAATGCTGGCGGCAAGGCCATAGCCATAAAGCGCCAGAAGCGGCAGAACCGATGCGAAAAAGGAAAATGCGTCCATTGCCGGCCGGCCCCGAATCCGGTTGCGATTGCCCAAGGCTAGCTCATTTTCCACCCCGGCGGAACGGGATCAGCCGAGCCTTTGGCGGGTGCTCGGTCAGATCGTGCGCGGGTATTCGCGGTGGATGTTCTTGATGCCCTGGAGGACCTCGTCGGACAGGTGGATGTCGATGGCGCCGATATTGCTGCGCAATTGTGCCATCGACGTGGCCCCGATGATGACCGAGGTCATGAAAGGGCGGGTGAGGCACCAGGCGAGCGCCATCTGGGCGGGATCGAGCCCATGCTGGCGCGCCAGCGCCACATAGGCGGCGGTTGCCTTGTCCGAATAGGGGTTGAGCCGCCACATATGCCCCATAGCGCCGCGCGTGCCGACCGGCATTGCGCCATTTAGATATTTCCCCGTCAGCAGGCCGGCGGCGAGCGGCGAATAGGCGAGCAGCGAGACGTCCTCGAAACAGCTCACCTCGGCAAGATCGAGATCGAAATGGCGGCGCAGCAGATTGTATTCGTTCTGGATGGAGGCCATGCGGGCCAGGCCATGGATTTCCGAGAGCCGCAGATATTGCATGAGCCCCCAGGCGGTTTCGTTCGAGACCCCGATCGCGCGGATCTTGCCGGCCTTGATCTGGGCGTCGAGCGCGCCGAGAACCTCGAGCAGATTGTCCCTGATGTCCTCGCGATCCTGGCCGCAGGGATCGAATGTCCAGGAGTGGCCGAAATTGTAGTGGCGGCGGTTGGGCCAGTGAAGCTGGTAGAGATCGATATAGTCGGTCTTGAGGCGCGAGAGGTTCATCTCCAGGGCCTTGACAACCTGCTCTGCATCCATCCGGACGCCACCGCGAATCCACCCATTGCCCGGGCCGGTGATCTTGCTTGCGATCACGAGGTCGTCGCGCCTGCCGCGGCGTTGAAGCCAATTGCCGATAAAGCGCTCGGTCGAGCCCTGCGTCTCAGGCCGTCCGGGGGTCGAATAGAGTTCGGCGGTGTCGATGAAATTGATGCCCTGGGCGGTGGCATAGTCGAGCTGCTCGAAGGCCTCGGCCTCGGTGTTCTGCTCGCCCCAGGTCATGGTGCCGAGGCATATCCTTGTCACGGAAATGCCGGTGCGCCCCAGTTCGCGCCTTTCCATCGTCCTTGCCTTTCTGATGTGTCAGGACCGCTGACGCACGGCCTTGAGACCCTGTTTAGCCAGCAAGGGCACAGCCGTCAAAAAAATGTCACCCGGGGGTGGCGTGAGGGGTTCCCAAACCGCAAATCGCCCCCTATATAGGCACCCGTCAGCGCGGCTCGCCAATGAGTTCGCGGTTCAGCGACATTGACGCGGGGTGGAGCAGCCCGGTAGCTCGTCAGGCTCATAACCTGAAGGTCGCAGGTTCAAATCCTGCCCCCGCAACCAAATTCGCCCG
>CAYSBF010000158.1:0-5412 GCA_964429025.1 uncultured Pelagibacterium sp.
ATCCGCGCGCTCGGCAACATCAATCCGAGCCATATGCTGGACCACCGGCTGTTCGACTTTGCGGCGCTCTCGGCGGAAAGCGGCAAGGTTTGAGGCCTTGCCGATAACTAGTCGGCAGGGGCGGGCGGTGTGGTCTCGGCCGCTTCCCCGACGCCGAACAGTTTCCCTTTTTCTGCCACGAGGACGCAGAGGATCGCGGCGAGGCCAAGGGTGAAATAGCCCGAGGCGACGGGGGTGAGCGTGCCGTTGAAGAACTGGCCCGTGATGGTGCCGAGGATCGCCCCGCCCACCGTCTGAATGAAGCCGAAGACCGAGGATGCCGTTCCCGCAACCGCGCCCAGCGGCTCCATCGACAGTGCATTCATGTTGGAGGCTGCCCAGCCGAACATGAACATGATGATGGCGAAAAGCGAAAAGAACATCCAGAGCGGCGGCTGCATGACGAGCGTGATGATGAACCACACGCCGCTGACGGTGGTGAATACCAGCAGCGCGCTGTGGCTGAGGCGCCGCATGCCGATACGGCGCACCATTCGCGCATTGAGATAGGAGGAGATGGCCATCAGGCCCGCCATGGCCGCGAAGGCGAGCGGAAAGTAGGCGCCCAGCCCGTAGATGTCGACATAGATCTGCTGGGCCGTATTGATGAATCCGAACAGGGCGCCAAAGATGAACATGCCGGCAAGGCCATAGCTGAAGGCCATGCGATTGGTGAAGACCAGCCGGAAACCTTCGATCACGACGCTCGCCTTGAGCTCGCGGCGGTTCTCGGGCTTGAGCGTTTCCGGAAGGCGCATGGCCGCCCAGAGCGTGATTGCAGCGCCAAGGAACGCCATGAAGTAGAAGATATATTCCCACGGGCCCGTGAAAAGGATCAGCTGTCCGATGCCCGGCGCAATGATCGGGACGGCCATGAACACCATGAAGACCATGGACATGATTTCGGCCATGGCGCGTCCGCCAAACCGGTCGCGCACGACCGATTGAGCGATGACGCGCGTGCCCGCGGCGCCGATCCCCTGGATGAAGCGCATCAGCAGCAGGATGAGAAAGCTCGGCGCGAAAACGGCGGCAAAGGCTGCGATGACGTAGATCACAAGGCCGACGAGCAATGGCGCGCGCCGCCCGAAGCGGTCCGAGATCGGCCCGAAGAACAACTGCGCTATGCCGAAACCGAGCATGTAAGCGCCGAGCACGAAATGCCGGTCATTCTCGTTCTCGACGCCCAAAGCCTCGCCCATATAGGGCAGGGCGGGGAGCATGACATCGATGGCCAGCGCGTTGAGCGACATGAGCGCAGCCACCAATGCGATGAATCCGGCGCGGGAGATTTCCCGGCCCTGGGGAGGCGAAACCGTCATGAAAATGCTCACTGAAATGAAATGCGGGTGGCGCAGGCCACCCGATACTCAAAATTGGACCGACAAGTCGCGTTTTGCAACCCACAAATGGCGGCGTTTTGCCTCAGTGGGCCGGTGCGAGGAAGGCAGGGGCCCGCATCTCCCTGATCGGGAGGTGAATGGCGGCTGAGAAGAGCCCGATGAGGATGCCCAGATACCAGACGAGATCATAAGAGCCCGTCAGGTCGAAGGTTAGGCCGCCGAGCCAGACGCCGAAGAATGAGCCGATCTGGTGCGAGAGGAAGGCCACCCCATAGAGCATGCCCATATAGCGCGGCCCAAAGAAGAGGCTCACAAGGCCCGCCGTCAGGGGCACCGTGGCAAGCCAGAGAAGGCCCAGCGTTGCCGCATAGATGTAAGCGGAGACCTCGGTGATCGGAAGCAGGAGGAAGGCTGCGGTGCCCACGGCCCGGAGGAAATAAATGCCCGATAGCAGCATTTGCTTGGGCAGCCGGTCGCCCAGCCATCCGGCCAGAAGCGAGCCTGCGACATTGAACAGCCCAATCAGGCCCAGCGCCCAGGAACTTGCCTCGGGGGTCAGCCCGCACTGGACCAGAAAGGCGGGAAAATGCACCGTGATGAAGGCAAGGTGGAAGCCGCAGACGAAAAAGCCGATGATCAGCAGCCTGTAGGAGCCATGGCCGAGGGCCTTGGCCAGCGCCTGCATGAACGGCATGTCGGCTTCCCCGGGTGCGCTATTGGTGCGTCCGCGCAGCATCGCGGAAAGCGGCACCACCATCAGAATGATGCCCGCGAGCAGCATCAGCGCCATGGGCCAGCCAAAGTTCGAAATGAAAGCCTGCCCTAGCGGAGCGAAGACGAACTGGCCCATCGATGAAGCGGCGGTCGCAATGCCGAAAACAAAGGAACGCTTTTCCGCCGGAACTGCGCGCCCGAAGGCGGCCATGACGACGCCGAAGGAGGCGGTGCCGATACCGATGCCCATGAGCACGCCGCCGCTGAGATAGAACAGCTCGATGGAGGGGGTAACCGACCAGAGCAGCAGGCCGGCGGCATAAACGAGTGCGCCAAGCGCCAGCGTGCGGCCGGTGCCGTACTTGTCCGCGAACCCGCCAGCGAATGGCTGGGTGATGCCCCAGACGAGGTTCTGGATCGCCAGCGCCAGCGCGTAGCCTTCGCGCGACCAGCCGAGATCGGTGGTCATGGGAAGCATGAACAGGCCGGCGGTCGAGCGCGTGCCGAAGGTCACCATGGCGATGAAGCAGCCGGCAATGATGATGATCGGCAGCGGAACGGGCAGCGAGGGGCGGTTGGGAGCAAGCATTGTGGGGACTCGTTTTTCGCCCGATGACGATACCCCCCGGGCTGCGCCGGGCAAAACGAAAATGTGGAATATGTGACATCACACCGGTTGATGCGAAAAAGGCCCGCTCGGAGGCGGGCCCTTCTTCAAAAACAATGACGGCGGGATCAGGCGGTCTGCTTGACCGGGACGCCTGCGGCCTCGAGATGGCTCTGGAGTTCGCCTGCCTGGAACATCTCGCGCACGATATCGCAACCGCCAACGAACTCGCCCTTGACGTAGAGCTGGGGAATGGTCGGCCAGTTGGAATAGGTCTTGATGCCGTCGCGGAGTTCGGGATTGGACAGGACGTCGGCGCTTCCATATTCGACGCCGAGATAGTTGAGGATCTGCACGACCTGCCCGGAAAACCCGCACTGGGGGAAATCCGGCGTGCCCTTCATGAACAGCATCACATCATTCGATTTGATCTGCTCGTCGATGAAGGCGTTGATGTCGCTCATGGGGTCAAACCTTTCATGTCCGGGAGGGGACGTATCCATCGGTGTTTCGCGATAGATAGGGGATGAATGCGGCAATGTCGAGGGGAGGGCGGGGCTCGCTTCTGCCGCCGGCGACTTAATCGAGCCGCTCGGCGATGAAGGGATGGTACCGGCAGTCGTCTACCGTGTCGAACAGCACTGCCTCCCAGCCGTAGGCATTTGCGGCGTCTACCACCTTCGGGCTGTCGTCGAAGAATAGCGGTGGCGTGTCCTGCGGCCCGATGCTGGACATGATGCGGTCAAAGAAGGCGCGCTCGGGCTTCACCGCGCCCATTCTGGCCGCATAAAACATATCCTTGAACACCTGCCCAAAGCCCAGTTGGATCCAGAGCCACAAGGCCCGCGCGTGGTCCTGATTGGTGGCCATGTAGAGGGAGACATCGTCGTGACGCGCCAGTGCTTTCACGACTTCGAAAGTAGCGGCATTCACCTTGCTATCGTTGCGCATCCAGTAATCCAGAAGCGTGAGCGACGACCCTTTGAAGCCCAATGCGGGCAGCACCTCATCAAGCACATCGACAATGGAGCGACGGCCCGGAAGAACGTCGTTGATGAAGGGTCCATAGATAAATTCGCTCGAAAACTGCTCCGGGCTGATGCCGATGTCTTCGAGCAGGTTTTCGTCCCATCGGCGGGCGAGAGAAGGATTGGCGTGGTAGCCATGGACGAGAACGCCGTCTACATCGAAAAAGACAGCTCGCGTCATGAACGCCGCACCACGCCCAGCCCGTTGAGTACTTCGCGGGTAATCCCGAAGGCTGCGATGACGTCCTGATGGCGTTTGAAGCCGGCGAGTTCGCGCTGGACGAAATAGGCCCAGACCGCCTCGCGAGCATCGGCGAGGGTTTCGGATGTATGTTCCGCGCGCAGCGCGTCCATCGTCCTTGCGACCTTGGCTTCGGCGGCACCGAGCGAGGAGGCGCGTTCGGCCATGATTTCGTGCTCAAGGACGGCCTGACCGCCTTCGGGATTGACGGCTTTGATGAGATCGAGGCTGTCGCGGAGGGTCATGACGGAAATCCTGCCGTGTTGACTAACATCGCGGCCCCCTCATCCGACCCGGCTTCGCCGGCCCACCTTCTCCCACGAAATGTCAGCCACTCGAGCCCCCCTCTCCCCTCGTGGGAGAGGGGCTGAGGGTGAGGGGCTGCGGTGCTGACCGAGAAGCGCAAGGCGATCAGCTCACTCCGGCGCGCTTGTCTGCAGCGCCAGGGCGTGCAGTTCGCCGCCCATATTGCCCTTGAGGGCCTGATAGACCAGCTGGTGCTGCTGGACGCGGGATTTGCCGCGGAAGGCTTCGGAGACGACGGTGGCGGCGTAGTGATCGCCGTCGCCGGCCAGATCGCGGATGTCAACCTTGGCATCGGGCAGAGCCTGTTTGATGAGGCTCTCGATTTCGGCTGCATCCATTGGCATGTGAGGCTCCCAAAGTTGTTTCGATTTTGCCGCGTTCCCTAGCCGCAAAACCGCTAACCGACGGGAACGCTCCTAATTTATTGTACCGCCCATGAAGCCGGGGAACCAGCCCTCGTAGGCGTCTGTCAACGCTTTGAGAGATATGGCGCGCGCCTCGCCCAGCTTCAAGGCGTCGCCGCCCGTGGAGCCGATCCAGGGCATGAACAGGCTCAGCGCCTCGGCGCGATTCCAAAGTGCGGCCATCTCTTCGCTTTGCGGGTCGAGATTGACGGTGACGAGGTAGCGGCCCTGATCCTCGCCCAAGAAAGTGGGGATGGGGTCGATGTCGTTGAGCTGGTTAACGGTTGCGCCGATGCCGCTTTTGAGCGCCATTTCAGCCAGACCCAGTGCGAGGCCGCCATCGGAGAGATCGTGGACGGCAGTAGCGATGCCTTCGCGGATGAGGCTGAGGACGAAATGGCCGGCCTTCTTTTCGTGCTCCAGATCGACAGTGGGTGCGGGGCCTTCGTGGCGGCCGAAGATGTCGCGCAGATAGGCCGATTGGCCCATATGGCTGCCCCAGACAGCGGGCGCGCCGACCAGCAGGATCGGCTGGCCTTCGGCGGCAAAGGCGTTTCTGGCGGTTTTCGTGCGGTCCTCGATCAGCCCGACGCCGGCAATGGTCGGCGTGGGCAGGATGCCGCGGCCATTGGTTTCGTTGTAGAGCGAGACATTGCCCGAGACGATCGGCAATTCCAGCACGCGGCAGGCTTCGCCGATACCCTGGATGGCCTTGACCATCTGGCCCATG
>CAYSBF010000159.1:0-5196 GCA_964429025.1 uncultured Pelagibacterium sp.
CGCCGAGTCGATCGACGAGTAGTTCTGCGAGGTCGGGCAGATGTTCGACGGCTCACTGGTGCCCATCGCCGGCGGCTATTTCAGCATGGGCCTGCTTGCGCTGGGATGCATACTGTTTGCGGAGAAAGGCAAGCTGTTCGGTGTTGGCGAAGAGTACAAGGACGCTCCGCCGGCCGATTTGGGGCACTAAGCGCCAGTCGCCCCCAACGCCGCAAAATCGAACAGCTTGGGATCGAGCATGTGACTGGGATTGATGTTGCCCAGGGCGCGTATCATCACGTCCTTGCGGCCCGGCATCTTGCGCTCGAATTCATCGAGCATCGCTTTCATCGCATTACGCTGCAGCCCGTCCTGTGAACCGCAGAGGTCGCAGGGGATGATTGGAAAGGCGAGCGCTTCGGCAAACCGTGCAAGATCGGCCTCGGCACACAGAGCCAGCGGACGCAACACCTCGACATCGCCTTCGTCATTGAGCAGCTTGGGTGGCATGGCGGCCAGCTTGCCGCCATGGAAGAGATTCATGAAGAAGGTCTCGAGGATATCCTCGCGGTGATGCCCGAGCACCAGCGCAGAACAGCCCTCCTCACGCGCAATCCGGTACAGATGCCCACGCCGCAGCCGCGAGCAGAGCGAGCAATAGGTGCTGCCCTGCGGGAGCTTGTCGGTCACGACCGAATAGGTGTCCTGGTATTCGATCCGGTGCGGGATGCCGTAACGGGTCAGGAACTCGGGCAGGACGTGCTTGGGGAACCCTGGCTGGCCCTGATCGAGATTGCACGCCAGAAGATCGACCGGCAGCAAACCGCGCCATTTGAGATCGAGCAGAACGGCCAGGAGGCCGTAACTGTCCTTGCCGCCCGAAAGCGCGACGAGCCAGCGCTCGCCCGGACGCACCATGCCGTACGTCTCCAGCGTCTCGCGCACCTGCCGGATCAAACGCTTCCTGAGCTTGTTGAACTCCACGCCCGACGGAGCATCGCGAAAGATCGGGTGGCAGCTTTCGGACTCGTCGCCGGCGATGGCTGGGGCCGCAAGGGTCATGTGGGGGCATCTCCATACATCCAACCGTCCGGCTTGATACAGCCTAACATTGATGGAGAAAAGGGTCAGTCCGCACCCCTCTGGATGGAGCGGCCTTCCCTTTCGGGGCACTCCATCCATCGGGTGACGCAGAACAAGGCCTGCTAAAAAGCGGGCAGAACCGGTCCCGCGCGGCGGCGGCCCGGCCCATGTCGTCACCCTAATCCCGACCTCTTGCATAGGATTTAGTGCCGGCCGACCAATTTACCTAAAATCGGCCTCTTCCCCGCCTTTTTTCGTCCCGCTTGCACCTGCACCTCCGGAAAAATTAGATACTCTTCCCGATGGCGCTGCGAGACTGCGCGAGTCGCCTTTTATTGGTGGTGCAAATGTTCCGATCCTTCTTCCCCGAACCAAGGCTGTTCTTCACCTCGGCGCTACTGTGGCTACTGCTCGCAACGCTTGCCTGGACCACGTTCAACGGGCCGCTGCGTTCGGCGTTGAGCATCGACGGCTTCGTTGTGCCCCCGCTCTGCGCGCCGGTCGACGGACCCGCGCCCGATCCCTCCGATGGCACCTCCACGGCCGTTCCGGAGACGCCGGTATCCGATCTCGCGGCGCCCGAAGATCCGGCAAGCCTCGAAGGAACCATGGCCACGGCACCTGCGGAAGAATGCCTGCAGCCCGGCGCGTTCTTCGACGGCGACCGCATCTGGCTTTACCAGTACGTTCTGATGGTCGCCTTCCTGTTCTGCCTGTTCTGGTACTTCTACAGGCGTAACTACTGGTATTGGTGGTCTGTCGTCGGCTCGACGACCATCCTGCTCGTGACCTATTTCAACGTGCAGGTCGACGCCTTCATCAACCACTGGCAGGGCACGTTTTTCAACACGCTGCAGATGGCGCTTTCCCAGCCGGGTTCGGTTTCGGCCGAAGAGTTTTACGGCGAAATCTTCATGGTGTTCATCATCCTCACGCCACGCATTCTGGTGCTCGTGGCGCTGGCCTTCTTCACCGCCCACTATGTGTTCCGCTGGCGCAAGGCGATGAACGCCTACTACATGGGATACTGGCCCGCTATCCGGACCACGGAAGGCGCTGCCCAGCGCATTCAGGAAGACACGATGCGTTTCGCCCAGATCATGGAAGATCTGGGGTCTGCATTCTTTGACGCATTGATCACGCTCGCTGTGTTCGTGCCCATTCTTTGGGGACTTTCCCAGCACATCACCGAACTGCCATTCCTGGGCAACGTCCCCGGCAGCCTCGTCTGGGTAGCCTTGATCTCGGCGGCACTGGGTACTGTGTTGCTTGCCGTCGTGGGTGTCCGGCTGCCCGGCCTGCAGTTCGAAAACCAGAAGGTCGAGGCGGCCTACCGCAAGGAGCTCGTCTATGGCGAAGATCACGCCGAACGCGCCGATCCCCCGACTGTGCGCGAATTGTTCGGCAATGTGCAGCGCAACTATTTCCGCATCTTTTGGCACTACACCTATTTCAACTTCGCCCGCTATGGCTATCTGCAGCTCGCAGGCTACATCCCGCTCATGGCGCTATCGCCCTCGATCCTCGCCGGCACGCTCACGCTTGGCATCTATCAGCAGGTACAACAGGCTTTCGGACAGGTCGCCACCTCGTTCCAGTTCCTTGCCCGAGCCTGGACAGTGGTGATCGAACTGCTTTCAGTCCACCGGCGTCTCAAGAAGTTCGAGAGCCATATCCCGCAGGACCAGGAGCCCGACGCGGCACTGATCGGGGCCTACTTGGACGATGCAGGCGCAATGCCGGGGTCAAGATCGGCATAAACGAGCCCCAGGGAGGCGTCAGTTGCCGCACACCCGTACTTCTCGCGCGGCGGCCACGGCCGCTCGACCCAGTGAGGCAAAAATGAAAAGCTGGACCGGAACCTGCCGGCAGGCAGGGCGCCATTGGGCGCGCCCTGCGCATAGTCGTAATAGAGCTTGATGATCTGTTCCCGCGGGGCGTGCTGCGCCAGCGGGTATCTGACGCACGCCGATTGCCAACGCCCAACCCGCGAGTAGCGCGAGTTCGTTGGAAGAAAGAAGTTCTCGTAATATTCAAGGAAAGCGAAGCGCTGGAATAGCGGCGTGTACACCGCCTCGGCGTAACCGAAACAGCGGCCTGCGAACGGCCCGATCGGGCTTTTCATGTTGAGCAGATCGTCAAGCTCCGCGTATTGATCCAGCAGCGCCTGAACCAGCTCATCGCGCCTATTGCGATCCTGATTGAGGATCAACGCATATCCGGCATCGGCAAATGGCGCGGCCAGCGCAAGGAGTTCGTCCTCAAGCTCGGCCAGATCGGGATCCTCTGCCGCGATGCGCCTGTCCCCGATCGCAGCATCGAGATAAGCCAGGATGGCGAGACTTTCGACCACGACGTCGCCCGTTGGCATGACCAGCACAGGCATCGCCGTGCGGCCCCCTGTTATCTCGAGTAGCCAGTCGGGCCGGGGAATCGTTATGTCCACGGCCTCGAAGTCCACCGCCCCCTCACATTGCTTAAGTGCCAGCAATATCTCCACGCGCTGGGAGAATGGACATATCGGAATGTGGTAGAGCCTTGGCCGGTCAGAGCGCCTCATCTCTCCTCCAATCAGCATGCAGCCGGCTCAGTGCCCGTGCGCCAGTGTCGCCTGATCTGCGAAATAGACGTGCAACTGATAGAGCGGCACAGGATGCGGCTCGATGCCCTCGGGCTTGAACTCCACATCGATATGGGTGATCGGAGGCGTATCGACCCCCGGCAACAACCCGGTCCAGTCCTGCCCCGCCTCCATATCGGCCATGTCGAACATATATTCGACGCATACCACCCGCCCTTCGATCACGCAGTAGATCGGGCCGCCCGGCAGATTGGCGGGAACGGCCCAGTGTTCACCCATATTGGGCACATGCGGGCTGATCTGGATGGCATCGGGCGCAACGTCAGCGAGTATCGGTAGGCCATCGAGGCCGTTCTGCGCACTGGCCGCCGCGGGCCACCCTGCGAAAACCGCCAAAACTGCGAGTTTGCTGATTTTCATGTCGTTTCTCCATTCGCTCTTCGCAGCCGCGCTACACGTCCCGCCGGCCACATCATCCTGGTGGCGCACAAGATAAAATTGACAACTGCCATACGGAAATTGAATGATCGTATGGAGGGTATTCACGACATGAATTTAAACAAGCTCGATCTCAACCTGATCAAGGTTCTCGACGCGCTTCTGGAAGAGCGGAACGTCACGCGTGCCGGTGAGAGGATCGGTCTCAGCCAGCCTGCCGTCAGTTCTGCCCTTGGCCGCCTGCGCCATATACTCGGCGACCAGCTTCTCGTCCGCAGTGGCAATGAAATGGTTCCTACCCCGCGCGCCGAAAGCCTGCGCGAGCCGGTAAGAGCAGCACTCACAGCACTAGGGCAGGCGCTTTGGCAGGCTGAGCCCTTCGATCCCAAGCGGCTTGAGCGCACTTTTGCGCTGCTCAGTTCAGACTTCTTTTCGACACTGTTCATGCCGGCCTTCGCAGCCCGGACATTCGCCGGAGCACCACGAACGAAAATCATGCTCGTCGACAGCGCACTGGGGGATATCGTGGCATTGCTCACCGACGGCATCATTGATGTGGCGCTCGAGCGCCCCCGCGAGGTGCCGAAATGGATATCGCGCAAACTGCTGTTCACGGCTCCCTTTGTCGTGGCTGTGCGAAAGGGTCATCCTGCCCTCGCCAATATGCCACTCGATGATGATCCGATCATGCCGCTCGACCTGTTCTGCAGCCTCTCCCACGCCATCCGCTCGGTCGATGGGACGATGAAGGGATTTACCGACACCGCATTGGCAAAGATCGACCGCAGCCGGACGGTGGCACTCGCACTACCTCATTTTCACGCCGTTGGCCTGGCAGTGGCGGAAACGGACCTCATCGCCTGCTTGCCTGTTCAGTTCACTGCGGCAACCGCAGACGTGCTGGACCTGGTGATCTTCAGGCCTCCGCTGGAAATCGAAAAACCCGAGATCAGCATGTACTGGCACGCACGCAATGACGAACTGCCCGAGCACATATGGCTGCGCGACCAGATCATGGACGTCATCGATTCACTTGGCTTTGCTATCGAAAACAAAAAGGCCGCCCCAAGGGCGGCCTTCTGAAACTCTCTGAGAGAACCGATCAGCGCGAATAA
>CAYSBF010000160.1:0-2145 GCA_964429025.1 uncultured Pelagibacterium sp.
TCCAGCCCGGCACCAGGCGCGGCACGTTCTTGCAGATGATCGGCTCGCGGAAGATCACGCCGCCCAGAATGTTGCGGATCGTGCCGTTGGGCGACTTCCACATCTTCTTCAATCCGAATTCCTCGACGCGGGCCTCGTCGGGCGTGATGGTCGCACATTTGACGCCTGCGCCGTACTTCTTGATGGCGTTTGCGGCGTCGATGGTCACCTGGTCGTCGGTGGCGTCGCGGTTCTCGACCGAGAGGTCGTAATATTCAAGATCGATGTCGAGATAGGGGTGGATCAGCTTGTCCTTGATGGCCTGCCAGATGATCCGGGTCATCTCGTCGCCGTCGATATCGGCGACAGGATTTGCGACTTTGATCTTGCTCATAAATGGCTCCGCGCTGCTTTTATTATTTTCGGCCCGAGTTCGGGCTTAGAGTTCCGGGCCCCTATAGCATCGCGCGGCGAAAGCGCAAAGTGGAGGAATCCCGCGTGCTGAATGGCCGTGAGCTTGGGCCGGTGAGGAAACTCATGCCTTTCCCTGCGGCCGGTAGGTCTCGTACTGCGGGATGCCCGGGGGGAGGGTGTCCCATTCCAGATGCGAGCGGGAGAAAATGGCCTGGTTCGCAGCGAACCAATAGGGATTGTCGAACAGGCCGACGGGCAGCAGGATCAGATCAAGCGAGCGGGCGGTGACGCCGTATATCCTTGTACCGCAAACCGGACAGAAATGACGGGAGATTTCCGAGCCGGAATCGGCGATCCGAGTAAAGGCGCGCGTTTCGCCCATGATGGAAACATCCGCGGTCCGCATGACCACGATGCCGGAGTGGCCGGTGCCGGTGGCCTTGCGGCAATCGAGGCATGAACAGATCAGCATAGACAGCACGCGGCCGCTTGCCGTGACAGTCACATCACCGCAGGCGCAGTTGGCGGTTTCGTCCAGTGTGAGCCTGTCCATCATTTCGGCGGCAGGGTGCGGGTGAAGGCGAGGGCGGTGTCGAGCCACCAGTCCAGCACATCGTCATCCTCGAGAACATCGCCGTCCACGACGACGAAGCCAGTCATCTTGCGTCCGTTCATTTCCATTTCCGTGCACCCGGGGCGTGCGAGGGCGTCGGCCATGCCGTCCTTGCCGACGCGCGCGAGCAGCGTGCCGTCCTTCATGGCGGCTGCAACCATGTTGCCGTTCGACATGAAGCAGATCCCGCCGAACATCCGCTTTTCCGCAGAGGGTACCCTGAGGTTCAGATGGTCGCGCATTCGGCCTGCGAGTTCATCGAGAGCGTGGTTCATTTTGGCGATGCTACACCGGCCGCGCGAGATGGCAATCTTGATTCTCGCCGAGAGGCCGCGTAAGCCCCGCTGGCAACTTAGGGACCCGCAATGGCCGGAACCGATACCTCCAAGGCGTTCGTCTTTCGACCCACGCCGGCAATCATCCTTGTCGAGCCGCAGCTGGGCGAGAATATAGGCGCAGCGGCCCGCGCGATGGCCAATTTCGGATTGTGGGACCTGAGGCTCGTGAAGCCTCGTGACGGATGGCCGAATGAGCGCGCGGTGGCTGCGGCATCCAAGGCCGATCATGTGATCGAGCGGGTGCAGGTGTTCGAGACGCTGGCCGAGGCGGTGGCCGACCTCAATCTTGTGCTCGCCACCACGGCACGCGGCCGCGAGATGTTCAAGCCGGTGATCGGGCCTGGTGCGGCGGCGGAAAGGCTGACCGCCCATATCGGCTCGGGCCATAGAGGGGGAATTCTCTTCGGCCGCGAGCGCTGGGGGCTGACCAATGACGAGATCGCCATCTCCGACGCCATCGTGACCCTGCCGGTGGAGCCCGCCTTTGCCTCGCTCAACATCGCGCAGGCGGTGCTGGTGCTGGCCTATGAGTGGCGGCGCGTGGCGCTATCGGATGATCCGCTGCCGATAATCGAGGATCTGGGAGAGCCCGCGCCCCGGGATCAGGTCATCGGTCTCGTGGAGCAATTGGGCGAGGCGCTGGACCGCGCGGGCTTTTTCAAATCGCCGGACAAGCGGCCGGGCATGATGAACAACATGCATTCGATGTTTGCGCGGGCCGGGTTCAATGCGCAGGAGGTGAGGACGCTGCGCGGGGTAGTGGCTGCGCTGGACCGGCGGCACGAGCGGGCGAATCCGTCG
>CAYSBF010000160.1:2245-5054 GCA_964429025.1 uncultured Pelagibacterium sp.
TAGGGTCACCTACGGCCATTCGCGCCGGTCGTTTCCCAACTTTTCGGGTCCATCCATGTCATCGCCCGGCATATTGAACAGTATTGCCTCCCGCCGCACGCCCGAGAGCGGAATGTTTATCATGGCGTTGGCGATGATGCTGGTGCCGGTGGGTGATGCGCTGTCGAAGTCGCTGACGCCGATTCTCAATCCGTTCGAGATCGCCTTCTGGCGCTTCCTGTTCCAGTCGATCGTGCTGGCTGGTGTCATTGTCCTGATGCGGCGGCGGCCGATGGTGGGGCCGTGGTGGCTCCTGTTGCTCGGTGGTGCGACGGCGGCCATCGTTTTGGGCGCTCTCATTGGTGCCTTTGCGGTCATGCCGATTGCGACCGCCATAGCGATCTTCTTTGTCGAGCCGCTGCTGCTCACGGTGATGTCAGGACTGATCCTACGCGAGAGCACGGGCTGGCGGCGTTATGCGGCGGTTGCCGTTGGCCTTGTGGGCGCGCTGATCGTCATCCGGCCGAGCTGGGACATCTTCGGCTGGGCGTCGCTCCTGCCGCTGCTTGCAGCGCTCGCCTTTGCCACCAATGCAATTGTCATCCGCAAGCTTTCACAAACCATGGATTCATTGTCGATCCAGTTCTGGTTCGCCTTCATCGCCATGGCCTTGATCTGCCCGATCGTCCTGCTGTCGGGGAACTGGACATTGCTCACGGTCGCGGAAGGCTTCGATCCCAACGGGCCATGGGTGCGGCTGATCATCATGGGCTTTCTCTCGGCGCTGACGTTTTTCCTTATTTCCGAGGCCTTCCGGCGCACGCCCGCAGGCACGCTCGCGCCGTTCCAATACCTGGAGATCGTCGGGGCGACGGTGCTGGGGTATGTGTTCTTCGGCGACTTCCCAGACTTCTGGACGTGGGTCGGGACGGCGATCATCCTGGGCTCCGGCCTTTACGTGTTCCATCGGGAGCGGAGAGCAGGGGGTGCTCCGCAGCCAACGCCCCCGAGCGTCAGGAAATGATCAGGCACCGGTTACCCAAGCAAATGTTTGATTGAGGAACAGGGCGGGTCGAGACGCATTGGAGTCCTAACGATTGGTTAATCGACAGGACTGGTGTCATGATCACCGTAGAGCCATTGCGACCTGGCGACCTCGATGCGAGCGTTGCGATGCATCTGGCCCATCTCCGGATGGGCTTGTTTCCCAAGCTCGGCCGGCAGTTCATGCGCTGCTATCACGAGAGCTTTGCCGACTCGCCCTACGGCGTTGCGCTTGTCGCGCGCGAGCAGGGCGAGATCGTGGGCGTGCTGTTGGGGACGTCCTCCAATTCGGCTCACTACGCATGGGTGGTGCGCAACAGGGGCTTCAAGCTCGGCATTTGTGGAATCGTCGCCCTTCTGACGCGTCCTGTGCTGGCCGCGCAATTTTTGGCGACGCGCGGTGCGCGATATGCGCGCGCCATCATGCGGCGCCTTAAACCTGCCACACGGGCACGGTCAGGAAGTGGCGCGCCGCTTTCGGTGCTGAGCCATGTCGTCACCGCACCCGAGGCGCGGCGGCGCGGCGTCGGGCGCAAGCTGGTGCGGGCATTCGCACAGGATGTGCGCGGGCGCGGAGTGCGCTCGGCCTTGCTGATCACCGAAGAAGGCGGGATGGGAACGCCCTTCTTTGAGCGCATCGGCGCCAAGCTGGCGGCAAAACGCACCGGACAAGACGGCGTGCCGGTGCGCGAATACAGACTGAATTTGAGAGACGTCCCTGCTTATGAACGTGTTGAGAGCGATCGCACTGGCCGCGCCTATATACGCAGCCATCATGGCCGGCCTGCCGGGCATGCAGGGATTTCTGCCGAGGCACATCACAGCCCAGGATAATGTCGCTCTCGACGTCGTGCCGCTTGTGCCCCATCAGGAGGGGGCCGAACCGCTTTCACCCCAGGAGACCGAAGCGGCCGCAAAGCAGCTGGCAAGCTCCATCGCCCTTGCGCTGACGACCCATGAGGCCGGAGAAGGCGCGGATGCGATTGCGGCGCGTCTTCCGCCCGAGGCGCAGCCATACGCGGCCGCACTTCACCGGCCGGGCACCTGGTCTGCCGGGCGCATCATCTATCCGCAACTGGGTGGGCTGCAACCGGACAGCGCGTCGGTCATGGTCGTTGTCGAGCAGATGTGGGAAGAGACAGACGGCGTGCATGCCGAATGGCGTACGCTCGATGTCCGGCTTATCCGGACGGGCGGCGTCTGGCAATTCGACACCCTCGCTTCCAATGGAGGGGACCCGGCCGCACCTCCAGCCGCCCTGCCGCCTGAGGCAGTGGCTGTTCTGGGCGATCCGCGGATCGAGTTGCCGGATTCGGCGCGCTGGGACATCTATCGCGGTGCGGTATCGCCCAAGCTCCTCGCGCTGATGACACGGATGGCCGAGTGGGGCGATTTCGGCGTCATCACCTTTTCGACCGGCCACCCTTGGGAAGTCTTCGGAACGACGCGCCAAAGCGATCATTCGCGCGGCCTCGCTGTAGACATATACCGGCTGGGCGAGCGTCTCGTCATCGATGGCCGGGAGCCCGGGTCGGCGGTTCACCAGTTCGTCGAGTGGCTCTATCAACAGCCTGAGGTTCGCCAGATCGGCAGTCCCTGGGCGCTGGACGGGCGGGGCGGGCGCAGCTTTTCCGATGCGCTCCACCAGGACCATCTGCACATCGCGGTGTACCCGTAGAGCCAAGGATTTGATTGAATCAAATCCTTGATTCTAACTCTTTATTTTGTCGTGTGTCCGAACCGCAGAACCGTTTCCAATTTTGCTGGACACGCTCTAATGCCGCGG
>CAYSBF010000161.1:0-4992 GCA_964429025.1 uncultured Pelagibacterium sp.
GACTGCAAGAAGGCGCTCACCGAAACCAACGGCGATATCGAAGCCGCTGTTGACTGGCTGCGCTCAAAGGGTCTTGCCAAGGCCGCCAAGAAGGCCGATCGCGTCGCTGCCGAAGGCCTGGTGGGTATTGCCGCAGACGGCAAGCGCGCTGCCATCGTCGAGATCAATTCGGAAACCGACTTCGTCGCCCGCAACGAACAGTTCCAGTCGATCGTCGCCAACACCGCCAAGCTCGCACTCGATGCCAACGGCGATGTTGCTGCGCTGGCCGCCACGCCCTATCCGGGTACTGGCCGCACCGTCTCCGAAGAACTGACCGAAGCCATTGCCAAGATCGGCGAGAACATGACGCTGCGCCGCACCGCCGTACTGGAAGTCTCGGATGGCGTCGTCGGCACCTATGTCCACTCCTCGATCGCCGAAGGCCTTGGTCGCATTGGCATCCTTGTTGGTCTTGAGTCGTCCGGCGACAAGACTGTGCTGGCAACGCTCGGCAAGCAGATTGCGATGCACATCGCAGCAACCAATCCACTGTCTCTTTCTGCAGACGATCTTGATCCCGCTGCGGTCGAGCGCGAGCGCGCCGTGTTCAGCGAGCAGGCCAAGGCTTCAGGCAAGCCCGACAACATCATTGAAAAGATGGTCGAGGGCCGTATCCGCAAGTACTACGAAGAAGTGACGCTCCTTGCCCAGACTTTCGTCATTGACGGCGAGAACACCGTCGCCCAGGCCGTTGCCAATGCCGAAAAGGACGCTGGCGCACCGATCAAGGTCACCGGCTTCGTCCGCTACGCGCTTGGCGAAGGTATTGAAAAGCAGGAATCGGACTTCGCAGCCGAGGTTGCCGCCGCCGCTGGCTCCCAGTAACGTAATCCGAATTTCTCGGATTCGTTATTTCGGTTATTCCAAGCGGGGCAGTCTATGTCCAATCCTGGCTACACTCGCGTGCTATTGAAGGTCTCCGGCGAAGCCCTCGCCGGAGACCAGTCATATGGAATTGAGCCTCAGTTCCTCAACGACATCGCCCGGCAGATCGTCGAAGTCACCCGAATGGGTGTCCAGGTTGCCATCGTCATCGGTGGCGGCAATATTTTTCGCGGCATGGCTGTCGCGGCCAAAGGCGGTGACCGCGTCATTGGGGACCATATGGGAATGCTCGGCACCGTCATCAATTCCCTTGCGCTCGGCGATGCGATACGCAGGGCAGGGGGGCGGTCCCATGTCTTTTCTTCAGTTTCCATGCCCTCGATAGCCGATACCTTCACCCAGCGCGGGGCGATCGCAGCGCTTGAGGGCGGCGCGGTCGTCATCTGTGCCGGCGGCACCGGCAATCCATTCTTCACGACCGATACGGCAGCGGCGCTCAAGGCGATCGAACTGCGTTGCGACGTCCTCCTTAAGGGCACAAAGGTTGATGGCGTCTATGATGCCGACCCCGAAAAGGAGCCGTCGGCAGAGCGGTTCGATGAGATTTCCCACGAAGAAGTCATTGCCCGCGACCTGCGCGTCATGGACACTGCGGCCTTCGCGCTTGCGCGGGACAACCGGCTGCCCATCGTGGTCTACGCTCTTTCGACCCCCGAGGGACTGGCCGGCGTTCTTGACGGGCGTGCGCCCAGCACACGGGTCGGCTGAGGCGGCATAAAGAGTTTTGCGCCGGCCGGCTGAACCGGTTATTGGGTTTGCCCGGCGCCATGCAACAAGACGACGAGGCCGCGCGTCACGGCGTGCTGGCTGAATAGGGAGAAGCACATGTCCGAAGCGTTTTCGCTCGAAAACCTGCGCTCGCGCATGAAAAAGTCCATCGAGTCCATGAAGTCCGATCTTGCTGGTCTCAGGACCGGACGGGCCAGCGCAAGCCTTCTGGATCCAATCATGGTCGACGCCTACGGCTCGTCCATGCCGCTCAATCAGGTCGCAACGGTTTCGGTGCCGGAACCTCGCATGCTGAGCGTTCAGGTATGGGACCGGTCGATGGCAGGAGCGGTTGAAAAGGCGATCCGAGAGTCTAATCTTGGTCTCAACCCGATGTCGGAGGGTGCGGTCATTCGTGTCCCGCTTCCCGAACTGAACGAAGAACGCCGTCGCGAATTGTCCAAAGTTGCGCACCAATATGCCGAACAGGCGCGCGTGGCCGTGCGCCACGTGCGGCGCGACGGAATCGAGTTGCTGCGCAAGCTCGAGAAGGACGGCGATATGGGGCAGGATGAAGCGCGCGTGAATTCCGAAAAGGTCCAGAAGGCGACCGATGAGGCGATCGCCGAAATCGATGCGCTGGTCGCCCACAAGGAACAGGAAATCATGCAGGTCTGATCGGACCTGCGCCAGGGGTCGCAATGTCAGTCAACCCGGCCATCGCGCCAATCGAGACGGAAAAACCGCGCCTGAGGATACCGTCGCACATCGGCGTCATCATGGATGGCAACGGCCGCTGGGCGCAGGCGAGAGGACTCGGGCGCGCCGAGGGGCACAGGGCCGGCGTGGAAGCCGTCCGTCGTGTGGTCGAGCTTTGCATCACCTATGATGTCAAGCACCTGACGCTTTTCGCCTTCTCGTCCGAGAACTGGCGCCGACCGCCCGAAGAGGTAAGGTTTCTGTTCGGCCTGTTGCGCCGTTTTGTGGCCTCCGACCTTGCGCGCCTCATGCGCCAGAACGTGCGGGTCCGCATCATCGGCGAACGGGCTAACCTTGAGGATGGACTCCTCGCTATCATCGAGGATGTGGAGGCCAAGACCGCAGCCAATACCGGCCTCAACCTCGTCATCGCCTTCAACTATGGCGCAAAGTCCGAGATAACCGCAGCGGTCAGAGCCATTGCCGCAAAGGCTGCATCGGGGGAGATCTACCCGGACGACATCGATGAAGACCTTCTGAATGCCCACCTTTCCACTGTCGGGATACCGGACCCAGACCTGATTCTGCGCACCAGCGGCGAGATGCGCCTGTCTAACTTCTTGCTTTGGCAGTCCGCATATGCCGAACTGGTTTTCGTGGAGGAAAACTGGCCCGATTTCGACGAATCGGTGTTCGTACGGGCGTTGAAGACCTTCACCGAGCGGAACAGGCGGTTTGGTGGTATAGGGACGTGACGGGCAGACGGGGCAAGGCGCGCACAACCAGGCGATCCATTTGGCCGTTCGGACCGGACCTGCTTCCGCGGTTGCTCTCCGCGATCATCCTGATACCGCTGACTGCCATCGCACTCGTCGCCGGCTGGATTCCCTTCGCCCTGCTGGTGGGCCTCGTAATGGCCGGCGCCTATCGCGAATGGGAGAAGATGATAACCGGCCGCAGATCCGGTTGGCCGGGAACGCTGTTTATGGGCCTTCTCACGGTCGTGGCCTTGGCGCATCCGATGAATGGCGCCTGGGCGAGTGCAGTCATCGTGACCCTCTCGGTCATCGCGGCGTTTGTCATTGACGCGCCCAACCGGCACTGGCGTGTAGCCGGCATCATCTTTTTTGGCACTGTCGCCATTGCCTTCATGGCCATCCGCGGCAGTTCCGCAGCGGGCATCTGGGCAGGCATCTTTCTCGTCACGGTTGTGTGGCTGACCGACACGGGCGCCTATTTTGTCGGACGCCTTGTGGGGGGCACAAAACTGTCCCCCGACGTTTCTCCGTCCAAGACATGGTCCGGTGCCGCAGGCGGACTGGGACTGGGCACGCTCGGCGGCTTGCTGGTCTGGTGGTTGGCGGGTTTTGTCCTCGGCACGGGCTCGTCGGCCGCAATCGGGCTCTTGATCTCTGTCGTCGTTTCGATCTCGGGACAACTCGGCGACCTGGCTGAAAGCGCGGTCAAGCGCCGCTTTGCGGTGAAGGATAGCGGGAACATCATTCCCGGCCATGGTGGCCTTATGGACCGGATCGACAGCCTTGCCGTTGCGGCCATCGTCCTGTGGTTGATCGGCCTCGCAAATCGGGGGCTGGGCGCCGTGCCGCAGGGTATTCTCTTCTGGTAGGGTCTGCGGAGCGGACCCAATTGCACCATATTGTCGTCGCAGACGGTTCCATCACGCTCACCACGAAAGCAGGACGATGATCGGGTCTCTCCCCTTCTTTCTGAACTACATCATCCCCTTTCTCGCTGTCCTCACTGTCATCGTGTTCGTGCACGAGATGGGCCACTACCTGGTCGCCCGGTGGAACGGCGTTGCGGTCGATGCCTTCTCGATCGGATTTGGGCCGGAGCTCTTCGGGTGGACCGACAGGCGCGGTACGCGATGGAAGGTTTCCATCATTCCACTTGGCGGCTATGTCCGGTTTAAGGGCGACATGAATGCAGCGAGCGTTCCCGATCCCGACTTGGCTTCGAAATACGATCCCGAGACGGCGAGGACGCTATTCGCGAACAAGAATGTGTGGCAGCGCATGGCCGTGGTTGTCGCCGGACCTGCGGCCAACGTCCTTTTCACCTTCCTGATCCTCTATGGGATGCTCTTGGGCTATGGGCGCATGACGCTCGAGCCTGTGATCTCCGGGGTAAATCCTGACACACCCGCAGCCGAGGCCGGCTTTGAGCCGGGCGATCGCGTGCTCTCGGTCGACGGATTCAAGGTCATAGGCTTCGAGGATTTTCAACGCCTGGTGGCGACGGCGCCTGAGCGGCAGGTGCATGTCACGATTGAGCGGCAGGATGAAATCCTCAATTTGGTGGTGGTTCCTGACGCGGAAACCACGGTGACCCGTTTCGGGCGCGAGCTCAAGATCGGCCGAATCGGAGTCACCCGCGACGTGGGGGAAGGGGATGTCTATCTCTATCACCCCGATCCCGTCGAAGCGGTCGGCATGACCTTCGAGGAAATCCGGTTCATCATCGACCGCACGCTCGCCTTCTTCGGCGATCTGTTCGTCGGACGCGGGGATCTGGACCAGATTGCAGGGCCGGTTGGCATGGCACAGGTATCGGGCGAGGTCGCGACGCTGGGCCTGTTAGCTTTGGTTAACCTAACCGCACTTTTATCGCTAAATATCGGTCTGATTAACCTGTTGC
>CAYSBF010000162.1:0-4923 GCA_964429025.1 uncultured Pelagibacterium sp.
GATCGGTGCAACAGGAGCAACCGGCGCGGGCATGATGGGGTCGGCAGCGAAAGCGGCACCAGTGGCAACGACAGTGGCGGCACCGGCGAGAAGGAAGGACTTCAGTTTCATGGGTTCACCTCAACGAACGCGGTTGGATTGAACCAAGGTATAACGCACGAATCCCGCCTTTCCGAGTCCCTAGACCATCACATTTCCAACTTTGCGCCCGCAAATCGACGCATTCTGCCCCGTTGTTGCCGTTTTGGCACAGGTATTTTGGTAACCATAAACGCCGCACTGCTCGCGCGAAACAAAAAGGCGGCCCCGCGCTGCGGAGCCGCCTTCCCTACCCCAGAGTTGGGGATATCGGCTTAGAAGTGGAAGTTCGCACCAAGCTGGAACTTGTGGATGTCGTTACCCGCACCCGACTGTTCCCAGCCATAGGTGTACTGGCCGCGAATCGAAACGTTGTCAGTAGCGGCGAATTCGAGACCACCACCAGCAAGGATGTGATTACCCGAACCGTTTGTAGCGCCGAAGTCTGAACCGTAACCGGCAACACCGTAGGCGAGAAGTTCGTTGCTGACGAGCAGACCGGCGCGGCCGAGGACCGAACCGTATGCATAGGTATCGGGGGTATCGAAGACACCGTCGATAGCCACTTCAGCACCGACCAGCACGAAATCAAACGCGGCGTTCACACCAACCTGACCACCGAGGGTCCAGCTGTTGTTGTCGCCGATCTCGTTCTGCATTCCGGCATTTACGCCGGCGTAAAAGCCATTCCAGTCAAAGCCGCCGCTATCTACGACGGGAGCTGCGGGCAGAGCCGGAGGCGGCAGGCCAATGGCATCAGCAGCGAGCGCACCGCCAGTGGCGGTCGTGGACAGAAGAGCGACGAGAGCCACTTTCTTGAGCGTGTTCATTACTAATTCTCCTTTGTTACCGGCGTGTACTCGAAATGGTGCCGGCTGGCGCGGGTTCCGGTCCACCGGCGGCCCTATATCGCAAGACCTGGGAGGTGTTGCCTTGCGGCCACAACACAGCCTGCGGACTGGACCCACGCAATAGGGTCGGACTTTCATGCCCGAGTGCGGACGAAGTGGGGCCCGCTGGTGGCGAGAATGGGGCAAGCCTCCAATGTTGCTCAAAAGCAACGCAATCTTGGTTAGCCGCCTGTAAACAGCGGCCTCACAAGGACTGGCGTCGTCGGTGGCGTGCGGGCCGACGGCGAGAATTTACGTTGTCATCCGCATGGGAGCCGCTAGAATCGCATTGGAGGACAGGGGCCACGCAAGACATGGACGGCATTGCCAGCTCTTTACAGGCGGCTCGAGTGGGCGCGCTCATTCGGGCGCGGCGCCATGCGTTGCGTATGACCTTGCAGACGCTTGGAAAGGACGCGGGTGTCTCGGTCGGCTATCTGAGCCAGGTTGAGCGGGACCAGGCTTCACCGTCGATCAGCACGCTGGCCGCGATCGCCCGCGCTCTCAAGGTCGGCGTCGATTACTTCATTGCAGCGCCCAGCACACAGGAAGCCCTGACCCGCAAGGGCGAACGGATGCGGTTTTCGGTGAACGACCCTCGCATCGCTTACGAGCGCCTGCATGCCGAGTTCCCCGGCAATACCCTTTCGTCCTTTCTCATCACCATCGAACCCGGCTACCGCTCCGAGACTGCCAGCCACGAGGGCGAAGAACTGGTGTTCGTCCTGGAGGGGGACCTTGTGCTCCGAATCGAAGACGAGGAAATGCGGGTGGGTCCGGGAGACACCATCCACTTCCGCGGCAACCGGCTCCACAGCTGGGCGAACGAAGGCAGCGTGGCCGTCAAACTTCTCTGGGCCGGAACGCTGACCATGTTCCGCTCCTCGCAAGAAGGTTCGGCGTTTCAGACCGTGCTGAACGAGGTGGGCGAATTACCTGATGCATCGGCCCTAAAGCCGCGTTAGGATGAATATCTGAAAATCTTTGTCCGGGGGCGCAGACAATGTGGGACTTTTCGATCGGCCGCTCGCTTGGCCTGTTGGCCAAGACACTTCCGTTCATCGTGTTCAGGATGCTGGTCTATTTCGGCATCGCCGTTGCCTATGTGGTCGTTACAGGTGTTGGCGCCGGCGTGGGATGGGGCGTTGGCGCGTTCGGAGACGAAGATTTCCGGATCGCCTCGATCTTCTGGGGCGGCGCCATAGGATTCGGCGTGACGGCAGGTATCATCTACTTCCTGCGCGAATACATCCTCTACATCGTCAAGGCGGGCCACATCGCGGTCCTCGTTGAACTGCTTGATGGCGGACGGGTGCCGGACGGACGAAATCAGATCGAATATGCGAGCGCGGTCGTCAGGGAGCGATTCGCAGAGGCCAGCGTGCTCTTTGCGGTTGATCAACTGGTAAAGGGTGTGCTGACCGCCATCACCGGGCTGCTGCAGGGCATCGCATCGGTCATACCGATTCCCGGTTTGCAGCAATTCATGGGCGTCGTCCGTGCTTTCCTGAGGATTGCGGTTGGTCTGGTGGACGAAGTCATACTTGCCTATGGAATCAGGTCCCGGGCGACCAATCCCTGGGCCTCCGCCCAGACGGCGCTCGTGCTTTACGCGCAGAACTATAAGCCGATGCTTATCAATGCGGCATGGCTTACGGTTTTCACGTATGGGCTGAGCTTTATCGTCTTTCTTGTGATGCTCGCGCCCGCAGCGGCTGTCGTCTACCTCATCCCGGGCGGATGGTCCGCCGGTGGGTTCGTTTTTGCCCTGGTCTTCGCCTGGGCCGTGAAAGCCGCATTGATCGAGCCGTTCGCCATTGCGTGCATGATGCAGGTGTTCTTCAAGGTGACGGCGGGTCAAACGCCCGATCCGGAGTGGAGCAGCCGAATCGAGGGCGCATCGTCGAAGTTCCGTGAAATTGGAAATCGGGCAAGGAACTGGATCGCGCCCCGGCCAGGGCAAGGACCGGCTCAGGAGAACGCCGCCTGAGTCAGGCTAGCGTCTGGCCCCGCTGAGCTTTCTTACCACCCATGCAATGGGGCTGAGAAGAAGGTATACGAGGCCCAGAACGAGCAGAACCAGGGCGATACCGATGCTCTTGAGAGCCGCGCCTACGGGGTTTGCCCTTTGAACCAGCCTTTTGGTCGCCGCGACGGGCGCGATTATTATCGTTGTACGCATATTCATCACCTATCCAGCCTTTGCTCCCCGGAGTGCTTCTTTCTGGTCCCGGCGAACGAGGGCAGCGCGAACAGGCCCAATACGACAGTGCCCCAGATCCAGAGCGTTATGACATAGCCGAGGCCGAAACCTCCCCCGACGGGCGTGCCGACCGCATCCCCGCCACCGAGCGAGGCGCTCAGGATGCGCGGGGCCAAAAGACCCGTCTTGCCCGTGAACAGGTAGAAGCCGAGCCAGGCCGCCATCAGGCAATTGAATACGATGAACGCGCCGACAAAGACCGGCTTTGCCAGATCACGCGGCGGCTGCCGAAGGGGTGCGTGACAGCCCGGGCAGACGACATTCTGCGAGCTGATCGTGGTTCGGCAATTGGGGCATTCTGAAAGCATGTTCGCACCGTGATCCGGATAAAACGGGAACGCCGGAAGCCGAATGGCGGTTCCGGTTGGGCGCGGAGCAAAAACAATGATTTCAGGAAGATGGAGGCCTCGACCGGAATCGAACCGGTGTACACGGATTTGCAATCCGCTGCGTCACCACTCCGCCACGAGGCCTCTGGGTTCGGGGTTCTATTGCAGGTGGAGACTCCGCGCAAGGCTCCCGCTCTGAAATTGCGCATTTTCCATTGCGTAGCGCCAGGAGCCGACATAGCGTCCGCCGAAAGATGCTGGCGTGTGGGCTAGTGAAGGTGATGAAGGTAATCGAGCAGGCCAGTTGGGCGATCGAGCCGGGCCAGTGGCGAGGAACGTGGGAGGGGGGTGCCCATGGCGCACCCATTACTGTGATCTTCCACTCAAGCGTCGGCCCCGGCCACGGTCCGAGACTCCATACGCACCCCTACCCTGAGACCTTCATCATCCGGGCCGGCCGCGCCCTTTTTACAATCGGCGAGCAGCAGCATGAAGCCGTGGAGGGTCAGATCCTCGTGTGCCCCGCTCATGTGCCGCACAAGTTCAAGAGCCTTGGTCCCGATGCACTCGAGGCGATCAATATCCACGCCAATGGTGAGAGCATCACCGAATGGCTCGAATAGCGGGTGGCGATCATGCCTGTTGGACTGATTCTCGCAGGCGGCACCGGGACCCGACTCGGTGGCGTACGCAAGAGTGACCTTCGGCTGGGCAACAGGCCGCTATGGCAATGGGCGGCAAGGCGGCTGGGAGGCCAGGCCAAGCCGATTCTGCTGTCTGTCGCGAGCGAGACCCAGCCCATCCCAGCGGACCTGATTGCGCTGCCAGATGCGCCAGGCGGGCTGACGGGACCGGCGGCAGGGCTGCTCGCCGGCGCCCGCTGGTGCGCGGAAAAAGGCGAGGAGCTGCTTGTCTCTGTCGCCGTCGATACGCCGCTATTTCCGCTCGATTTCGTGTCCCGGGCCCAGCCGTCGCTGGCTGGCAACTTAGGCTGTGTCGTCGGTGAATATGGTGGGCGCGATTATCCAACGAACGCGCTGTGGCACGTCCCTGCCCTGTTCAATGCTCTCGAAGGCGAGGTGCGTGGAGCCAAAGGCCCAAGGCTGCGCGACATCGCGACGAAAGTGGGCGCAGTGCCTTGCGGGTATGACGATTCGCCGTTCAATCCTTTTGCCGGCCTCAACACCGTGGCCGACCTTCTGGCGCTTTCGACCATTGTCGGCCAGTGTGACGGATCGGCGTGAATTGGGGGTTGGCAACCGCATTCAAATTGGCTAGATGGACGCACCTGCCAAGCAGTGCTGCCTTGTTCCCCGGTAGCTCAGTGGTAGAGCAACCGGCTGTTAACCGGTTGGTCGCTGGT
>CAYSBF010000163.1:0-3418 GCA_964429025.1 uncultured Pelagibacterium sp.
GATTGGCGAGATCGGGCTCGGCAACGATCACCACCTCATCGACGGCGGCGAGCGTATAGCGCACCCAGTCGGTCCAGACGTGCGGAATGTCGAGAACCACGCAAGGCACCTGCGTCTGGCTCAACTCGATGATCTGCTCAAAGCTGCGCTCGGAGAGGTCATAGGTGCGGTCGAGCGTTGCCGGCGCGGTCAGCAGATTGACATGGGCCGCGGCCTTGCTCATCAGCCGGTCGAGCATCACCGCATCCATCTTTTCATTGGCAAAGACGGCGTCGCCCATGCCCTGTGGCGGATCCTGGTTGAAGTCCAGGCCGACAGTCCCGAAGGGCAGGTCGAGATCGAGCACCAGAACGTCCTGGCGGATGGCGCGGGCAATGGCCCAGGCGGTGTTGTGAGCGATGGTCGAGGCGCCCGATCCTCCCTTGGCGCCGACAAAGGCGATGGTGCGGCCGATGGGAGCGGCCCCTTCGCCGGCAAAGAGCTCGGAAATGGCGTTGACCAGCACCGGGGTCGATGCGGGCATGACGATGTAGTCGGACACGCCTGCGCGCATCAATTCGCGGTAGAGCACCACGTCATTGACGTGGCCGATGACGATCACGCGGGTCGAGGCATCGCAGACTTCGGCGAGGCGCTCGAGCCCATCGAGCATGTTTTCGGCGGGCAGCGTCGTCTCGACAATGATGAGGTTGGGCGTTGGGTTGGTGCGGTAGGTCTCGACCGCGCCTTCAAGCCCGCCATTGTGCGTGGTGAGTGCCACTTTCGCCATGCGGCGGTCATGGGTGGCATCCTCGATCATCTGGGCAGTCTGGGACTGCTCGCAGAAAGCCTGGATGGTGATGCGCGGAACCAGCCGGGCGCCGCTCGGGATTTCGGCGGCGGGTGCCTCGGTGGCCGTTTCGGGCTTGTCATTGTCGAGAAAGTTCATTTTCGTTCCCGTCCTCTTGGGATCCCGTGATCAGTCCAGAACGAACCCGACCGAGCCGCGGAACTGGCCGCCCCCGTGACCGCCACTCACCCCGTAAAGGTTCTCCATGCGGCCAAGGAAAATCGCCTCGGCGTCCGATGCCGGCACATAGGTGTCAGTGGGCAATTGCGGCTGGGCGTAGCTCGGCTGCACGATCACCGGCGTCACGAGGATCACCAGTTCGGTCTGGGAGTGGACAAAATCGCGGCTACGGAAAAGCGCGCCGAGGATCGGGATGTTGCCCAGCCCCGGCAGGGCGTTGATCTGCTGGCGCACACGGTCCTCGATCAGCCCGCCGATAGCCAGCGTCGCGCCATTGGGCAACTCGACCGATGTCGAGGCCCGGCGCTCGCGGGTCGCGGGAATGGTGACAACGGGGGTGTTGATGCCGCCTTCCGTGGTCAGTTCGGAGACCGAGGTATCGACCACCAGCCCGACCACACCGTTGGAGCGCACGGTGGGGGTGAAATTGAGTTTTACGCCGAATTCCTTGAATTCATAAGTGACCTTGCCATCGGCATCGACCGAGACCGGCACGGGGAATTCGCCACCCGCAAGAAACTCTGCGGCCTGGCCCGAGATCGCGGTGAGCGTGGGCTCGGACAGCGTGCGCATGGCACCGCGGCGTTCGAGCGCGCGCAACTGCGCGGTGAGCGCGAAATTGCCGGCACCGACATTGGCGGTGAGCAGGTTCGGATTGCTCGAGACACCGGATGCGCCGCCCAGCGAGGGGTTGGTCTGCAGAATGGCGGTCGAGCCGAAGGAGGCATTGAGATTGATGCCGAGCTGATGCACGGCCTCGCGGCTGACTTCCGCGACAGTGACCTTGAGCATCACCTGCTGGCCGCCCGCGACATTGACGACCGAGGTCACATAGTCGGGGCCCCCGACGAACTGACCGGCAATGGCGATGGCCTTTTCAAGGTCATCGGCGGAATTGACCTGTCCAGAAAGCACGACCGCATCGGCAAAGGACTGAACCTGGACGCGCGAGCCGGGAATGAGCCGGTTGATGGTCGCAGCGAGACCCGTCGCGTCCTGCGCCACGGAAATTTCGATCACCGCGATGCCCGAGCCGCGGGAATCGAGAAAGAAGATGTTGGTTTCCCCCGCCGATATACCCTGGATCACGGCACGCGATTTGCTGCGCATGATGGCGTTGGCCACCCCGGGCTGGGAGACGATCACTTCGCCCGCCTCGACCGGCAGATCGACGATGATCGATTTGTTCACCCCGATCTGGACGTGCTGGGTGCGGCCGATCTCGTTGTGGCCGATGAGCAGGTGTGCCGAAGAACTGGCATGCGCCGGCGCGACCGCCAGCACCAGTCCAAGCGCGGCGAGCGCTGCAGCCAGGGGGCGGCAGACGCGCGGGAGGATACCGGCCATGATCATCTTTATCTTCGACATCTTGGGCACCTATCTCAGCTCGACCGGTTCGGACGCAGGCGGGGTTGGTTGGGAGGCAGGGCCCGGTTCGGCGGTGGTCGCCGAAATCGAGGGACCGGATTGGGTGGCAGGATCGGAGCCCTGATAGCTGCCCGCCATCACCGCCTGGGTCTGCCCGTACCGGATGAGGCGCACAGCCTGTGTCCGGCCCTGCTGCGCGCTCGGGGTTTCGGCGAAATCGACGACCGAGCGCAGCACGAGGGCGAGCCGTCCTGCGGATGTGGCGTTGAGAATGGTTTCGGCCTGTGTGGGCGTAAGCTCGAGCGTTGCGACCTGATTGCCGTCAAAGACCTGTGAGGAAGGCTCCTGGGGATCGGCGGTGCTGGCAGTGGTTCCGACCTCGCCGAGCCGCTTACCGATGGCGAGGACGCGGACATTGGCAAGAATGGTTTCCGAATAGGAGGATCCGGAGCGGGTAAGGACCACGTCGACCCGATCATTGGGAACGATATAGCCGCCCGAGGCCGATTCCGGGGTCACGGGAATGGAGACTGCGCGCATGCCTTCGGTGATGACGGCGGAGAGATAGCCCTGATCCGAGCGCACCAATTTGGCCTCGCGGATCGGCTCGCCGGGGAAGAATTCGAAGCGCGCCACCGCGCCCGCAACCTGGGCCGGTGCATCGGGCACCTGTTCGGACGTGATATATTCTCCGCGCACCGCGCCCTGCGGCCAGTCCTGCCAGCCCACATCACCGGCGGTGAGGCGCTGGCCGAGACCCACGGCGCGCGTTGCAACGAGCACCTGCGTTCTTGGCTCGGGCTGGATTTGCGTAACCTCAACGGTTTGCGGAGCCGGAGCATCGCCGCCGCGGGTTGCGAGAAATGCCGCAAGCCCCCCCGCAACCAAAGCCACCACGATGAGCAGAATACGCGCCGGTTTCATCACCATAACTCCCACAAACCGCCGCCCGGGCGGCAGGCTTTGGGCGGAACTATGGCGTTCAAAGGGTCAAAACTTGGTTAACCGTCGCTTTTTTGTAAAGGTTAACCAATGGTTTAG
>CAYSBF010000163.1:3518-4906 GCA_964429025.1 uncultured Pelagibacterium sp.
GAGAAGCGCGGCAGCGGCCAGGGCTATGCCATAGGGGATTCCGGTCTTCTCGTTGTGCAGGCGTTCGATCCAGCCGATCTGCATCAGGGGACCAGGGAGCGCGTAGTTCCGCGCAAAGAGAATGAGAAGCGTAAGCCCGCCGCCGAGGACCGACGCATAAAGCAGATAGGGCAGCAGCAGATCAAATCCGAGCCAGAGCGCAATCGCCGCGGCCAGCTTGGCGTCACCGCCCCCGATCCAGCCGGCGGCGAAGAAGCCGAAGGTGATGGCCAGGACGAGTGCAGCTGCGCCGACATGCCAGCCGATCGTCGCGAGGTCCATTCCCGCCGGAAGGGCAAGAACGAAAAAGGCCGCCGCCGTCGCCAGCACCAACTTGTTGGAAATGCGCATGGTGAGGAGATCGGAGCAGGCCGCAAAGACCATCAAGGCGGGGAATATGAAGAGGACAACAGAAGCCATATTTTGTCAGTTTAGTCGCACTCAGTTCCCCAGTGCACCCATGATTGCGTTCGATATAGTGCTGAATAGCGTCGTCGTCTCGTTACCGATAATAACCGAGGCCGCTACGATAACAATTGAAACCAAAACACCAATAAGCCCATATTCAATGGCCATTGCGCCAGCTTCGTCATTTAGGAATGATCGAACGATTCCCATTTCTCCCCCGCTTGACATCGCAGACACAAAAGTATCGGCGTTATTCTATACACTTGGCCTAGGATGAACTAAAAAAGGGGTGTAAAGGAGGGCCACATTACGAGGCCCTCCTTTAAAAACGTGATCTAATTTTCGCGTTTAATCAGCGTTCGCGTCAGTGAGCGCGTCGCCGATGGTGCCGAAGGTTGTCTGTAGCTGCGGACCGATGATCTGCAGTGCGCCGATGATAACGACAGAGACCAGCGCCGCGATAAGCCCATACTCAATAGCGGTCGCGCCGGATTCGTCGGCGGCAAACTTCTTGAAAAGATTCATGTCTAGCTCCTTGTTCGTGCGTCCACGAAGTGACTGCATCGTTCGACGCGTCACACATCGAACTCGGGCTGACGCTAGACTTGAGCAGTTGAAATTACGTTAATCGGAGACAGCAAATTCTGTGCATCCGCCTGCACTTTGCTGATAATTATGAAGATGTTACGCCGATAGTTAAAGTTGAATGGATCGCTCTCAGGTTTCTTTTGCATTAGAGCGCGTCAGCCGTGACGGAAACATCCTGCCCCGGCGCTTTGGGCATCTCCCATGTCACCCCCGGTAGTCATTACCGCGGCCCAGGGCAAAGTTTCAGCAAACGCAGAAGCCGGACGAATCCCCTAACTCCTGACACATCCTTGGATTTTTAGCTGAACGAATTGAACGATTTTCGTTCAATTCGTCTCGTTATTTTTTGGCTG
>CAYSBF010000164.1:0-4793 GCA_964429025.1 uncultured Pelagibacterium sp.
ACCTATCGCTGGGATACCGCCGCCCAACGCTACATGCCGGATTCGAACGCTTTGACAACCCTGGCACGCGAGAACGAAGAGCGCTTCTGAAAAAGCGGCGGTAGCGCCGGCACCCTGTCCATTTGTGCTGCAATCGGCGGTGTTTGGCGGAGAGGGGGATTCTCAGCCGTTTTCCCGATAACCCATTGTCCCGTCTAATGGAAATGACAATATTGACTCGTCGGTGTGACGGCCAGCTGTGACAGTAGCTGCTACATTTGGGCGCCGCAAGCCTGCTCCACGTCGGCAGTCTGGTGTAAGAGCGGGCGCGTTTTTGAACGGGCATTGCACGGCCGATTTGGGGCCGCTTGCGGACTGTCTGTTTTTGGAAAGGAAGTGTGGAAAGCTGACATTCGGAAATATGGATCGACAACGCAATCGTCAGGTTGACCGTGTGCCGGCCTGGCTCAAGGCAACCGCAAGGATTATGATCCCGCCCCGGGCGATGAGTTGCTGGGAGTATTCGAGACCCATCAGGATCAGGCCGTTGTTGATGACGCCGATCATCAAGGCTCCGATAATCGAGCCAACAACCGTACCCTTGCCGCCGAACAGGCTGGTTCCACCAAGCACCACGGCGGCGATCACGGACAACTCGTCGCCTTCCCCGAGCTGGAAGCGTCCGGTCTGCAACCGCCCTGCATAGAGCATGCCGGCGAGCGCGGCTGTGATTGCCGAGATCACGATGACCCAGAGCTTGATCCTGCCGGTGTTGATGCCGCTGTAGCGCGCTGCCACGACGTTGCCGCCAACCGCCAGCACCTGGCGGCCGAACTTGGTGCGCCGCAACACGATGTGTCCGACTACGCCGACAATCAGCATCCATAGCAACAGGGTCGGTATCGGTCCGATATTGCCCCCGCCAAAGATGGCCGGATACGTCCGGTCGAGCACCGGAATGGCTGCCGTTCCCGAGATCCACATAGCGGTGCCCTTGGCGATGCCCATCATCGCCAGGGTGGTGAGGAAGGTCGGTATCATCAGCCGTGTTGACAGGAACCCGTTGATCAGCCCAACGGTCACCCCGGTCATGATGCCTGCTGCGATGCCCGCAGGCACGCCGCCCCAGGCAACGGCCATGGCGGTTGTCACAGACGCCAGACCCGCAACGGCGCCGACCGAGAGGTCAATTTCGCCCGATGACAGCACCAGCGTCATCGCGACCGCCATCACGGCGATCATCGCGGTCTGGCGCGCGATGTTGAGAATGTTGTTGGGCGTCAGAAAGCCCTTGTCATGCAGCGTAATGGCAAAGAACAGGAACACCACGACAAAGCCGATGTAGATGATGTTCTGGCGCCAGGTGCGCTTGAAATAGCCCAAGGGGGTTTCGCGGCCTGCCACGGCCAGGGTGTCAGTCATGGTTTCCTCCCCGCTGCACGATAAGCTGCAGCTTTTGCTCGGCGCGCAATTGGCTGGCGTCACCTGTGCTGGACAACAGTTCCGTCTTGTCGATCGTTTTGACCAGACGGCCGCCCGACATGATCGCGATGCGGTCGCTGACCGCAGCAAGTTCGGCAAGTTCGGACGAGATGAAGATGATGGATTTCCCCTCGGCGGCCAGTGCGCGAACCAGCCGCAGCACTTCGCCCTTGGACCCAATGTCGATTCCGGCCGTTGGCTCATCCATGATGAGAATATCGGGATCCGTCGCCAGCCATTTGCCGATGACGATTTTTTGCTGGTTGCCGCCGGACAGCGAATTGGCCGCCGCCTCGCGCGATGATGTCTTTATGGCCAGGCGCCTTATCAGCTCGTCGGTCGTTGTGCGGGACTTGATGCGGTCCACGAATGGGGTCGCGCCAAGGCGTTGTAGAATTGGAAGCTCGATATTGTCCTGAATGGAATGCGCCAGCACCAAACCCTGCCGGCGCCTGTCCTCGGGAACGAGTGCAAGTCCTAGGTCGGCTGCCTGGCTGGCCGAACCGATCGCGACCTTTTGGCCCCGCAACGTTATTGTGCCGCTGGCAATCGGCTCGAGCCCGAACAGCATGCGCGCGAGCCGGCTGCGGCCCGCTCCAAGCAGTCCGGCAATGCCCAGCACCTCGCCGCGCCGAAGCGAGAAACTGACATCGCCCCCACGGCGCAGCTTGCTCGAAAGATTTTCGACCTTGAGGATGACTTCATCCTGCGCTGTCGAATCCGTGGTGAATTCCGACAGGTCCCGGGTCTGCTTGCCCATGATGTCCGCGATCAAGGACGCCAACGTGTATTCGGCGATGGGACGGCTATCGATCCGCCGTCCGTCGCGCAGAACTGTTGCGTGGTCGGCGATGCGGAAGATTTCATCCATTCGGTGGCTGACGTAGATGATGGCCTTGCCCTCGCCTCTGAGGCGTCGCAGCAAGTCGAAAAGGATATCCACCTCGCCGGCTGTCAGGGCGGAGGTGGGCTCGTCAAGCACGAGAACGTCCGCGTTCTGGGACAAGGCTTTGGCGATCTCGGTCAGTTGTTGCTGGCCTGTCGAGAGATCGGCGACGATCGCCGCCGGATCGACTGCGACGCCCATGGACGCAAAGATTTCCGCGCTGCGGCGCGCCATCGCGCGGTCATCGATGAGCCCGGCGGGCGTCAGAGGCTCGTTCGCAAGAAAAACGTTCTGGGCCACGCTCAGCGTTGGCACCAGGCTCATTTCCTGAAAGATCATGCCGATGCCCTCTTGCCGGGCCAGCTGCGGGGAAAGGCGCTCGAACGCCTTTCCCTTGATGACGATTGTGCCGCTGTCAGGGGCCTGGACACCCCGCAGGATCTTGAGAATGGTGGACTTGCCAGCACCGTTTTCGCCCAGAAGTGCGTGGATTTCTCCGTGCCGCACACTCATGCTCACTTCGCGCAGGGCATGGACGCCGCCAAAACGCTTGGAAATGGCATTCATCTCGACCGCGATCGGCTTTGGCGCCCGATCCATCACGGAACATTCACCCATTGGCCGCTCTCCCCCGATGCCAGGATGGCGTCTGCGATAAGGGCGATGCGGTACCCGTCCTCGAAATTGGGCGATGGCTGTCTGCCGGTAACGATGGCAGTACACAGATCGTAGCATTCGACGATCTTGGTCTCGCCATAGCCGATGCCGAGAGCAGGGATAGGCCAAAGCCCCGATCCATAAGGATGGGCCGGGCCAGTATAGACCGTGCGGAAACCGCGCGCATCACCGACGTCGTCGGCGAACATGACCTGCAGCTCGTCGCGCCGCTCGTAGTTGAACGCGAGCGAACCCTTGGTGCCGTGGATTTCGAAGGTGAGGAAATTGTTGCGGCCATAGGCGTTTCGGGTGGCCTCGATCGACCCGATTGCCCCGTTCGCGAATTTGAGCATCGTCAGCATCTCGTCATCGACGTCGACGGGCCCGCGTTCAGCGTTCCTGTCGCCGCCGCCGACCCCCAGCTTGTCGACACCGCCCGATTGTTTTGGCCGTGTCGCGATATGGGTCTTGACCAACGCGTTGACCGCAGCGATTTCGCCGACAAGGTACCGGGCAAAATCGACGACATGTGTGCCGATATCGCCAACGGTTCCCGAACCGGCCACCGCCTTCTGGAATCTCCAGGACAGCGGGCTATGGGGATCAGCGGACCAATCCTGCAGATAGGTGCCACGGAAATTGAGGATGTCGCCGATGCGGCCTTCTTCGATCAGCTTTTTGGCGAGCGCCACCGCCGGGGTGCGCCGGTAGTTGAAAGCCACCATGTGGATCGAGCCGGAGGCCTGGACCGCATCGAGCATGGTCTTGGATTCAGCGCCCGTCCGCGCCAGCGGCTTTTCGCAGATGATGTGCTTGCCGGCCCTGGCCGCTGCAATGGCAATCTCGGCGTGGGAATCGTTTGGCGTGCAGATGTCTACAATGTCGACATCGGGCCGCGCGATGACCTCGCGCCAGTCGGCGGAAGCGTCTTCAAAGCCGAACCGGTCACGGGCCGTCTCGGCCATATCCTGGCTCACGTCCACGACCACCTTGCGCACTGGAATGGCCGGCGCAGGCCAGAAAAACATCGGCATCGCGGCATAGGCCATGGCGTGCGCCTTGCCCATGAAGCCGCCGCCAATCATGGCGACATTGAGCTTTTGCATTGTCTTCTCACTTTTGAAATGATGGGCGAAGGCGGTCTGGAAAAGCCGCCTTCGCAAGCCATAGAGAGACCGTCGACTAGTTCATCGAGTCACTGATCGTGGCCGGCGCCTCGGTGGAATAAACCTCCTGCCAGGCGTCGAGCAGATTGGCGCGCTCCACGGGGAGAGCCGGAAGAGCCACATAGGCGGGCGCTTGCTTGCCGAGAAGGCCGTAGCCCGCAAGCTTGGCCTCGGTAACGCCCTGATCGAAGGGCCGCTGTGCGCCCAGTCCCTTGACGAAGCCGTCGCGCGCCATGTCGATGGCAACGTTTTCGCCCAGATCGATGGTGGTGATCACGAGGTCGTCGCGGCCGTTGGCGCGGGCGGCGGCGATCACGCCCTCGGCCGGGACATCCCAAACCGCCCAGATGCCATCGATGCCGGCATTGCTCACCATCATGGCCGAAGCGGCGCGATCGGCGTCACCAGAAAAGTCCGGCCCGCCGATACCCTGCTCGGCAACGATCTCGATGTTGGGGTAGTTCTCCTCGATGGTGGCCTTGAAGGCATCGTAGCGCTGGCGGGTCACAAAGAAGTCGGCAGCGTGGTAGACGATTCCGATCTGGCCTTCCTGATCGAGAGCCTTGGCCATCAGATGGGCGGAGGCGACGCCGTTGCCGTAATTGTCTGCGGAAACCACGCTG
>CAYSBF010000165.1:0-4735 GCA_964429025.1 uncultured Pelagibacterium sp.
TAGGAGGGATCGGTGAGGATTTCCTGATAGCCGGTCATCGCGGTGTTGAAGCACACCTCGCCCGCCGCCATGCCGACAGCGCCGATGCCGCGGCCTTCAAGGCGCGTCCCGTCGCGCAGGATGAGGACTGCGGTGGGGGGTGTTTCCTGCCAACCGGACATGGCTGCTCCTTGGGGTGTTGGTGCGTGGTCTTGGCGCGGGGAACCCGCCGTGCATCGGGTGCCGGGGGAGTCCTTGGACCGTCCATATAATGGGTTGGGCGGAAACTAGTTCAAGGCCGGGCAGCGGTCAACTCTGAACTCGCGCAAGAAAGCGCAACATTTCAGTAACTTGGTGGATCGGTCAGCCGATTAGCATTCACGATGGCGTTAGGTATATGCTCTGGAAGGCGATATCAGCGGAAGGATGACCGGACATGCGCGAGACGATCAATGCGGCAATGAAGGACGCGCTCAAGGCGCGCGACGCGGCGCGCACCTCCACCTTGCGGCTCATCAGCGCCGCCATCAAGGATCGCGATATCGCGGCGCGCGGCGAGGGCAAGGCGGTGAGCGATGAGGATATCCTTGCGCTTTTGCAGAAGATGGTGAAGCAGCGCGAGGAATCGGCGGCGATCTATGCGCAGAACAACCGGCCGGAACTCGAGGCCAAGGAGCGCGCGGAAATCGCGATCATCCAGGAGTTCCTGCCCAAGGCCATGAGCGAGGCCGAAGTCGAAGCCGCGATTAGGGAAGCGATTGCCGAGACGGGGGCGGAAGGCGTCAAGGACATGGGCAAGGTGATCGGGGTGCTGAAAGCGAAATATCCCGGGCAGATTGATTTCGGCGCGGCATCGCGGCAGGTGAAGGCGGCGCTGGGGGGATAATTCTTCTCCTGGACGGTGTCATACGAAAAGTGGCCTTTCGGGCATGAAGCCGGTCAGCTTCAAATTCGAGAAGGTGCCCCGAGCGATTGAAGGACCGGCGTATTATGACGAGCAAACCTAAACCGATTCCGAAGTTTGCCGATGAGGCAGAGGAGCGCGCGTTCTGGGAAAGCCACGATTCGGCAGATTATGTTGCCTGGAGCAAGGCCGAGCGGGTTCGGATGCCGAACCTCAAGCGGTCGCCCAAAAGCGACGACTCTGATCCTGTGGAAAACGCCTGACTGCGTGACATTCAGGCTGCCGGTGCTTACCTAACAGCCATGCGCTTTTCCGATGCCTTTCTGGATGAAATCCGCAACCGCCTGTCGATCACGCAGGTGGTGGGGGAGCATGTTGTCTGGGACAAGCGCAAGAGCCAGCCGGGCAAGGGCGACATGTGGGCGTGCTGCCCGTTTCATGGCGAGAAGAGCCCTTCGTTCCATGCCGACGACAAGCGCGGGCGCTATCATTGTTTCGGGTGCGGGGCATCGGGTGATCATTTCCGGTTCCTGACCGAAAAGACCGGGATGAGCTTTCCCGAGGCGGTGGAGCTGTTGGCCGGGCGCGCCGGGGTGCCGATGCCGGCACGGGACGAGCGGGCGGAAAAGCGCGATGCGGCGCGGCGTACGCTTTATGACGTGATGGAACTGGCGTCGGCCTATTTCACCGAGGCGCTGGCGCATAATGTGGGGGCGCGGGCGCGGGGTTACCTGCTCGAGCGGCAGGTGCCGGCGGCAATGCAGCAGCGGTTTCGCATCGGGTTCGCGCCCGACAGCCGGAACGGGCTCAAGGAGTTCCTTGCCGCAAACGGGGTGCCGCTCAAGGACATGATCGACACGGGGCTGGTGGTGCATGGCGAGGATATCGCCGTGCCCTATGACCGGTTCCGCAACCGGCTGATGTTCCCGATCATGGACTTTCGGGGGCGGGTGATCGCCTTCGGCGGGCGGGCGCTATCGGCGGACGTGGCGGCGAAATATCTCAACTCGCCGGAAACAGAACTCTTTCACAAGCGCCAGACGCTCTATAACGGGCAGGCGGCGCGGCAGGCAGGGTATGATGGCAAGCCGATCGTCGTCGTCGAAGGCTATCTCGACGTTATCGCGGCGGTCGCAGCGGGGTTCGAGGGCGCGACGGCGGCGCTCGGCACGGCGCTGACCGAAGACCATCTGACGCTGCTCTGGCGGATTACGGATATTCCGGTGCTGTGTTTTGACGGCGACAGCGCGGGGATGCGGGCCGCGGAGAGGGCCGTGGATATCGCGCTGCCCATGCTCAAGCCGGGCAAGAGCGTGAAAATCTGCGCCCTGCCGGACGGGCTCGATCCGGACGATCTCATCAAGCAGCGCGGGCGGCAGGCCTTTGCCGATCTGATCGAAAGCGCGCGGCCGCTCGCCGAGGCGGTGTGGGCGATCGAGACGGCAGCCGGGATTCCCGAGGCGCCAGAACAGCGGGCCGCGCTTGAGGCACGGCTGCGCGAGCGGGCGGGGCGGATCGGCGATGTCTCGGTGCGGCGGCACTACAGCCAGGCGTTCGACGAGAAAATCTCTTCGCTCTTTATCCAGACGCGCGGGAGCTACCCCAACCGCGGGCGGAGCTATGACTCGCGCAGGCCCGGTCCGCGCGGCAATCCGCGAACGCTGGTGTCGGACACGCTGCGCAATTCGCGATTGCTCAAGAGCGGGATGGCGGGTGATGTGACGCCGCGCGAGGCGGTGATTATCCTGAGCCTTGTCAACCACCCCGAACTGGCGCAGTCGCGGCTTGAATCTCTTGCCGAACTCGAGTTCCAGTCGCTGCCGGCAAGGCAGGTGCTGGCAGCGTTTCTCGATCTTGTGACCGTCCATCCCGATTTAGGGCCCAATGCGGTGCACGAGGCCTTGATTGCGCGGGGGCACGGACCCATCTTGGAGCGCATGCGGACCCTGCTCGCCCGGCAGGGGGTCTGGCAGGTGGATGCCGATACCGCACAAATCGATGCAGAGACCGGATTAAAGCACGCGCTGGCCTTGCATTACAAATCCGTTCAACTAAATAGGGAACTCAAAGCAGCCGAGACGGCGCTAGGCGAAGACCTGAGCGAACATTCATTTGAAAGGCTGCGTGACATCCAGAATCAGATTTCCAGTGTCGATGGTACAGAGGCGCTGATTGAGGGATTTGGTTCGTTATCCGGGCGTGCGACGCGGAGCCTTTGACAGAGGTGTTTCGCGTCCGCGCGTTTTTGCGTATATGCGCTGAGCATCATGCGCTGAGGTAACGGTCCAGGCCTCAGGGGCTTTGTTCGCAAACAGAAGCGAATTCTTAACCCTGATGTCGTCCCTTGCCCAGTTGACCCGTCACATCATCGAAGGGTTTCCCGGCGCCCCGACCGGCGCGGCTCAGGAGAGCAATTTTTATGGCGACCAAAACGGCCAACCAGACCAAGAGCGAACAGGACAACAAGCCGGAAGCCGGGAGCGAAGGCCCCGATGGGCCGCTTCTCGACCTTTCGGATGCCGCGGTCAAAAAGCTTATAAAGACCGCCAAGAAGCGCGGCTATGTCACCTATGAAGAGATCAATGCCGTCCTGCCCTCCGAGGAAGTAACCTCCGAGCAGATCGAGGACATCATGGCGATGTTCTCGGACATGGGCATCAACGTCATCGACGAAGACGAGGTCGAAGAAGCCGAGGCCGATTCGGGTGACGAAGAGGGCGGCGAAGTCGCGACGACCGGCGGGGCTGTCGCCACCACCTCCAACACCAAATCGGGTTCCGACCGCACCGACGATCCGGTGCGCATGTATCTGCGCGAGATGGGCTCGGTGGAGCTTCTGAGCCGCGAAGGCGAAATCGCCATCGCCAAGCGCATCGAAGCCGGCCGCGAGACCATGATCGCAGGGCTTTGCGAAAGCCCGCTGACCTTCCAGGCCATCATCATCTGGCGCGACCAGCTGGCCGAGGGCGAGATTCTGCTGCGCGACATCATCGATCTCGAAGCCACCTATGCGGGGCCGGACGCCAAGATTGCCGACGCGACTTCCGGTGACGACGAGGACGAAGAGGCCCCGGCTGCCGCGCCGGCTGGCGCAGGGCGTCCGCAGGCCGATGCACCCAAGGCACGCTCCGCAAGCGCCGGGGACGATGAAGACGGGGCGGGCGAGATCCCTCAGGCCGAGGATGACGACGAGGACGACGAATACGAGAACAATCTCTCGCTTTCGGCGATGGAGGCTGAACTCAAGCCTCAGGTGGTCGACACTTTCAACCGTATTGCCGAGACTTACGGCAAGATGCGCAAGGTGCAGGACCAGCACGTCGAAGACCAGCTTGCCGCCAAGGCGCTGGATGAGGCGGAGGTCAAGAAGATCGATGCCTGGCGCGATGAGGTGATACGGGACGTCAAGTCGCTTTCGCTCAACCAGAGCCGTATCGAAAGCCTTGTCGAGCAGCTTTACGACATCAACAAGCGGCTCGTGCGCAATGAGGGCCGATTGCTGCGGCTTGCCGAAGGCTACAAGGTCAAGCGCGAGGACTTCCTCAAGGCCTATTACGGCTCCGAGCTCGATCCCGATTGGGCCGACAAGGTCGCCCAGCGGCCCGAAAAGGGCTGGGCTGATTTCGTCGCGCGCGAACGGGCGACGATCGACGAGTTGCGCGGGGAAATCCAGACGCTCGCGACTGAAACCGGTCTCGATATCGCCGAGTTCCGCCGCATCGTTTCCAAGGTGCAGAAGGGCGAGCGCGAAGCAGCGATCGCCAAGAAGGAAATGGTGGAAGCCAACCTGCGGCTGGTGATCTCGATCGCCAAGAAGTACACGAACCGCGGTCTGCAGTTCCTCGACCTGAT
>CAYSBF010000166.1:0-1729 GCA_964429025.1 uncultured Pelagibacterium sp.
CGGCAAGGGGGACGCCGTGATTGCGTTCAGTCATCGCCCGGCGTACCACCGGCTTCGCAGTATGCTTTCACTGCGTCCATGTCCGACTGGACGCCCTTGGTGACCATTCCCCGGATCAGGGCGTTCATAATCCTCGCAAGCAACCGATACGGCCGGATATCCATCCGCATGACGAGTTCAGCGCTGCCATCGGCCTGAGATGGAGACAGGGAAAATACCGTGTCCCAGATCGTGCCGCCGGCGTCGGACACCAGCCGCACGCGTTCATTTTCCACGTATTCGGTGACCTCCAGTTCGACGGTATGTTCCCGACCGTGCATCAGCCGGGTTTCGCGAAACCGCGTCCCGACGCCTAGCTGCTGATCCGAGAGGAATTCGACGTTTGTGATATGCGGGACGGCGTGCCGGAAGTTTCGGACATCGGCCACTGTCCGGAACACCAGATCCAGCGGCGCGTGAATGGTTCGCGAGACGATGATCGGTTTCATGCGCAGCGTCATCCCTTTCAGGGAGAGCAGGACCGGGCTCGGCTGAAAGTACGAACCCCGGGGCTCCGGCGTCGAGAAAATCACCGGGCGGACGGCAGGGCCATCCCGTTGAGGAATTAGAGTCAGAACGATGCGCCGTTTCAACCTGGCACGCCCGCGCCAGGCCTGCAGCAATTGATCGACCTTGCAGTTACGCAGGGTATCGCTGAGATCGCCGATGAAACCACGCAAGCTTTCGGCCGCAGTTACCCTGATCTCCGTCGCCTTTGCGCTTCCTGGTGGCCTTTCCTGGCACGAAGGGGCCTAGGGCTGGTACGCCGGCGCTGTCCCTCATTCACCTATATCTGCTGCGGCCGCTCCCGGATCATCTGGAGGATACGGCAGCACGTTGACGGAACGCACTACTTCCTGGAGACGGCAAAAAGCGGAGGGACTGAAGCGGCATTGCGGTCACTGAAACGGCGATTCGCATGGCGCACTCCCAGTGTCGGCTTAGTGTCTATTGGTCGGTCCACGCCACGCTTGCCACCAATGTAGCCAGGGCTCCGCCCTGGCGACCCCGCCCGCCGTGGCCTGTTTCTCCTCGTACAGTCCAATCTGACCCCACCGCTTCGGCGGGCGCCCGGCCTTGTGTGGCCGGGTCGAAACGGCCCGCCCCTCTGTGTGTGTTTGTGTGGGATGTGTGTGTTTGAGCGAGGAGGACCAATGCCGTAATTCGACGTCCGCTGCCGCTTACCGAGCGTCCAACCAGCTTTGGTGTGTCGCTACCGACGCATCCAGCTCATCATTCGTGTGGCAGGAATCTCCATCGCGACTCGCCAGCGGCTAAGGTGCGAAAGCTCTCACTGGGTGATTGAAAATCCGTGCGAAAGAACGCTAGCATGGCCGGTGGAAGCCCCCCATAACTAGGGTTTTGAATGTCGAATTATTTCGAGTTTTCTTCCCCGCCGCCGCGTTTTGATGTGAGTTTATTATTGGCGGAAGGGAAGCCAGAGGCGAATACTCAATGGCAAACGGGCCTGGGACCGTAACCGAAGCCGAGTTGGCGGAGCAGTTTCAGGCTGATCCGCAATTCGCTCTGCAAGTGCTGCACAGCGAATTCAGGGAGAATATCTACCGATACATCAAGTCGGTGGGCTACTGGCTCGGCGAGCACGAGATCGATGACGTCTACCAGGAAATGTTTTGCCGGTTGATCCTCGCCGTCCGTAAGCCGGACTTCGACCGTACGCAGCCGCCGA
>CAYSBF010000166.1:1829-4645 GCA_964429025.1 uncultured Pelagibacterium sp.
GCCGCCGAAACAGAAAATCGCGGCGCGCGCGTTTCTGGTCTCATACGAACAATTAAGGAAGAACGATTACTCGGCGCTGGCCGAGGCCATCCACGACATGACGGGAGAAGATGTGACGACGGCCGTGGCACGCGACAGGTGGAGAGAAGCGAAAACAACGATTGCGTCGAAACTAGAACGGGCCGGCCTCAAGCTCCTGGAGGACTGAGCCATGAGTGATAGTCATCGAGAACGTGAAGACAGGGCATTCGAGGCGTTCATCGTCTCGCAAGTGAGGCGAAAGCGCGACATCAGCAACCTCGACGATCTTCCCGAGTTGACCGACGCCGAGCGGGCAGCGATGGACAAGTTGCCGGCCGACCTAGTCGACAAGCTCTGGGACAAGTTGTCGGACGTCGATGATGACGTAGCCGACGACGAGGCCTGTGAGGACGTGCATTGCGGCGAGCTGGCGGGTGCCGGTATGAACCGGGCCGAGGAAATGGACGAGGAGACCCGGAAGAAGATCGCCGAATCGCGGAAGAAGATTGCCGACGAGATTCAGAAGCGGAAAAAGGGAAAGGACGGCGGCGATGGCAAGCCCTAGTGCCGAGCTTGCCCAAAGCATCCTTGAGTCGCTCGGCCTCTGGCGACTGCCGGTCGACCCGTTCGAGGTCGCTAAGCGAGAAGGCATCTTCCTCGCGGAAGACGATTACCCGGACGGCTTCGACGCCCGCATCGAGCACTTCCCGAACGGCAACAAGTTCGGGATCTTCTACGCGAGCGCGCGTGGTTGGCCGACGCCGGGCCGGGTTCGGTTCAGCATCGGGCACGAACTCGGCCACTACTATCTGCCGGAACATCGGGCGATCATCCGCAGCGGGAAGAACCACAATTCGGAGTCCGACTACTCCTCTCGAAATCCGATGGAGCAGCAGGCCGACGACTTCTCGGCCGACCTCCTGATGCCCCTGCCGCTGTTCCGGGACGAACTCAACTTCTTCAGGAACGGCTTCTGCACGCTCGACGACCTGGGGCGGCTCGCCGAGCGGCTCGGCACGTCGCTGACGAGCACGGCCCGCCGATACTGCGAAGCCGACCGGGAGCCGTGCACGATCTTCTTCTCGAAGAACGGCCTGATGCACTGGGGCCGGGCCTCCGAAGACATGCGCCTTAAGGGCATGTATTGGTGCGAAAACAACATGCCGCCGCCGGCCGGCAGCAAGACGGCCGAGCTATGGGCGAAAGTCGCCGCTGGCGAGCCTACGGAGAAGCTGGAAGGTCGCGTCGCGGCCGAAGTCTGGTTTAAGTGGCCGAAGGCCGAATATCTCTGGGAAGAGACGATGCCGCTGGGCGGCACAGGCCGCGTCATCACGCAGCTCACGCCCGACGACTAGATTTTCCGAAAATTCTTTCCCCGCCTTCGCGTCCTCGTGCGAGTTCTTCTTTAGAGGGCGGCGTTGTTGCCGTTCCTCGGGGGCCCTCGTGGTCCCATACCCATTTTTCCTTACGAGGGCGGCGTCAAAAGCGCCGTGAGTCCGATGGCCCAATTTACGACCCGAGTCCTGTTGAACGGTTATCCGTCGGCGGACGATTACGAGAAGCTCCACAAGGCGATGAAGGCCAAGGGGTTCTCGCGCGTCATCAAGAGCGATGACGGCGAATACTACTGGATGCCGAATGCCGAGTACGATCGCCACACGACCGTCGCTCGTTCGCAGGTATTGGCCGACGCCAAAGCTGCGGCCAACACCGTCACCAAGCAGCACGAGATTCTCGTCACCGAGTCGAACGGCCGGACGTGGCAGGGCCTGAAGAAGGCCACTGCCTCGGACGCGAAGGCCGCGTAGTTTCTCCGGTCCGACGCCTCGGTTATGGAACGGAGCGAGCGGCCGGAATTCGTGTTTTTCTTTTTCGCACTTTTATAGAGGTCAAATGACATTTGACGCAGCATTGGTCCGCGAACAGGGCCAAACATTCGCCGTGGTGGTCGTCCGCCCCGGCATCATCAACAACCCCGCCGAGGCACAGCGTGCCCAGGCGACGTACGCACCGGTTTTCCAGTTCGTGCCTATTATCTTGATGGAGCAGGACGGCCGTGGCGTCCCGACGTACTACGGTAGGAGAGACATTGTCGACTTCCTTGCCAACATCGACTTCCGACGTTTGCCGTGGAGTCATTGGACCTTGAACTAGCTTCGAATCAGGCCTGCATTGTCGGGCCTGATTCATTTCACCACGAGGGGAAGCAGATGAAATTCAAGATGGACCTTTCCGGTTTGAAGCGGCTCCAGCGGAACGCCCGGGCCTTTCACGGCACGCACCAAGTGAAGCTCGTTGACTTGTTCGACGGCGCATTCATGCGGAGCAACACCCGCTTCTCGTCGTTGCAGCAGATGGTGGACGAGTCGGGTATCGAGGACTTCGCCGCCGCGAGCGACCCCGACAAGGACGCCATGGTCCGCAAGCTGACGCGCTTCACGAGCTGGCAAGAATTCTTGAACGCCGCCACTGTCGAGTACGCCAAGAAGCAATTGTTCAAATAACGAATCCCCGCTGCCTTTCGGCATTGGGATTTCATTACAGATGAGCATGATGTTTCGCCACAGCGCTGGCGCGAGTCGGTCAGATCGACCGAAGGTAGTAGTCCGCCGCTTCGAGATCACCAGTCACTGAGCTACACACAAGTTGTCGAGTCGGCAGGCGTTCACCTCATTCTAGCGGGTCCGGTCCCTTCGGCCGTCAAGGGAGGCGTTGCCGGCCGGCGGTAGCAACGGTTGCGGCCGCTTCGAGGCGAAAACTTCGCCGGGGTAGACGGTGTCGGCGCAGATCTGAGC
>CAYSBF010000167.1:0-4570 GCA_964429025.1 uncultured Pelagibacterium sp.
CAAGGACGGCAAGGATTGGTATGACGGCATCTGAGCAGGCTTCTGGCCAGGCGCAGCGCTGGGTTCTGCAGTTCTGTCATGGTTATGACGGTCCTTTCCTGGATTGTGCACGGCAGTACGCTGCGCTGTTCAAGGGCACGCCCTACAAGGTCTGTACTGTCTACCTGACTGGTGCACCGTCGTCGGACGTCGAGCGTGGTTCGGCTTCAGACGAGGTAATTTTCCTCGACTATTCCAGTGCGCAGGTGCGCGGTCTCAAGTTGGGTGCAATCCGCGATTTCCGTCGGATCGCCGCCTCGCGTGATTTCGCCCTGTGCATCGCCCATCGCTTCAAGCCGATATATGTCGCGTTGCTCGGCAGCACGTTGCCGGTGATCGGCGTGCATCACGCCTTCGGCGACTACAAGCGCCGTTCGCGGCAACTGTTCGCCAACTTCTTTCGCAAGCGTCTGGCGTTGCTCGGTGTGTCCAACGCCGTGCGCGACGACATGCGCGCCTGCCTGCCCGGGTGGCCGGCCGAGCGTATCGAAACGCTCTATAACCGTATCGACATCGCGGCCGTGCAGGCCGAGCAGGTTTCCCGCGAGGCCGCTCGTGAGCACCTGGGCCTGCCGCAGGGCGCCTGGGTGGTCGGCAATGTCGGTCGTCTGCACCCGGACAAGGATCAAGCGACCCTGATCCGCGGTTTCGCCCAGGCACTGCCACAACTGCCTGCAGGTAGTCTGCTGGCGATCATGGGTAGCGGCCGGCTGGAGGCGCAGTTGAAGGCATTGGCAACTGAACTGGGCGTCAGCGATTCGGTACTCTTTCTCGGTCAGGTGCCCAATGGGCGACACTATTTCAAGGCGTTCGACGTGTTCGCGCTGACCTCCGATCATGAGCCGTTCGGCATGGTGTTGCTGGAGGCGATGGCGGCGGGTGTACCGGTGCTGGCGACCGATTGTGGGGGGGCGCCGGAGGTGATTGGTGAGCCTAATGCCTTGTTCCCGATGGGGGATGCAGATTGCCTTTCGAGACGCTTAATTGTGCTGGCAGAAACCCGTAGGGCGGGCGGAGCTTATGCTCGACTACAGGACTTTTTTTCCGATGCCCAAGGTCGCACTCGTTTCATTGGGCTGATGCAGGGGATTGGCCTTTTATCCAATATTCCCTAACTGACAAAGTGGAAAACTGTCGACCAGCCAGACTGAGACGCCAATTTATCTGGGCAGGTGTGGGGCGACGTTTTGACGTGATGGTGCGCTGAGGTCACTCCGGGCGATTTTTCTTGTTTTTTCGAGGTGTGCCTTTGAACGTGCTTTTTCTGGTCCAGGCCGAGCAGCGAGCGATACTGGATCGACTGTATGACGGTATTGCGCAAGCGTGCGATAGCTGTGATATCCGTTGGCTGAGCAGCGATGAACAGGCCAATCTGCAGCGCTACTTCCGTGAGCACGTGGATGTATCGCGTTACGACAGGATTCTCTTCTTTCTGCGTTTCAAGAAAGAAATGCGTCAATGGCGTTTTATTCGCACCCTGCCCAATTTGGTTATCCTGGAACACGACGCCTACCAGAACTACATCCCCTGTAAGTACACGGGAAAGTTCAGCACGCATTACCGGCGGATGCCCTGGGTGCGCATCATCAGTTCCGGTGCACAGGTCAGCCAGCGTCTGCGCGATGAGGGCTTCGACGCCTGTTTCGTGCCCAAGGGCTATGACCAGGCGTTGCTCTCCTATCAGGGCCGGGAGCGGGATATCGAGCTGGCTTTCGTCGGCAGCACCAAGAGCGTGGCCTACAGTGGGCGCAAGGCGCTACTCGATGAGCTCGGGCAGGTCGAGAATCTGCTCGTAACCAAGACCAAATCGGGTGAGGAGTATTGCGATACTCTCAACCGTATTCGCTTTTTCGTGAGTGCCGATGTCGGTATGGGCGAGTACATGATCAAGAATTTCGAGGCCATGGCATGCGGTTGTGTGCTGCTGGCCTATGATCATGGGGAGCAGGAAAATGCGGCTCTCGGTTTCGTCGATATGCACAACTTGGTTCTGTATCGAAACGTCGCCGAATTGCGCGAGAAGCTGCATATGTTGCGGCAGGATCCGTCCAGAACTGCCGGTATCGCCGAGGCGGGGCGTCAACTGGCCGAGCAACACTATGGTTTCGCTGCCATCGGGCGCCAGATAGTCGAGGCCATGCGTCCGCCGTTACGACGGACGTCACAGCCTTCCTGGTTGCAGTTGCAGTTGCGCAAGGTTGGCGTTTACTACTAATGCGGGTATCAGTGGATATCCTCAACATCATGTGGGGAGGCGGCCCGGCATTCGTCTCCGTGCACAAGGTGCATCGCGACATTCTTCGGCTCGGCGAGCCTGGCGCGTCAATCAGTAGCCTTTTGCTGCAAGGTGGCGAGGCGGGCGCACTGTCGGAAGTCGGAGAAGTTTCGTGTCTTGAGCTGTCCTCTGCGCGTATCAAGGGGCGCGGTCTTAATGCGCTACGACGCTGGTTCGACCGCCGACGTCTGGCCGGAGTGCTGGTCTCGCGTCAGCCACGGGTGGTGCTGCTAGACGGCATTGGTGTGGCCGCCTACGTTCTTCCAATACTGTCTGCACTGAGTGAGGTGCGGGTCATTGCGCTGTTTCACGGCCACAAGCGCCTCAGGCCTGATCAGGTCAGGCTGCTGCAGCGGTTCCCGGCCGACAGACTGCAGTTGGTGGCGGTCTCTGAAACGCTGGCTGGCGATCTTGAGCGTCAGGTCGGGCGTAGTGTTCTTGGCGGTCGCATCGCTCTGGAGCCAACGACGCTGCGAGCGTCGCTCAAGAGCAGGGAGGATGCCCAGCGTGCTCTGGGTTTGCCAGTGGTCGCAACGGGGCGCACGATCGGGGCTGTGGGCCGGCTAGTCGCCGAGAAGGGCTTCGCTCTGCTGATCGAGGCGGTCGCCGGCTGGTTGAAGGCTCATCCCGGAGATCGCCTGGTGATAGTCGGTGAAGGACCGGAACGGGAGGCCTTGCTTGCGCTGGCGCAGAGGCTTGGCGTCGTCGACCAGGTCTTTCTGCCGGGTCATGTCGCAGAGGCCCCGCGCTTGTATCAGGCGTTCGACCTGCTATGTATCCCGTCTCGTCAGGAGGGGCTGGGATTGGTGCTGCCTGAGGCTGTCATCGCTGGCATCCCCGTACTGGCAACAGATCTACCCGTCTTCCGCGAACAGCTGGCCGGAGATTTCGGCTTGCTGGCTTCTGATCGCAAGGATGCCTGGGAGGTTTCCTTGCATCAGCATCTGCAGGGCGATTTGGTGGCGTTGGCGCAGGCGCAGCAGCAAGGCCTGGATCCCGAGGGCGCCTGGTTGCTCTTCAGTGAGAGTTACCGGGCGTTGTTACGTTAGTCGTCCAGAACTGCCGTGCTCAGGGCGGCCATTGGGAATTGTTCGGCGAGGCCGAGATTTTTCAGCAAACGCGAAAAGTGGGCGAGGTTGCGCCTGACCTTGGCTTTCGACAGCGGCCGGCGTTGAACGCTCAGGTCGGCAATGTCGATCAGGCCCAGCGAGCCTTCTGGCGTCCGTACGATATTGCCCAAGTGGAGCGAGCGGAAATAGATGCCGCGCAGGTGCAAGGTGCGAATGAAATCGACCAGATTCGGTAGCTGCGTGGTGAAGGCATCCGGGTCATCCAGATAGATATCCTTGAGCGTTCTTCCTTGCAGCGGGCTGTACAACACCGCGCTCAGTGAGGCGTCCTCCAGTTGATACAGTTCCAGAGGCGTGAGTGTGGGGATGCCGAGTGATTTCAAGCGCTTGGCATTGAGCCAGAAACGATCCGAATAGGGAACGAACAGCGCCGAGGAGAGCAGGCGCTTGCGTCTGAAGAGCTTGAGAAAGTTACCGTCGGCCAGTCTGTACACCTTGGGGCCGAGGCTGTCCTCCTCCAGTACCTGTGCGTCGGCCGTCAGGGTGGCCAGCATGTCGTTGCTTAGTTTGGTCTTGATGGGCATGAATGGGCCAGGCGTTCAGTGGGCTGTGAAACGGGCGAGTATATGAGAGTGCAGCGCTGGATAGTGGGTTGCGGTGAGTATTTTCAGCAGAGGATTGTCGGGCCAAGCCTGAAGTGGGTGGGGCGATAACGGTTGCCTGAGACGCTCCTGGGCATTGATCGCGGTCTTGTCCCTCCAGCTCTTGGTACACCCGCGGTCGACTCGTTGGGATAGGTGTGGCAGTTATAGAGCGGCTCACGGATGAACTGCCGGCGCTCGCTAGGGACTTGTCTGGTTGCGAGCTTCTGCCGACTGCGGCAAGGCTGAGGTGGCCGCGGCAGTGATTAGGATGTCTTGCAGCGCCTCCTTGAGGACCATGTGTTTGATCCGAAAAGGTAGCGGTGCGGACCCGCACAGCTCGGATCAATCGCGCTGGTCTGGGTGGGGAGCTTGTCGAAAAAACTCGGAGCATCGGTAGAATGCCCGAATGCCCGAATGCCTCGGCGTGTTTCCCTCTATGTGGCGTGCGTCAGTGCGTTGGCGACGCTCAATACGGCTTTACATTGATAGGTCAGCTGCGCTGAAAACCAGATAAATCAATTGTGTAGCGTAAGTCATTGGGA
>CAYSBF010000168.1:0-4532 GCA_964429025.1 uncultured Pelagibacterium sp.
CTTGAGCAGCACGCGGGCGATGGCTATGCGCTGGCGCTGGCCGCCCGAAAGCTTGACGCCCCGTTCGCCGACATGGGCATCATAGCCCTTGCGGCCCTTGGCGTCGGCGAGGCCCATGATGAAGTCATGAGCTTCAGCCTGCTTTGCAGCGGCGATCATCTCCTCGTCGGTCGCATCCGGGCGGCCATATTTGATGTTGTCGCGTACCGATCGGTGCAGAAGCGAGGTGTCCTGGGTAACGACGCCGATATTGGCGCGCAGTGAATCCTGGGCAACCGATGCTATATCGACGCCGTCAATCAGCACCTGCCCGCTCTGGCGATCGTAGAAGCGCAGGAGCAGGTTGACGACCGTCGACTTTCCGGCGCCCGACCGGCCGACAAGCCCGATCTTTTCCCCCGGTTCAATCGTGAGGTTCAGCCCCTCGATCACCCGGGTGGAGGTTTCGTCACCCTTCTTGCCGTAGTTGAAGGCCACATCCTTGAATTCGATCCTGCCCTTCACCCGGCCGAGGCGAGGCGCGTCGGGCTCGTCCGCCACCACGCGCGGCAGCGAGAGCGAATTGATGCCGTCCCGCACCGTGCCTATGTTCTCGAACAGGGCCGACATTTCCCACATGATCCAGTGGCTCATGCCCTGGAAGCGCATCACCAGGCCCGCCGCCACGGCGATGGCGCCTGCAGTCAGAGCAGCATCGAGCCACAGCCAGATGCCGATGGCGCCGACCGAAAACAGCAGGAGCGAATTGAGCGTGGTAATGGTCACATCGAGGATCGTCACCATGCGCATCTGGCGATAGACCGTCACCAGAAACTCGTCCATCCCCTCACGGGCGTAGGATTCCTCGCGGCTCGAATGGGAGAAGAGCTTGACCGTTGCGATGTTGGTGTAGCTGTCGACGATCCGGCCCGTCATCATCGAGCGGGCGTCAGCCTGCGACTGGGCAACGCGCCCCAGACGCGGGATGAAATACCAGAGCACTGCGGTATAGGCCCCGACCCAGGCAAGGAACGGCAACATCAAGCGCCAGTCTATCACCGCGACCAGCACCACCGCGCCGACAAAGTAAATGACGACATAGTTCACCATGTCGAGCAGCTTCATGACGGTTTCGCGGACCGCAAGCGCGGTCTGCATAACCTTTGTGGCGATGCGGCCGGCGAACTCGTCCTGGAAATAGGTCATGGACTGGCGGATGAGGTAGCGGTGCGCCATCCAGCGGATGCGCTGGGGGAAATTGCCCAGCAATGTCTGGTGGATGGTGAGCGCGCTTGCCAGCGACAGCGCCGGGATCACCAGCAGGACGAACACGCCCATTCCGAGAAGGAATCCTCCCTCTTCGGCGACAAAGGTCTCCCGGTTGGCGCTGGCAAGCCAGTCGACCACACTGCCAAGAAAGGCGAACAGAACCACCTCGGACAGGGCAATCGCCGCAGACAGCACCGCCATCGCCGCCAGGGGAAGCCTGGCGCCCTCCATATAATGCAGGCAGAACGCCAGCAGCCCCTTGGGCGGCTGGGCCGGCTCGCGCGGCGGGTAAGGATTGAGACGGTTTTCGAACCAGCGGAACATCGGAGTCACCAAAGGGAAGATGCGTTTCGGCCAGAGCGCGCTTCCCACGGACACGCCCGGACGGTCTTCAGCTATTTAACAAGCTTCTTCTTGATAAATTGAAAATCGTTCTCGTTCAAGAAGCGCTGCAGCGAGGACGTCCGGAGGCGGGGCAATTCGACATCGGGCGCAGAATCGCAATGCAGCCGGTCAGATTATCACCCTTGCATCGCATGCCGCTGTAACCGTGAGGCGACAATCGGGCATAAATCCGGCAGCAATGCGAATCAGTGATGGCCGGAACACCTCACAGGCAACACCCGCTGCGGCCGGTGGAATGATTTTTTCAAGGGAGCTAAGTGATTCTCGCGACTCGCTTTTTCATTCCGGGCAGTTCCCCGGAAAAAATTGCCTATGGACAAGAGTCATCGTGGCGATTCAATGTCTTAGCATCACCACAGGGACTGGGAGCATCCGCCGCAAAGCGGGTGTCGAGGCATGGGTTCGGCGGAGGCATCCGGCGTCATCGGGAAGGGATTCGGCGCTCAACCGGCCGCCGATCCGTCGCCCCGCCAGAAGCGGCAAATCCGCCATAATATCTCATCCGCCTCCATAGCCGTTGCCCTCTCTGCCCTTGCCGGTCTCATCGTCTTTGCCCTCTACGATGTGCACCGCACGCTGGCCGAAATGCAGGTACGGGTGGACATGGCGGCCGCGCTTGCTGCCTCGGAAATCGCCCCGAGGGAAGCCGGCGCGCCGCGCGCCTCGGGACTCGGGATGCCGGGGGAACTGCGCGGCATGGCCCAATACGCCATTCTCGCCGAAGACGGAGAAGTGCTTGCCAGCACCGTCCCCGCGCTCGCCATCGGCACGATTACCACAGCAGACACCGCACCCCATGGCTATATTGCCGCCAGCGCACCCATTGTGGGCGCCGCCGGTGAGGTCATGGTCGGGGTACCATACGAAAAGCTCGCGCCGGAGATCGCCTGGCGCAATGGCGGCCTGCTGGGCGTCGTGCTGATCCTTTCGATGGTTGCGATAAGGCGCGACCGGCGCCCGCCTGCCGAACCCGCAAGCGCACTACAGCCGGCCATCGAGGCCGTTCCCTATGGGCTGGCGCGCTGGTCGGAAACCGGCAGGCTGATCGGCGCCAACACCGCCTTCAAATCCCTACTGCGCCTCGAGGACAAGCATGTCCGCCGGGGCACCGTCTATGCAGAATTATCGGGCCGGATCGAGGGGTGTGTCACCACCCGCCCCGTGATCGACGACAGCCTCCAGCGCATGGCCGAAATCGAGCGCGAAGACGGCACGGTGGTTCTCCTCGACGAGCGCCCCTGCCCCGAGGGCGGCTTCGTCACCATCGTCACCGACATCACCGAACGCAAGGCAGCAGACCGGATGCTCGCCGCGATCCGCGAGGACCAGCGCAACCTCGCCCGCCGCTACCATGACGAAAAAATCCGCGCCGAAGCGGCCAGCCGTGCCAAGACGGCGTTTCTCGCCCACCTTTCCCACGATATCCGCACGCCGCTCAACCACATCATCGGCTTTGCCGATCTCATCGGCATGGAAACCTATGGCCCACTCGGGGATGCGCGTTATGGCACCTATCTGCGCGACATCCGGCAGGCGGGAGAGCGGTTGTTGAGGTGCTTTGCCGACATATTCGAATATGCCGAGCTCGAAGGGGGCCAGAAGGCACTCAAATGCGAACCGGTGGCGCTTGACGATCTGATTGAGCGCACGGCCTCACGCTTTTCGAGCCGCGCGGCGCGGGCCGGCGTCAATCTCGACGTCCAGCCCCATGCGAGGGGTTATGTGGCAGGCGACCGGCAGGGCCTGGGCCGCATGCTCGACAACCTCGTTGACAACGCCATCCGCTTCACCCCGCGGGGCGGAGAAATACGCCTCGCGGCCTGGGCTGCCGAGGATGGCGTGGTGCTGGAAGTATCTGACACCGGCATCGGCATGAGCGAGGAGCAGCTCGCGCGTCTCAGCCAGCCCTTCGCGCTGCCGGACGCGACCTGCGCCAAGTCCCATGACGGAATCGGTCTCGGCATCGCCATCTCCCGCGCAATCGCCGAAGCCAGCGGCGGGCGGCTGGTGATCGATTCAATGCCCGACACGGGGACGACAGTGGCGATATCCCTGCCGGTGGCGCAAGGGTTGCCGGCGGACGAGGAAATTGCTGCTCGGGCGGCTTGAATTCTTCTCACTGCGGCGCATTTGGCAAGCATCGCTGCACCCCTCACCCCCCCCTCAAGGGGAGAGGGGGGCTCAAGAGCCGAGAACATCCGCCGGGTTGCCCTTCTCCCCTTGAGGGAGAAGGTGGGCTTTCGCGAAGCGAAAGGTCGGATGAGGGGTGCTCGATGCCTGACAAGAACACCGGCGGCGGCAAACTACCTACCCCCGCATCTTCGCGTAAAACACCTCCGCCGCTGCGCTGACCTCGGCCCGCATGGCCTCGATGTCGGCGGCCAACAGCTCGAACGAGGGGTAGTTGACCCGCCGCGCGAGGAGCACGCGGAAGGCGTTGGTCCAGCCTTCGTCCTTGAGAGGATCGACGAGGCATGTGCTCATCAATTGCAGGATCGCTGAATAGATGCCGTGGATTTCGGCAAGCCGTTCGCCTTGGGGCAGGATGCCGGTTTCCGCGAGGCGGAAGAGGACGCGGGCCGGTGGGGCCTGGGCGACATCGAGCGTCTTTCCTTCAAGAAGCTGGGCGGTCTGGGCGATGAATTCGAGATCGACCAGACCGCCGTGGTGCAGCTTGAGATCGAAGGGATGGCGCGGGGGACGCTCACGGGCCATCAGGGCGCGCATTTCGAGAACGTCATCGACGATCTTGTTAAGGTCGCGGGGCAGGTTCATGACCGACCCGATTTCGGCCTCGACGGCTTGAGTGAACCCTTCATCGGCGAGCGCGATACGTGCGCGGGTGAGGGCCAGGTGCTCCCAGGTCCAGGCTTCCTCGC
>CAYSBF010000169.1:0-4518 GCA_964429025.1 uncultured Pelagibacterium sp.
CGCCAACGCCCCGATCAACGATTTCGTCCGCGCGATGGGTGCCGGAGAGATGGATCGCGACGGCGCGCTGGCCCGCGCCGGCAAGGTCGATGAGATAAAGCTGGCCCAACTCCTCGACCACCCATACCTCAATTCCCCCTACCCTAAATCCCTTGACCGCTTCGATTTCTCCCACGAAATGGCAGCGGGCTATGGGCTGGAACACGGCGCGGCGCTGCTCACCGCCTTCACCGCCTCGGCGGTCGGCAAAGGGCTCGACCTCCTCCCCGTCCGCCCGCAAAAGCTGATCGTCTGCGGCGGCGGACGCCGCAACCCGACCCTGATGGATGAGATCACCAAGCGTGCAAACGTGGAAGCCGTGCCCGCCGAAGCCGTCGGTTGGCGTGGCGATGCCATCGAAGCAGAATGCTTCGCCTTCCTCGCAGTCCGCGTCCTCCGCGGCCTCCCGATCAGCTTTCCGGCAACGACCGGGGCGCCGGAACCACTCCGGGGTGGGAAGCTGGCGGGTTAGGCGGCTCTTTTGCCGCCCGCATGCCGATCAGACAGGCTGAAATGATCAGCGCCCCGCCGATCCACAGGCTCAGGCCCGGCACCTCGCCAAACACCAGAAACCCCAGCCCCGCCGCCCACAGGATCGCGGTATAATCCACAAGCGCGAAGATCGAGGCAGGCAGGAACCGCAGCGCCGCCACGAACAGCAGAAAACCGAGCGCGCCCAGAAACCCGACAACCGCCACCGCAAGCCATTGCCCGCCATCCGGCACCACAAGCTCAGGCAAGGCAAACGGCAGCGCAATCAAAGCCGCGAGCGCCGATTGCGCAAAGATCATCGAGGCCGCATTCTCGTCGGAAGAATGCGACTTGAGCAACACCAGCGCCAGCGCATAACTGACCGGCGCAAGGAATGCCGCGGCCCATGCCAGCGCACTCGCCTCCCCCGTCGCCGAGGGCGAACTGTCCCCGCCAAGGATGATCACCACGCCGCCCGCCAGCCCGAGCAGCACCGCCAGTACGATGCTCGGCTTGAGCTTCTCCTTGAGCAGCAGCACCCCGAGCGCCGCGACATAGACCGGCGCACTCATGGCCAGCGCCGTGGCGATCGCCAGCGGCAGATTGGTGATCGCGTAAAAGAAGAAGAACGCCGTCAGGCACATCAATCCGGCCCGCATGGCATGGCGCTTCAAGTACCGCCGCTGCGGCCAGGATTTCCCCGCCAATGGGATAAACAGCGCCAGCCACAGCGCCGCGCTGCCATAGCGCATCACGACCACCTGCGCGGTCGGAAAGGCAGCCCCCAGCCCCTTGGCCACCACATCCATAGTGCACAGCGTCACGATGCCGAGCCCCGCCACCAACAGCGCCTGCACGGGCGATAAGGTTCTTGCTGTCATGCTTGCCGTCATGGCTGCAACCGTTTGCTGAGAAATGTCCGCGACCGCCCCGCTGGAAAATCCTCCAGAGCGCCGAACGGCTCATATCCGGCCTTTCGGTAGGCATGAAGCCCCACCGGATTGAACGTGTCGATCCAGGCGCCGTGACACCCGCGCCTGACCGCCTCGGCTTCGGCCTCGGCCAGCATCCTGCCCGCCAGCCCCTGCCCCCGCGCCGTCTCGCTTACCCAGAGCTTTTGCACATAGAGCCAGCCCCACGCGGTATTCCCCGAAAGCCCGGCAAGGATGGTCCCGGACTCGCGCACGATCACGGCGAGCGGCACCATGTCCGCCGGCCCTACATCGGCGGCGTTGAACGCGGTAAGAGCATCACCGACAAAGGCGATATCTTCGGGATCGGGATCACCGGTGACTTCCAGTATCTGCGCCACAGCCTATTCCATCGCCTTGCGCAGATTGCCGCCGGCCTTCCCGATCAGCGCCACCGCCCCCGCGTGATCGAGCCCCTTGGCGATCATCACCGTGGCGTGCTTGATCGAATAATCCGCCCGCTCCAGCGCGCCCTTCGCCGTCTCCTGATCCGCGCCCGTGATCCGCGCCACGATATCGGCTGCACGCCTCTTGAGCTTTTCATTGGTCGGGCGCATCTCGACCATCAATCCCTTATAGACATAGCCGAGCCTGATCATGACGCCCGTCGAAATGCAGTTGAGCGCCACCTTCTGCGCCGTCCCCGCCTTCATTCGCGTTGAACCGGCCAGCACTTCCGCGCCCGTATCGAGCAGGATTTCAATATCCGCCACCTGCCCCAGCTTCCCACCCGGATTGTTGTGGATGCCCACGGTCAGCGCGCCCTTTGCCCGTGCGTGCATTAGCCCGGCAATGGTGAAGGGCGTCCGCCCGCTCGCCGCCAGCCCGATCACGACATCTGTGGCGTTGATCCCGCAGGCGTCCAGCCGCGCGGCCGCCTCGGTCTCGCTGTCCTCGGCGCCTTCCACCGCTTCGATGAAGGCCCCGTCGCCCCCCGCCATGATCGAAATCGCGCGGTCATAGGGCCAGTTGAAGGTCGGCGGCAACTCGGCTGCATCCTGCGTTGCGATCCGGCCCGAAGTCCCCGCGCCCAGATAGATCAACCGGCCACCTTGCGAGAGATTCTCCGCAGCCCGTTCGACCGCCTCGGCTATCACGTCGCGCGCCGCATGGACGCTGGCAATCGCCGCGAACTGCCCCTCGACGATCCCTTCGACCAGATCGAGGCTCGACCAGTCCTCGAGGCTCGCGTAGCGGCTGGCGACGGCTTCGGTCTTGATCATTCTGGGCCCTCTGGATTTTACTTATGGCGCCTGCAGGCGCAGCTCGGCGACAAAATCATAGGCGTCACCGCGATAGATCGAGCGCGTGAACTCCACGATCCGCCCCGAAGGCAGATAGGACGTGCGCTCGATCCTGAGGCTCGCGGCCCCTGGCACCGTCTCGAGCAAGTCGGCGTCCTCTTCACCGAGATTGAACGCTGCTATCCGTTGCAACGCACGCACCGGCCGGTGCCCCGTCTCATCGAGCTTGGTGTAAAGCGAGGATTGGACCGCTTGCGGATCGGGCAGGATCGAGGCCGGCAGTGCCGCGCGCTCGATGGCCAATGGCGTGCCGTCGGCGATGCGCAGCCGCGCGATCCGCGCTACCTTCTCGCCCGCACCCAGACCGAGCATTACCGCTTCCTGCGGCGAGGGATCGAACAGCCCTCGGTCGAGCCAGCGCGATTCAAGGCTCATGCCCCGCCGTGCCATGTCTTCGGTAAAGGATGTAAGGCTCGAAAGCGACTGCTCGACGCGCTGAACCTTGGGCGCAACGAAAGTGCCGGAACCATGCCGCTGCACCAGCAACCCATCGGCCACCAGATGCTGCACCGCCTTGCGCACGGTGACCCGGGACACATCGGCGGCAACGGCGAGATCGCGTTCGGAGGGCAGCGCATCGCCGGGATCGAACACCCCCGTCCGCACCGCCTCTTCGATCGAGCGCTTCAGACGCAAATAGAGCGGCCCACCCGAGGCGCCACCGGTGCGCCTGAAGATGTCCTCTATCGTCACGGTCATACCCACTCCCCCGGTTCCCCGCCTCCCTGCTAAAAGGATGCGGCGCTGTCGGGAGATAATACCAATATTATACCATTGTCCAAGACAAATCCGCTGGCAGGGCGCCGGGTGGAGCCAAGCGGCCAAGGCGCGCACACCACCCCGCGCGTCCGATGGCCGGCTGCAACCAAAGTGGTATCTCTTTGGCATCGGACCCGGTACGGGCCTTACAATCGAGGAAATGGTGGGCCCGGAGGGACTCGAACCCCCAACCAGACCGTTATGAGCGGTCGGCTCTACCTTTGAGCTATAGGCCCAGCTCCCAGTTTTCCTAGAGTTTTTGCGGTCTTGCCGCAAGCCCCGATGTTGGCTCGTCTCGCTTTGTTCTGGGGGTTTCTGTCCCCATCCTGTCCCCCTAGAACAGATGTTCTGGATACGGCTAGACTGATGGGGGATTCAGGAGGTCAAATGTCCAAGACGAAAGACTACCGGTATGACCTCGACGAATGTTTCGTTGAAAACAAGCGGAGCCTGGAAGCATTTCGATCCAAGCGATTAGAATGGAAGTCGTGGCTCGACGACGATGAACATCACGCTATATGGCCGACTTTGCTTGGAATGGTATTCCGAGATGTATCCTTTGCATCGATCGCTGAATTGGCGCGGAGCAACCCTTCTGGCCCATTGACCACCAGCCTAATCGCTGAAGCCATCATCCATGGGCATGTTGCTCAGCAGATCCTCGCTATTCGCCGTCTGACCGATGCCAATCGGCAAAACATCTCACTCAGGCGGCTACTGATCGATGTCAAAAACAACTCGCACCTTCTCACCCGTGAAAATTTAATCTGTTTCGACGGACTGCCATACGACTACCAAGCTGTCATTGACGCGGAATTCAGAACACAAAAACCGGGGGTAGCGTATTGGGTCGCCACCGAGGGACCAATTGCACCGGCGAGCTCGGGGCCGGTTGCTGCCTGTCCGGTATTGGCGAGAAAATAGAGAAAGCCGCCATACCCACATGCAGGTTGGTTAGCCCGGCGGACATGTTT
>CAYSBF010000170.1:0-4438 GCA_964429025.1 uncultured Pelagibacterium sp.
GTTAGGTTAATCTTGGGGTGAATTCTGAGGCTAAAATTCTTCGCGCTTGATTCAAGAAATCCCAGAATTACAAGGGTTACGCGCGAATCCACCCCAACACTGTTATAATGCGAAGCGTCTATACCTACTGCGCTGCGACCAATCCAACCCCTAGCTTGGCCCGAACGGACTCCTGATTGGCATGAGCGTAGCGGAACAGCATCCTCATATCGCGGTGGCCACTGATCGATGCAACTTCCGGCGCTGTAAGTCCCTTTTCGAACAATCTCGATATGGCTTCATGGCGTAAGTCGTGGAAATGCAGGTCATCAATGCCAGCACATTTTACCAATCGCTCCCATGCCAGCCGGAAAGCGTTTGCCGACAAAGGGAATATCGACGTTCTCGGATCAATCTCGCTGTCATTGCCACCGGCAGCCATTGCCTTTGCAGCCTCGATAAGTTCAACAGCCCTTGGTGTCAGAGGAATGGTACGGGAATGGCCGTTCTTAGCCTCTAGGATCGTCGCTGAGCCGCGTTCTAGGTCTATGTCCGCCCAGCGCAGGGCAAGGATTTCCCCCCGTCTCATGGCCGTTTCTAATGCAAACTCGATAACCAGCATGATATAGGGATTACGCTTCCGGTTCGTATGCCCCCTGCCCTTCGCCTTCTTGCCGGACGTGTATAAGCGCAACTTCTCAAGCTCCCCCGGTCGCAGCCGCCTTTCTCTCTTGTTGTCGATCACCTTGAGCCGGAGTTTATCGAGAGGATTTTCCCGAAGCGGAATACCCCATTCGTCCCGAGCAAGGTTCAGCAGATGCTTGACGGGAGACAGGATGCGCTGGAGGCTTTTGGTAGTGACAGTTTTTAGCTTCTCATCCCGGTACTTGGCGAAGTCAGCCGTACTCAACTGGGCAAGCGTTCTCTTGCAGATGGAATGACGAAGGAAGGCATTGAGGTTGATCTTTTCGTTCGCCTCACCCTTCATGCGGGGAAGAACTTCATCCCGGTATCGCTCGACCAGTTGGCCCAAGGTGATGGCCTCAAGGGCTTTCTTGTTGGTGGGTAGCTCACCCCTATCGGCTTGCGTTTCCTGGAGCCGTGCCCATTCCTGGGCGTCTTTAAGAAGGTGAAATGAACGGGAGATGGGATCGAATCCGAGCCGCCGGACCCGGACCTGATATTTGTTGCCGCGTTTGCGGATAGTAGCCATTGCAGAACCTCACTGGGCCAAATTTGGATACAGCGAGTGGTTCGACAATGATTGATTAGAGGGGATTCCCGTTAAGATACTGAAAAGTAACGGGAAAATGGTGGGCGATGACGGACTCGAACCGCCGACATCCTCGGTGTAAACGAGGCGCTCTACCAACTGAGCTAATCGCCCTTGCCGCAAATCTGGCGGTAAGTCTGGCGCGCCCCTTCGGGCAGCGCGGCACTGCTTAGGCGTATTCAACCTGCGCGTCAATAGCGCCGGCTCGCCATAGGCCCGAATGGCAAGACCCCGGAACACGTTCCGGGGTCGCACCATAAGCCGCATTGGATGTGGCTTAGTTCAGAGCGTCCTTGAGGCCCTTGCCGGGCTTGAACTTGGGCTGCACCGAAGCCGGAATGTCGATTTCCGCGCCGGTCGCCGGATTGCGGCCCTTGGTGGCCTTGCGCTTGACGGCAGCAAACGTGCCGAAGCCGACCAGGCGCACTTCGTCGCCGCCCTTCAGAGCTGCGGTGATGGCCTCGAAGACAGCATCAACGGCTGCACCGGCCTGGGCCTTTGAGAGATCGGCCTTTTCCGCAACTGCCGCGCTCAGATCGTTCTTGTTCATAGCGTTTCCTCACAATGAATGGCCCAACCCGTCTCCGGGTCTGGGCGGAAGCGACCTCACCCTTTTACGATTCCAGCGCAAAAGCAAGGAAAACTGCGGCTTTCCGGACCATTTCGGCCTGAAATTCGCCCGTTTTCCACCCGCTTTTGCCTTGTCGGCATACTGTTAAGCTTCAGGTTACCACGATCGGCCGCAAGGCCTTGAGACTCGGCCCTTCTGGCGCGGTCTGGGCCGATGGGGAATCACCCGTGGCGAAGTACCGACACTCCGCCTATTCGCCGCAGTCTGACGCGAAATCCCGCAACGTGGCCGTTGACCCGCGCAGCGAAAACCACTGCTCGAAAATCAGACGCGCAGGTTCATCCCTTGTCTCGATCGCAATGAACGCGCTGGTGCGAGCCGAGGCCATTTCCTCGATCCAGTCGTTGGCAACGCCGCCATAGAACCAGATGGAGGCCTTGTCACCGACCATCTCCCAGTCGAGGATGATCGCGGACACAGAAAAACTGGCCTGGGTTTGCGGCACATCGGTTGCAAACTTTATGCGGACATTGGCGTCGTCGCTTTTCGGTAGGCCCTCACGGGGAAAGTCGATGAAGAAATTCGGCGTGTCGTCGATGCAGATCGCACCCAGAGCATATTCACCCGCAGTCACGAATGCCGTTGGTCCATCGATGGCATCGCGATCGTACTGCCAGCTTTCCTGAGCCGCTGCCGACGTTGCCGCCAGCATGCCGAGTGAAATCAAAACTCCCCGAACGGTAATGCGCATCGATGCTCCCCCAAAGCCGCTACTATTCCAGCGACCGACTGCCCCGTTGTCAACGGCGCAAATGAGAACGGCGCCCGAAGGCGCTGTTTCAATCTGAGACTGGTTCAAAGGGTCAATGCGGCAGCGCCGCACCGGCATCTTCGGTCGTCGCCGGAGCGTCCTTGATGTCCGCCTCATCGAAATTCCATTCGATGGCCTGCGGCTTTTCCACCAAAGCGTGCTCGAGCACTTCGCCCATACGGGAGACTGGCACGATTTCGAGGCCCTCCCGGACATTGTCCGGAATCTCCTTGAGGTCGCGCACGTTCTCCTCGGGGATCAGCACCTTCTTGATACCGCCGCGCAGCGCTGCAAGGAGCTTTTCCTTAAGCCCGCCAATCGGCAGCACGCGGCCCCGAAGCGTGATCTCGCCCGTCATCGCGACGTCGTTCCGCACCGGAATGCCAGACATCACCGAAACGATGGCCGTAGCCATGGCGATACCCGCTGACGGCCCGTCCTTGGGCGTCGCGCCCTCCGGCACGTGCACGTGGATGTCCCGCTTGTCAAAGAGCGGCGGCTTGATGCCGTACTCGACCGCCCGCGACTTGACATAGGTGGCAGCAGCCGAGATCGACTCCTTCATCACGTCCTTGAGGTTGCCCGTCACGGTCATCTTGCCCTTGCCCGGGCTCATGATGCCTTCGATGGTCAGCAGTTCGCCCCCCACCGAGGTCCAGGCGAGACCCGTCACCACGCCGATCTGCGGCTCGGTGTCGGCTTCGCCATAGCGGAACCGCGGCGCACCGAGGTAGTCCTCGACCACTTCCGGCGTCACGACGATCTTCTTCTTGCCCGTAAGCAGGATCTCCTTGACCGCCTTGCGCATGAGGTTGGCGACCTCGCGCTTGAGGTTACGTACGCCCGCTTCGCGGGTGTATCGCCGCGTCAGAAGCTGCAGGCTCTCCTGGGGCAGTTCGAACTCTTCGGCGCGCAGCCCATGCTCCTTGAGGCTCTCCGGGATGAGGTGCCGGCGGGCGATTTCCCACTTTTCCTCATCGGTGTAGCCCGACAACCGGATGATCTCCATGCGGTCGAGCAACGGCCCGGGAATATTGAGCGTGTTCGCCGTCGTCACGAACATCACGTCCGAAAGATCGAAATCGACCTCCAGATAGTGATCCGAGAATGTCGAGTTCTGCTCAGGATCGAGCACCTCGAGCAGCGCCGAAGACGGATCACCGCGGAAGTCCTGGCCCATCTTGTCGATCTCGTCGAGCAGGAACAGCGGGTTTGCCTTGCCTGCCTTCTTGAGCGACTGAACGATCTTACCCGGCATGGACCCGATATAGGTCCGGCGGTGACCGCGAATCTCGGCTTCGTCACGTACGCCGCCAAGGCTCATGCGGACATACTCACGGCCCGTCGCCTTGGCGATCGAACGTGCGAGCGAGGTCTTGCCGACACCTGGAGGGCCAACGAGGCACAAAATGGGGCCCCTGAGCTTGCCGGTCCGGCTCTGCACCGCCAGATATTCGACGATGCGTTCCTTGACCTTCTCGAGCCCGTAGTGATCGTTGTCGAGCACCTGCTCGGCGAATTTGAGGTCGCGCTTGATCTTGGACTTCTTGCCCCAGGGCAGGTTCAGCATCCAGTCGAGATAATTGCGAACGACCGTCGCCTCCGCCGACATCGGGCTCATCTGCTTGAGCTTCTTGAGCTCGGCGTCGGCCTTCTGCCGTGCTTCCTTGGAGAGCTTGGTCTTGGCAATACGGTCCTCCAGCTCCTGAAGCTCGGACGTCCCATCTTCATTATCGCCAAGCTCGCGCTGGATCGCCTTCATCTGCTCGTTGAGGTAGTACTCGCGCTGGGTCTTCTCCATCTG
>CAYSBF010000171.1:0-4424 GCA_964429025.1 uncultured Pelagibacterium sp.
AACAGGAGCGTTCTGGCTTCCTGTCGTGTGGATTCAGAGCCAGATGCGGCGTGAAGCGGAAATAGCGCATCGATCGGGTGCGGCCTTGTCTTCTCGCTATCAAAAGCTGTTCCGGATCTGGTTCGCCTTCGGATTTCCCGCATTTGCCGCGGTTCTCCTCATCTTCTGGCTGATGATTGAACGCCCGCCGCAGATCTGGTGACGGATAGGAACGCAGACCGCTCCCTAGGGGCGTTGGAGCAATGCTTTGCAATCTTTGCGCCACAGCGCGGTCCGGCTCTCCGGAACCGCTCCATGCCGCGTTCGTTGACCAGCGAAGAGGCTCAAACAACAGCCGATGCCAGCTGCCGATTGCAGAAGGTCAGCATGACGATGACCATGGCCAGGTACATAATGCTTTGCGGCGCCGGTGCCGCCCTTGCGTCGCTGGGTGCGACGGCAGCGCTCGCCAGGATGGAAGGCAAGCCTGCCTTGCAACCAATCAGCGCATCGAGCCACTGGCTCTGGGGGGAGACCGCCGGAAAAGTTGCCGAGGCCGATATCGCTCACACGGGGGTCGGCACCGCCACCAACGCCGGCGCGGGATTTTTCTGGGGCGCCATTTTGGGATCAATTCTCTATCGCAGGCGTCCGACGGCCACGCAAGTTCTCGGCTATGGCATAGGGGTAGGGGCTATAGCTGGAGCGCTCGACTATGGCATCTTGCCGAAGCGCCTTACACCCGGATGGGAGCTCGCGCTATCGGGACGGTCGGTTGTCCTGGCGATGAGTGCAGTGACTGCAGGACTGGTGATGGGCGGGCTGGCGGCACGTGCAATTGATGTTTCAGCTGCGCCTGACTCAAGATCATGCCGCCGACGTCTTTGGAGCGCCTCCCCGTCTAGGTGCCGCGAAGCTAGCGCGAATTTCTACACCAGCCCGGGCCCTGGACGCTGGGTTTAGGCCCTCCCTCTCTGGGATCTGCGGGCCGGTCTCATGGTCTTTGTTTGACACGGACAACAGTCAAAGACAGCTGGCGGCCATCACGAGCGGTCCAAGGGATGGTTTGGCCTTCACGCAATCCGATCAGAGCCGCACCTACCGGGGTAAGCACAGACACTTTGCCAGAACTGATATCGGCCTCACCGGGAAATACGAGCTCATAGGTGCGATCAAAACCATCTGTGGTGGTGAACGAAACGAGAGAACCCGGTCGCACGGCGTCTTGCGGCAGCTTGGTTTGAGTCACGACATGCGCACGATCGAGTTCGTTCAGCAGTTGGTCGGCAATACTTGCCATGGGGCCGGTGACGCCGTTCGCCATGGTCTTTAGCCTTTCGTGATCCTCGATACCAAGGACCAAGCGTGGCAAGGCAGGCGGTTTTATTGCTGATTGAGACATGGATGGACTATTTCTCCGCCACTCGCATTGCGGGATCCGAAGTTGATTTTGTAGAAAAGCGATGACGCCAGGGGTACTGAACGCGCGCAAGGCCAAGCCTACAGTCTAACGAACTGTCCTTTGCGCAGTCTCCCAAGTTCCGTCAACACCGCTGCTGTCCGCTACGCGCCAATACGGGCCGGCCGGCTCGAACCTTGGTTATTCAAGCTGGTCCCGCTACATGAACCTTATAAACGGCGCATGGGCGCGGAAAACGAACCGGCCACTGGTCCGGAAGCGGCTTGAGGCACCAGGGGCACCGCGCGGCAGCCCGCGGAATGTTTTCCGTACAATGACGACACGTGAAAGGACTGATTGATTTTCGCACACCAACCTCCACTTCGCTTGCGCGACTTGAAAAGAACCACGACTCTCAATGGTCCCCGAGGCGGTGTGTAGCTCTAAGACAATACACGATCCCCGCCCCGGGGGCTGAGAGTGCGCCAATAAGCGTCCTAGTACAGGCGGTGTCGATCATTTTGCGAAGCATGAATATCAACATAGCGTCGAAAGTTCTTTTCGCAAGTGCCCGGCCAAGGGGCCGTGCGCGACAAAAATGCTCAGTTGACTTAAACCAAAAGCACGCTAGACTTCTTTCGCCATGAACATGCGTCGCTTCCAGTCCGCTTGCCAATTTGACCCATTGGACCGGGATGCCTGACCCGGAAACAGCGGAACATTTCGCGTTTCCGGGTAATTCTTCCACAACAACTTAAATTCTGGTTCGGCATATTGGTTGCCCGAACGGAGGTTCGTGATGGCCCTCTCACACGTTACATTTGAAATTGACTTCGCGTTCGATGATGACTCGAAGTCGCGCAAGGCTGCGCTCAACACGCTGGGCCAACGCATTGGTGCGCTGAGGCCCCGAACATCTGCTCAAGATATCACTGGCCGCTTTCTTGCCCGCGAGAAGCTGGGGTCGACGGCCATAGGCGCTGGCGTTGCAGCACCCCATACGATCCTGGAGCAGACCTGCCCGCCTCTCGTGCAGATGACGCACCTTAAATGCGCTGTCGATTTTGACGCAGACGATGCCCAGCCGGTGGACCTGTTATTGTCTGTCGTGGGCAACCGGAACGATTTGCGCTGGTTGCACCTTGCTCTGCCCCGATTTTCAAAGCTGGCCCGGCTTCCTGAACGGGTGGCTCGGCTTCGCGCAGCCCAATCAGTGTCCGTCGTCGAAGACATCTTGGTAAGTGTGGGCATTTACTCAAACCGCACCCTGCCCAGAACGGCAGCATAGCGCCATGACCCACGTCAAATTCTGGAGACGATGCCAAACAGGAGGATCGCCCTGGTCTGCACCGGAGTGCGGCCAGGGGCAACATCCTCGCTGATCCCCGCAAAAGAGGGATCATCTTTATTCTCGCAGCAAGGGCTGCGACCGTGTCGAAAGCTTTTATCAATGGCAAAACGCAAGGGCGATCAGTTGCGCAAGCAGCCCAAAAAGAAAAAGCAGAAACAACGTCTTGCTCTAGAATCGGTCACTGGGTTGATCTCTGGATCATCTGGACCCGATGCTGGTAAACGAAAGGGCAGGTAAGTAAGCCCTTGGGGGACAGAGGAGACTCTGCCCCCTATCGTCTGTACAAACTAAACCAGCATGCCTTCTCGCCCCCCTTTGCCGCCTCCGGCCAATGACAATGAATTTTTTGGCTCCGTCTTGCACGTCGCCCTTCCCCTGGTGATTCTGGCGCTTGGGCACACCATTTCCAATCTCGTCAGGACGCTTCCTGCCATAACGACCGATCTGGTCGCTCATGACCTCTCGGTATCGGCGGGCGACATCGCAGCAATGACGGGATTCTATCACCTGGCATTTGCAGCAGGACAGATTCCCGTTGGAATCGCCCTCGACCGCTACAGCGTCAAGGCTGTCGTGAGAATCCTGCTTGGCATCATTATCGTGGGATCGGTGTTTGCTGCGTTGGTTCAGGGCGCGGCGGGTTTTGCCATAACCCAGATCATTCTCGGAATCGGATGCTGCGGCATGCTGCTCTGTCCGCTGACCTTTGCTGCGCGAACGACTGATCCTGGCCGGTTCGCCCTCTGGTCGGCCATAATTTTGGCAGTGGGCAATACTGGCATGGTAATCTCTGCAAGCCCGATGGCATGGTTCATCGAGCATTATGGCTGGCGTCTTGCCTATGGTTTGCCCGCACTGTTTGCGCTGATCGTTCTTGTGGTTGTGCTGGTGACAATTCGACCGATACGCTCATCGCACCCAATGCCCGCCACACTTGGATTGGAAGTCAGGGAAGTGCTCAAGATCGGGGCGTCGCCAAAGCTTCGAGGCGTGATCGTTCTCGCCTTTGTCTCGTTCGCTGTGATGATCGGGGTGCGTGGAATGTGGGGCGGACCGTGGCTGATGGAGGTCAAGGACATGGCACGTATCTCGGCAGGCCATGTGCTGTTCGGCTTGACCGTCATGCTGATTTTTGTCCCTATGGTCGTGGGGCTTTTGGAAAGGCGCTTCGGTCACAGCTACCAACTTTTGGTGGCTGGACACGTGCTTGCCGGCATAGCGCTCGTTCTGCTTCCGGCCGGGGCAGAACACGGCATTTTGGTCCGTGTACTGGGGGTTGACGCGTTCCCGACCAGCTTTGACATCACATTGATTGTTGCTTTTGGAGCCTTGATCTCGGTCCAGCCGCTCTTGTTCGCGCTCGGCCGCGCCTCGGTGCAACCCCGCCATGCGGGCAAGGCGCTTTCGGCCGTCAACCTGGCATTTTTTGTTGGAGCGGCCATAATTCAGGCGGCATCAGCACCCGTCAACGCAACGTACGGGCTTGCCGGGGTTTTTGTCTTCCTTGGTTTGCTTAGCATCATGGGTGGCTGCGGGTTCTGGCTGCTGCAAGAGCACCAGTCAACACCAGCGCAGCCCAACGAGGCTATCAAATAGGCGCAGGCTTTAAAGCCCGCCCGCGCTCTTGGCTTACGCGCGCCAGATGGGGCCGTCGGGGTAAAGCGCGTTCTGGAGATCGATCCCAGTGTTTCGTCC
>CAYSBF010000172.1:0-3093 GCA_964429025.1 uncultured Pelagibacterium sp.
CGAGCCACGCGATGGACCTGGTCGACCGCATGTGCGACCACGTCGCGGTGATGGCACGCGGCGGCCTGCTCGCAGCCGGACCGATCGAGACCCTGCGGGGTGGGCAACGGCTGGAGGACGCGTTCATCTCGCTGGTCGGCGCGACCCCGCTCGACCCCTCGCGGCTCGCCTGGCTGGACGCCCAGCAGTGAGCGCTGCGGTTCGCGGCGCGACGGGCCCCGCAGGCGGGCGCCTCGGCCTGCGCCGCGCAGCTGTCGCGTTCACCCGGCTGAAGTGGCACCTGCTGCTCGGCGGCCTGCGCGGCAGCACCCAGCAGCGCGTCCAGACCGTGCAGCAGCAGATTGACGATTTTGCCAAGACCCATCCACGGGTTGCCGAACTTGAAGCCGACATGGCGTTCTTTCTCAAGTCCGGCAGGGCAAAAGACCTTTCCGAAGCCTACGATTTGGCCGAACGCCTCAATCCGGCTCCGAAACCGAGCGCCGCTCATACCGGCAATCAACCCGCTCTGGCTCAGACCCAGGCTCCAGCGCCCGCACCGGTAAACCCGGCAGGGCAGAAATCAATCTCGGGTGCCCCGACTACAGGCTCAAACCCTGTGGGCATGAAAGGCCCCACTCCCTCCATCCGAGAAGCCCTGAAAAACGCCAAGGCGCGTGTGGGCTGATAAAGGAACCTGAAAAATGGCTATCAATCCCGTAGCACACTATCAGCAGGTGCTATCGATGGCCCTTGAGGAACGCTCCCGGGGCTATCAGGACCTTGTGTCCAACAACAACGCGCTTTTGAGCGTGCTTCAGCGTAAGGGCCTCTGGCGCACTTACTCGGGGCCGCGCATTCGCGAAACCCTCCAGATCAACAAGGCCGATGCGCAATGGTATTCGGGGTATGATTACCTCGATAACCCGCCCATCGAGTTGTTCAACGACGCCTACTTCACCCCCAAGATGGTGGCCGTCCCCATTTCCCTGACCATGGAAGAAATCCTCAACAACGAGGGTGAAAACCAGATCATGGACGTGATGGAGTCCTACATCGAGGCGGCGGAGCGGTCGCTCATGGACACGATGGACGAAGCACTCCATTCGGACGGCACCGCCAATGGCGGCAAGGAACTGACCGGGCTTGCCACGGCCGTTCCCATTGTCACCAACTCAGGCACCTATGGCGGCATTTCGCGTGCCGACAACACGATCTGGCGCACTTCGACCTTTGACGCGCACTCGTTTGCCACCGACATCGGCACGCAGGTGACTTCGACCACCATCCGCCCGTTCCTCAACCGGATCATGACCCAGCGTTCGCGTGGCCGTCGCCATGCCGATCTTCTGATCATGAGCCCGGAGCATTACGAGGCTTACGACGCGGCAACCGTTGCCATCCAACGCGTCCAGCGTGAAGGCGGGCTCGCCAAGCTCGGCTTTTCGTCTCTCGCCTATGTGGGCGGCGGCAAGACGGCTGAAATCGTCCTCGATGGCGGTATCGGCTCGAACATGCCGGACAACACGACCTATGGGCTCGACACGGACTCGCTGCGCATTCGCTACAACGCGAACCGCAACTTCGACAAGCTGTTCGAGGGCGAGGGCCAGAAGCCCATCAACCAGGACGCCATTGCTCAGTTCATCGGCTGGATGGGTGAACTCACCATGTCCAACCCGCTGTTCAACTGGCGTTTCTACGACAGCACACCCGGCTCCTAACCGGCTCCGGGGCGGCAATGGTGTCGCCCCGTTTTCCTTCTCATTGAAATTGGAGAACTGACATGACGTTTGTCATTCAGCAGCCCAGCCTTGGCTATCCGCAGATCGGAGATATCGTCGCGGATGATGGCTATGTGGAAGGTCCGCCGCTCGGCACTATCGTGACGGCGGTTGATCCTGATTATGGTTCCGGCGAGTTCATCTATCTTGCCGGTGTCGCTTCGACCGAGGTTGGCTCGGTTGTCGTCTACAACGCGGACGACTTCTCGACCACGCTTGCCGCTGCCAATGCCATCGGGCCTATCGCGCTCGCAACGGCGGCAACGGTGGCCGACACCACCGGCTGGTATCAGATCCAGGGCAAGGGTGTCGCCAAGGTGCTTGCCGACTTTGCCGATAACGCCAACTGCTACCTCACCTCGACGGCTGGCAGCATCGATGATGCTGTTGTTGCCGGGGATTATATCTACGGCATGAAGGGCGCGTCGGCCATCGGCACGCCCGACACTGGACTGGCCGAAGTCGAACTCCAGCGTCCGTTCGTCAAGGACGGCCTGGACGACGCTGCGTCCTGATCCGCCTAGCCTCACGCATGGGCCTCGCCTTCGGGCGGGGCCCTTTCTATTCCGCACCCTCTCAGACAGGAGCCAGAACCAATGGCAACCCCCGATCTCGTGGTGATCTTCAAAAACCACACCATCAAGAATGAAGCCAAATCCAAGGCGCAGGGTCGCCCGATCTATGACGACATGGAGGTCTGCGAAATCCGCACGCCCGGCGACCGGCAGTCCATCAAGGTTTTCCCGGCCCATTCCTTTGCCCGCTGGCGCGAAAGCCCGGACGGCGGACAGGAGCCGGTGACTTACGCCATGCTCTATCCCGAGCAGTACCGGCGCTTCAAGAACAACGAGGCGCAAACTCAGGAAGGCACCCCGCTCGAAGAACTGCCCTTCCTCACCCAGGGCAAGCGTTCCGAACTCAAGGCGCTCTCGATCTACACCGCCGAACAACTGGCCGGGCTCGACGGTCAGAACCTCAAGACGCTCGGCATTGGCGGACGTGAACTCAAGAACCAGGCACAGGCCTATCTCGATCTCGCCGCTGGCAGTGCCGATGTCACCGCTCTGGCGCAGGAAAATGCCGCCCTCAAGCGCACCATCGAAGATTTGCAGAAAAGCATCGCTCCCTTCGATCCTGACGGCGACGGCAAGCCCGGCGGTGCCAAGCCCAAGGCAGTCGAGGAACAGCCCGCCTCGCAGTTCGACGCCCTCGATGACGATGAAATCAAGGAATGGATTGCGGCGGAAACCGGCTCCAAGCCGCGCGGCAATCCCAATCGCGACACCCTCATCCGCATGGCCGAGGAAATCGAGGCCAGCAAGGGTGAATA
>CAYSBF010000172.1:3103-3531 GCA_964429025.1 uncultured Pelagibacterium sp.
TAACCTGACGGCACGGGAGGCCAGACAATGACAGTTCTAACGGTCATTCAGGCGGAAACGCCCCGCATGGGCCTTACCGTGCCCGATCAGGTGTTTTCGGCCACGGATCGCACGGCGGTCGAATTGCAGGTCATCGTGCAGGAATGCGCGCGCCAGATCGCCAATGAAAACGACTGGCCCCTGCTGCGCAAGATCGGGACGATTACCGGCGACGGATCGGCTGACTCGTTCACGCTTCCAACCGACTTCGACCGGATGCTGAAAACGACCCAGCTATGGTCATCGACCAATACGACCATCCCGCTCACCCGCGTTGTTGACGCCGATCAATGGCTCGCCAACGAAATCCAGGGCATCGATTACCCCTATGGGGCGTGGATCGACTTTGGCGGGGAAGTCCATATCAATCCGACCCTCTCCAATGGAGC
>CAYSBF010000172.1:3541-4312 GCA_964429025.1 uncultured Pelagibacterium sp.
CATTCGGGGCGCCGATACGTCGCTCAAGGCGGAGTTTACCGCCGATGACGACAGTTTCGTGCTGCCCGAACGGCTGCTGACGCTGTGCCTGATCTGGACGTGGAAGGCTCAGAAGGGCATCGACTATCAGGAGGATATGGCGAACTACCAGATCGCGCTGGCTCAGGAGATCGGCAAGGCGCGCGGTCCATCGACAATCGCGGTCGGCAAGCCGTCATGGCCGAAAGGCGTGGCGGTTGCCTATCCTTACGCTCTGGGCTCCTGATGTACGCGGGCACGATGCGCCTGCCAGCCCGCCGCAAGACGGGCGGCACTCCGGGCGGGATCATTCAATACAAGGGCTTTGTCGCCCCGACGCGGGGATGGGTGACGGCAGAAAACCTTGCCGCGCAGAAACCCGGCTCGGCGCGCGTCATGGACGACATGTTCCCCGAGCAGACGAGCGTAAGGCTCAGGTTCGGAAGCAGCCTTCATGCAACGGTTGGAACCGAGCCCGTCGAATCCATGATGGCCTATGTCGGGGGCGCTACCCGCAAGATGTTCGCGGCCTGCGAGGGATCGATCTTCGAGGTCACGACCGTTGCCGATTCCGGCGTCGTCCCCGACCCGGACGTGACGGGGCTCAATGCCGACTATTGGTCGAGCGTCAATTACGCCACGGCTGGCGGCAATTTCATGCTGACGGTCAACGGCGTTGACCCTCTCCTGCTCTACAACGGCACCTATTTCTATCCCATCCGGGGCACGACGCTCTATGCGCTCGCCTATGAC
>CAYSBF010000173.1:0-1321 GCA_964429025.1 uncultured Pelagibacterium sp.
ATTCACCGGTAGCGTCCACATGCCATGTGGTTCGCGATTAACGTAGAGCATGGCGAAATGCTGAGCCAAGTCTTGTGGTGCCTGTGGAATGCCATGAGCCATCAGATAATCAGGGCTGGCACAGATGATATGGCGGTTGGGAGTAATGATTTTTGCCATCAGCGAAGAGTCCGGTAACTCGCCAATACGCACCGCCGCATCAAAGCCCTCTTCATGCAAGTTGACGCGTCGGTCATCGAACTCAACGTCCAGGTACAGCTCAGGATACTGCTTGGCAAAAGACGCCAGGATCGGCGTCAGATATCTCATACCGAAAGCCATCGGAGCTGCAACACGCAGATTCCCACGCACACTCGATTGAGACGTCAGAACTGCATTCTCGGCATTTTCAATATCAGCAAGAATTCCGGTGCAATGACGGTAAAAAACCTCACCCGACTCAGTCAGACGAGTCTGCCGGCCACGCTCCAGCAGGATGCATCCCAGGCGTTTCTCCAACTGCTGAAGGCGCTGAGAAACCATCGACTTGGCCGTGCCCAAACGACGAGCGGCCTCGGAAATACTGCCTGTGTCAACGACTGCCACGAAAGCATGCATTTCAGATAATTTATTCATATTCTTAATCCACAAATTGACTTGCATGCTTTTTCAGGCTGACTGCCTCAGCGCAGCGTGTTCTGCACGATACCAGCAGAAAGCAGATTTATCGGCGGAATCAAGGGGCCTCTATGGAGCGGAGGCGGCTCCTCACGAGCGTCTGCTTTTGGCCGCCCAAATAATCAGCCTGCTCACCACCCTCCCCCTTCTTTCAGCGTAAAGTTGCCACACCCTACACCTCCGGTTTCCGTTCAGATGACCGGTGCCGAACAAGGAATCACCGACATGGATCGTTTACGTAGCATCCTCCCCGCCTTGGCGCTATGCCTGCTCCCCCTCGCTCATGCCGATACGCGGCAGCCACAGCCTTGCGACGACACCTTGCTGGCTTCACTGGCCGCCCAGTTGGGGCAGCAAGGCTGGACTCTCCCTCACGAACGCGGCGATGAGTCATTGGTGGCGGCTGCCTGCAAGCCCTGGCCGGATGATCCGACGCTGTCCGTGGTGACCCTGGCTTACCGTGATGCTGGGGACACCACACCTGCGGGCGAGCGCGACCTCAACTGGCTGGTGGCGAAGGTGGACACGCAGAGCGGGCAATTGCTTGAACGCCATGACGACTACCTTGGGGAAGATGCCGCACTGGAAATCGATGCAGGCAGCCTGTGGCTGGATACCGCGCGCTATCACCTTGCGCCAGACGTTCGCGCCTTCGGCGTGCTGG
>CAYSBF010000173.1:1331-1944 GCA_964429025.1 uncultured Pelagibacterium sp.
GCAGTGTCGCTCACGGCGCAAGCTGTCCGGATGCCGGTTTCAACGAGCTGCTGACGCTGGTGGTGCCGGAAGGGCCTCGGCTGAGACCGGTGTTTGCCACTTATCTGTACTCGTGGACGACGGTAAAGGGCACGTCCTGTGTGATGGACAGCGACTTCCAATCGGAGCAGGCCAACCTCACGCTGGGCCTTGGGCCAAAGCAAGCCCATGGCTACGCCGACCTGGTGGTGACCGCTCATGTTCGTGCTGGCCGGCAGGAACCTGTGCTACGCAAGGTCAGCACGACCCTCCGCTACGACGGCAAGCACTATCCGTTCGATCAGTTCTCCACCTTCTGGATGAGAGAGACGCAGCCTTAAGGGCGATCAGGCCAGAACAAGCCGGCCCATCACTCCCCGTCTAGACTCCTGAGTTTCAACCCAAGGTAGGAGACTCAGGATGACCAGCAAGAACACCATCTGCCTCTGGTACGACCGCGACGCGCTGGAGGCTGCGACTTTCTATGCAGAGACCTTTCCTGACAGCGCCGTGCTGGCGGTACACCACGCGCCCGGCGACTATCCCAGCGGCCAGCAGGGCGATGTGCTGACGGTGGAGTTCAGCGTGATGGGCA
>CAYSBF010000173.1:1954-4271 GCA_964429025.1 uncultured Pelagibacterium sp.
AACGGCGGCCCGGCGTTCCAGCACAACGAGGCGTTCTCGTTCCAGGTCGCCACCGACGACCAGGCCGAGACGGACCGCCTGTGGCACGCGATCATCGACCACGGTGGCCAGGCCAGCGAATGCGGCTGGTGCAAGGACAAATGGGGCATTTCCTGGCAGATCACCCCGCGCATCCTCAGCGCCGCCATCACCAGCCCCGATCACGCTGCGGCCAAGCGCGCCTTCGAGGCGATGATGACCATGAGCAAGATCGACATCGCCAGGATCGAGGCGGCGCTCAAGGGCTGATAGGCGTGGCGGATCAGGCGCGGGCGTTCTTCTTCTGCAGGATCAGCGACGCTTCGTTATAGGCACTCTGGAAGGCGTCGCTGCCAATCCAGGTGATCGCGGCGTCTTCGTCTTCATCGTGGAAGATGCCGCGGTAGACGATCAGCAAGCCCATCATGAAATCGGTGGCGGCGTCCTCCGACTCCTCGGCGACCACCAGTTCCAGTACCGGGTACTGCAGGAATATCAGGCACATGGCGAGCAGACTGATGCTCTCCCCAGCTTTCATCGCCTGGAACAAGTCGTCGAAATGCGCCGGGTCGAAACCGTTTTCTTCGATGTCCCTGAAATCGAAGGTGCTCAAGTCGAGCTCGACATCATCGAACGGCTCGTTGACCAGCGGGTTGGCCAGAATCGGATGGACGACATTGGCCTGAGGCTTGGGCTTGCCCATGCGGTTCTGCTTGGCCTTGGTCTTGGCACGCTGGGCGCGCTTCTTCTGTTTGTCGGGGGAAGGCATTGGGTGTCCTTGTTCGCTGCAGCCATGTTCATGGCCCGGAATGATCAGGCGCCTATTGTATTCAGTCTGAGTCCGGGCTGTCGGCAAAGCTTATGGAGCAGCTTGTACATCCCCTAGCAGGCCGCCTCCTACAGGAGGCAATACTCACGACTGAACTGCGAAACGCTCTGGTAGCCCACAACGAATACCGCACCGCTCGCCGATGCGTCTTCACCGAGCATCAGACGACGCACCTCGATCTGACGCAGCGCCACTTTCGGGACCTTGGTTGAGAGCTGTTCATTGAGAATCGACCGTACGCGTTAGCCGTCTCGGCCACGCGATAAGCAATGACATGCTCCTTGTCGACGGGCGTCCTGTTCAGGACGCCAGGCGTCTCCCTACAGACGAAAACGCGAGATGTTTTCGCGCAGTGCCTCGCTAGTGCGAGCCAGGTTTTCGCTCTCCTGCTGTGTGCTCTGGAAAGCGGAGGCCGACTGCTCCGTGCTGTCGCGAACAGAGATGATGTCGCGGCTGATCTGTTCGGCCACCGCACTCTGTTGTTCCGAAGCGGTAGCGATTTGCTGGTTCATACCGTTGATGCGCTCAATCATGGCGACGATCCGCGCCACCGCCTCTCCCGCCTCGGACACACCGGAGACCGACTGCTCACTGGAGCCCTGGCAGCGCTGCATGTAAGACGAAGTCTCGTCAGCAATTCTCTGCCGGCTGGCGATCAGCCCCTCAATTTCGGTAGTGGCTTCCTGAGTACGCCTGGCCAAGCTGCGAACTTCGTCCGCCACCACGGCAAAGCCACGTCCGGCCTCACCGGCTCGGGCCGCTTCGATAGCGGCGTTGAGTGCCAGCAGGTTGGTCTGATCAGCTACCGACTTGATGACGTCGAGGACGCTACCGATGTTGCTGCTCTCGGCTTTCAGGCGCCCCATGGCTTCGCTGGAGTTATCGATCACTTTGGCCAGTTCACCGATCAGGCTCACCGCATGGCCGGCCTTGCGCTGGCTTTGCAGGGCGGCCTCGTCCGCTTCGCTGGCGGCCTGGGCTGCGGATTCCGCACTGCGCGCCACGTCCTTCCTGCACCGTTGCGGCCATTTCATGCACGGCAGTGACGATCTGTTCCACCTCACGCTGGGCGTTGGCCACGCTGGCGGCGTTGTGCAGACTCGACTCGCTCAGTTCCTGACTGGAATGCGCCACGGTACGCGACGTGTTGTCGATATCCTGGGTAACCTGGCGCAGGTTCTGCTGCATACGCTGCAGGGCGGCGAGCACGCTGTTTTCCGCGGTATTAACGGCGCTTTCCATATTGCGCAGGTCGCCTTCGGCCACCCGCTGGGCGATCTGGTTGAGGTCGCTGGGTTCGGCCCCAGAGCCTTGAGCAGATGGCGGCTGATCAAGTGGCCGAGCACAGCGGCGAGCACGAAGCTGAGCGCGGTGATCAACACCAGGACGTTGCGCTGGTGGTGGTAATAGACCTCGTTGTCGACGACGCGCTGATCGGCCACCTCGGTGGTATGAACCAGATACTCATCG
>CAYSBF010000174.1:0-4199 GCA_964429025.1 uncultured Pelagibacterium sp.
GGCACTGAGTTCATCGACGTGCTCGAGATGTTCCTTGCCGATGATGAAACCAAATCGATCATCATGATCGGGGAGATCGGCGGGTCGGCGGAGGAAGACGCCGCCCAGTTCCTGATCGATGAGGCAAAGCGCGGCCGGAAAAAGCCCATGGCCGGGTTCATTGCCGGGCTGACCGCACCCAAGGGCCGCACAATGGGTCATGCCGGGGCGGTGATCTCGGGCGGCAAGGGCGGCGCAGAGGACAAGATCGCGGCGATGGAGGCGGCCGGGATCAGGGTTTCGAAATCCCCCGCCCGGATCGGGGCGACGCTGGTCGAGGTCCTCAAGGGTTGAGTGTTTGGCGCCTCGCGCTTTGGTGCCCGGTTAACCGAAACGAGACGCGGACGCGGTCATAGTTCCAACCCAATTGGCGGCAAGCAAGAGCCGAACAGTTGGATATTCCGGGGGATCGGGACCCCCTTAAGAGAGCAGACATGGCACGACAGGACCAGAACGAAGCGTTCCTCCTCACCTCATTCCTCTATGGCGGCAATGCCGACTATATCGAGGCGCTCTATGCGCACTTCAGGGCTGACCCCAAAAGCGTCGAGCCGAGCTGGGCCGACTTCTTTTCAAGCCTTCCCGATTCCAATGAGGATGTGAAAAAGAACGCCGACGGGCCGAGCTGGCAGCGCAGCGACTGGCCGCGCGCGGTCAATGGCGAGCTCGTGTCCGCGCTCGATGGGAACTGGGGCGAGATCGCGGTCAAGGCGCAGAAGGCCGTGACCGAAAAGGCCAGGGCCGAGGACAGGCCGGTCTCGACCGCCGATGTGATGCAGGCGACGCGGGATTCGATCCATGCGATCATGATGATCCGCGCCTACCGGATGCGCGGGCATCTGCACGCCAATCTCGATCCGCTCGGACTGGAAGTCAGGGAAGAGGCGCCCGAACTCGATCCGGCAGCCTATGGCTTTACCGAAGCCGACTACGGCCGCGAAATCTTCATCGACAATTATCTGGGCCTCGAATTTGCCACCGTGCCCCAGATGCTCGAAATCCTGAAGCGCACCTATTGCGGGACGATGGGTGTCGAATTCATGCATATTTCGGATCCCGAGGCCAAGGCCTGGATCCAGGAGCGCATCGAGGGGCCGGACAAGGAAATCACCTTCACAAAGAACGGCAAGCGCGCGATTCTTGCAAAGCTCGCCGAGGCCGAGGGTTTCGAGAAATTTCTCGATGTCAAATATACCGGCACCAAGCGTTTCGGGCTCGATGGCGGCGAGGCGCTGATCCCCGCGCTCGAACAGATCATCAAGCGCGGTGGGGCGCTCGGGGTCAAGGACATCGTTCTGGGCATGCCCCATCGCGGCCGGCTCAACGTCCTGACCCAGGTGATGGGCAAGCCCCATCGCGCGCTCTTCCACGAGTTCAAGGGCGGCGCCTTCTATCCCGACGATGTCGAGGGGTCGGGCGATGTCAAATATCATCTGGGCGCATCGTCGGACCGCGAGTTCGATGGCAACAAGGTGCACCTTTCGCTCACCGCCAATCCTTCGCATCTTGAAATCGTCGACCCGGTCGTTCTGGGCAAGGCGCGCGCCAAGCAGGACCAGAATTCGGCCAAGGACGGGCGGTTCGTGCCCGATACCCGCGAGACCGACCGCACCTCGGTGCTGCCGCTCCTGCTCCATGGCGATGCGGCCTTTGCCGGCCAGGGCGTGGTCGCCGAGTGCTTCGGACTTTCGGGACTCAAGGGTCACCGCACCGGTGGGTCGATCCACTTTGTCGTCAACAACCAGATCGGGTTCACCACGAGCCCGCATTTCTCGCGCTCGTCCCCTTACCCGACCGATGTCGCCAAGATGATCGAGGCGCCGGTCTTCCACGTCAATGGTGACGATCCCGAGGCCGTTGTTTATGCGGCCAAGATCGCGATCGAATACCGGCAGAAATTCGGCAAGCCCGTCGTCATCGACATGTTCTGCTATCGCCGGTTCGGCCACAATGAGGGCGATGAGCCGAGCTTCACCCAGCCCCTGATGTACAAGGCCATCCGCAGCCACAAGACGACGTTCGAGCTCTATGGCGAGCGGCTGGTCGGTGAAGGGGTCATTACCCCCGAGGAGGTCGAGCAGATCAAGGCCGATTGGCGCAGCCATCTCGAAACCGAGTTCGAGGCCGGGCAGGACTACCGGCCCAACAAGGCCGACTGGCTCGATGGCGCCTGGAAGAACATCAAGCTCGCCGAAGCCGATGGGCCGCGCCGGGGCGTGACCGGGGTGGATGTCGAAAAGCTGCGCACGCTGGGCGAGAAAATGACTTCGGTGCCGCAGGGTTTCAACGTGCACCGCACGGTGCAGCGCTTCCTTGACAATCGCAGGAAGGCGATTGGGGAAGGCGAGGGGATCGACTGGGCGACGGCCGAAGCGCTGGCCTTCACCTCGCTTCTCGATGAGGGTCATCCGGTCCGGCTTTCGGGCCAGGACGTCGAGCGCGGCACCTTCTCCCAGCGCCATTCGGTTCTCTACGATCAGGAGAATGAATCCACCTACACCCCCTTCAACCATATCGGGGAGGGGCAGGCGCGCTATGAGGTCATCAATTCGATGCTCTCGGAAGAAGCGGTGCTGGGGTTTGAATATGGCTATTCGCTCGCCGAGCCAAATGCCCTTACCGTCTGGGAGGCGCAGTTCGGCGATTTCGTCAATGGCGCGCAGGTGGTGATCGACCAGTTCATCTCGAGCGGTGAGCGCAAATGGCTGCGCATGTCGGGCCTTGTGATGCTTCTTCCGCACGGCTATGAAGGCCAGGGCCCCGAGCACTCCTCGGCCCGGCCCGAGCGCTTCCTGCAATTGTGTGCCGAGGACAATATGCAGGTCCTCAACTGCACGACGCCGGCCAACTATTTCCACGCGCTGCGGCGCCAGCTCAAGCGCGATTTCCGCAAGCCGCTCGTCATTTTCACGCCCAAATCGCTGCTGCGCCACAAGCGCGCCGTGTCGGGTCTCAACGAGATGGGCGCCGAGAGCTTCTTTCATCGCCTGCTTTGGGACGATGCCGAGGCGCCGGGCCTGCCCAAGACCGATGTGAACCTTGTGTCGGACGACAAGATCCGACGGGTGATCATCTGCACGGGCAAGGTCTATTACGATCTGCTCGAGGATCGCGAGAAACGCGGCATCAACGATATTTATCTGATGCGGCTCGAACAGCTCTATCCCTTCCCGGCCAAGGCGCTGATCGATGAGCTGTCACGCTTCAAGAACGCCGATGTCGTCTGGTGCCAGGAAGAGCCCAAGAATATGGGTGCCTGGGCATTCGTGCAGCCCTATATCGAATGGGTGCTCGAACAGATGGGCCGCCCGGGAGACCGCCCGCGCTATGTCGGCCGTCCGGCTTCGGCCTCGACGGCGACGGGGCTGATGCGCACCCATATCGCGCAGCTCCAGGCCTTCCTAGACGAGGCGTTCGAGTGATTGGGAATGATCGGGTGGCGCGGCGACCTCACACAGGCCGGGCCATCTCGCCGCAAACAAAAGGATTTTCAAGAGATGTCCACTGAAGTCCGCGTTCCGACCCTGGGGGAAAGCGTTACCGAGGCCACGATCGGGCAATGGTTCAAGAAGGTGGGCGATGCGGTCGCCGCTGATGAGCCGATCGTCGAGCTCGAAACCGACAAGGTGACCATCGAAGTGCCCGCGCCCGTGTCGGGAACGCTCGAGGCGATTTCGGTCAATGAGGGCGATACGGTCGAAGTGGGCGCGCTGATCGCCGCGATCGCGGCCGGCGCTGCGCCTGCTAAATCTCAGGAAAAGACCGCCGAGGCGCCCAAGGCCCAGGCCAAGGCCGAAGAGGCGCCGAAACCGGCCGCCGCACCGGCACCGGCCAGGACCGAGATGCCTCCGGCGCCCTCCGCCGCAAAGCTTGCGACCGAAAGGGGCATCGACACGGGCGATGTCGCGGGGTCGGGCAAGCGCGGACAGGTGCTCAAGGAAGATGTCCTCAGGGCGCTCGACCGGACGGGTTCGGCGCCCGCCGCCCAGCCGGCCCCCGCGGCCGCACGCGCGCCGTCCTCGGGCGATGACGCATCGCGCGAAGAGCGGGTCAAGATGACCCGGCTGCGCCAGACGATCGCCAAGCGGCTCAAGGAGGCGCAGAACACCGCCGCCATGCTCACCACCTTCAACGAGGTGGACATGAAGCCGGTGATGGAC
>CAYSBF010000175.1:0-4147 GCA_964429025.1 uncultured Pelagibacterium sp.
ATGATGCTCCATCCTACTCAGGAGTTGGAGCCTCCGGCAAACCCGGCGCGGTTCAATCCGAATCTAGAGCTTGTACCCTATAGTCTTGTCTCTGAAATGTTTAGGAGAGCGGGAAACTATCAAATACCGATTTGGATCGTTCGTTCAGTGCGTGAGTTGTTGAAGGACGTTCAACTGTTTCAGATGGAATCGCCGCCTCCTCTCCGAGAGAGCCATATTCTTCGTTTTCCTCATCGCTTCGCAGATCAAATTGCTAAGCATGGGATAGCCAGCCAGTATATTCGCCATAAGCTTTGGCGACTGCATTCGGATTTGTTCCAAGAAGATTGCCTGGCCTGTGGCGTCTCTTATATTAAAGCACCGCGGGAATTTATCGATGAGGACGGCTGTCTTCCTACGCATGCCAGTCTAAGTGATCCAGTGCACGCCAATTGGGTGTATGGAAAGGCGCTGATCGAACAAATCGTTCGGCGACAAATCCCGTCGTTCAAATTTCCCGAGGCCGAAGCATGACGGACCATCCTTACAAGACGCTTCCTGACTACGCGTTCTGGAGCCGGTCGGTCTCTCGGCCCGCGTCCGCAGACGTGGATCCCGTCGTACGCCCCACCTTCACGCTTTCCACCGAAGACAAGATCGCCACGGCCGGAAGCTGCTTCGCCCAGCACATCGCCCGCCATCTCCAAAAGAGGGGGTTCTGCTACTACGTCGCCGAACCGCTCCATCCCTTCGCCGATCCCAAGCTGGCCCAGGCCTTCAACTATGGCGTGTTCTCCGCCCGTTACGGCAACATCTACACCGCCCGTCAACTGCTCCAGCTCTGGAAGCGCGCCTTCGGCGAATTCCAGCCTGTAGAGGATATTTGGACCGAACAGGACGGTCGCTGCATCGACCCCTTTCGTCCGCAGATTCAGCCCGGCGGATTCGTCAACCGGATTGAGTTCGATGCCGATCGTGCGCAGCATTTCGACCGTGTCAGGCGAATGTTCGCGGAGCTCGATGTCTTCGTCTTCACGCTTGGCCTGACCGAAAGCTGGGTATCGGCAGAGGACGGTGCGGTGTTTCCGGTCTGCCCCGGCGTTTCCGGCGGCGTCTTCGATCCCGAAAAGCATCGTTTCGTGAATTTCACGGTCGCGGACGTGGTTGCCGACCTGCTCGAGTTTATCGATCGCCTACGGTCCCTGAACCCCGGCGCGCGCGTGATCCTGACGGTGTCGCCGGTCCCACTGGTCGCCACGGCGGAGGACCGGCATGTGCTGGTCTCGACGACCTACTCCAAATCGGTCCTGCGCGTCGCGGCGGAAGAGATCGCGGCGCAACGCGACGGCGTTGCCTATTTTCCGTCCTACGAGATCATCACCGGCAACTTCTCGCGCGGCCGCTACTACGCCGAGGACCTACGCTCGGTGACCGAGGAGGGAGTGAACCACGTCATGTCGCTGTTCCTGAAGCACTACGGCGGCATCACATCGGCGGCTGACGCATCAACGCAGGAAGCAGCTGCCGAGGAAGCCTACGAAGAGCGTGTCAGGCGCATGGAGGAACTGGCGAAGGTGAACTGCGATGAAGTGGCCTTGGATGCGGAACTGAGTGCTCATGCCTGAGTCGGCTGGATTGCTGAACACCCGGCTCGTCAGCGAGCGCTATGCCAGCATGATCCATGCCGACAGCCACGGTGCGTCCGGCGCGCGACTGGGCCTTGGGGCGATCTACTACGGGATGGCTCATGCGATTGGGAGCCAGGTTTCCGTCTGCATCGGCTCAGGCGCGGGCTTTGTCCCGGGCCTCCTGAGGCAGGCGCAGCTGGACGCCGGGATCGACCCGTCGGTGACGTATCTCATCGACGCCAATCTCCCGGATCTTGGGTTTGGCGGCCCTACGCTTCCCGGCGGCTGGATGACCGAGAACAATGATTTCCAGTCTTGGGCCGACGGGGTCGTGATCTTGCAGATGCTGTCGCGGGATGCCTCGGCGCTGTTCGCGCGGTCGGGGCTGACGATCGACTATCTCCACATCGACGGTGACCACTCCAAGGTCGGTGTCGCCGCAGACCTCCGGGACTATGCGCCCTTGATGTCGCTTGGCGGTGTCATTTGCCTTCATGACTATCGTCTTTCAACCGTCCGGGACGCGATCTCCGAGTTCATGGCTAATCATCCCGGCTGGGAAAGGCTGAGCTTCGGAGAGATCGGCACCGGCTGCACCTTCCTGCGGCGCGAACTGCCGGCGGAATTCGGAGCGTCGTCGCCACGGCGCAGCATTCCGAGCCAGATGCTGCCGCCTGAAATCTACGACACCCCGCCGGCGATGGACGAAGATCCGGAGCTTAAGGCCCAGTTTGAGCGCTGGCCATATCTTCAAAGCCCGGGCTTCAGGCTGCGCTACACCATTGCCGCCGACTTCGTTGACGCACCGGGGGTGCCGGTGGTGGAGGTCGGTGGGTATCCCAATTCGATCATTTCCCACCTTAAGGCGGCAGATCGCGTCTATGCGATCGAGCCATACCTCTCGAAAGCCCACGAGAACTGGGTTCGGGAGCAGGCTGAGGGGCGTGGCGCCCGGGTCACGTTCTTCAGCGGCACCGTTGGAACATGCGCGCTCGACCCTAGTGTTCTGGGCAAGTTCAATCTCGTTGTGTTGGGGTTCGATCTGTCGGAGGGCGTCAGCAACGAGACAATGGCGGCCGAAGACCTGCGGGCGATGGCGCAATTGCTGTTTCACGCATCAACCACGGTCCTGGAATATCCTGGCTACGAGCCGTCACAGATCGCATGGGACTGCCTGGTGCGGACGATGCGCCCCAAAGTCGTGCACGAGTTCGTGCTCGACTTGTCGAGCGATCCCTCGGCCAGAGAATACCTGGTAACCGACAGCCGAGCCGTTCGGCGCGTCGTCGTCATCAAAGGCACGGATCCGCTGCCGCCGGATGTCGTCGAGCAGGAATTCCTCAAGGCTGCCCAGGCCTTGGTCGCTCAGAAGCCGGTCCATACGGTAAAGGAAAGTCCCCGATATAAGATCGGGACCAGGATCCTGTTCGGCAAGGGCCAGGTAGGCACTCGCCATCTGCGCCGGGGGTGGTCCTATCCCGAGGAGGGGCTGGTCTGGTGCCAGGGGCCGTCGAGCCGCATGGAATTCCTGTTCGACGATCCGGATGCAATGCCGGCCGGTGGGCGACTGAAAATCTCGCTGTGGCCAGCGGCCGCGGCGCCGGTCCGCCCTTCGCAGCAACTGGCGGTGTCCGTCAACGGAACCACGGTTTTTTCCGAGGCCCTCGGGCCGGGACGACACCAGCTCAACATAGCCGTGCCAGCCGAATGTCTTTCCGCTGCCTCGCCGACGGTGATCGAATTCGAGCATCCCGACGCGATACAACCATGCCAGCTCTATCCGGGCAAGAACCCGGATCAGCGATCGCTGGCTTTCGCCATGGAAGCGCTGACCATCGAGCCGGAATGACTTTCAGAGGCCGAAACGTGGCGCAGACGCTCGATGGCGGCGACAGGCTCGCCCGCGGGACACGCATAGCCGACTAGGGCCCCGTGCACGACCCGCGGCAATTCCACCCGCGTCCTGTCCCTCGGCGCCTTGTGCTCATCCTCCGTGAGCCCCCAGCCCGCGTAGAACGGCATCCCGAACGTCCTGACCCGCTTGCCCCAGATCAGGGCCTCGAAGCCCATCTGCGAGGTCACCGCATAGACAGCGGCCGCGTGCTCAATCAACCGTACCGGGTGAACTGGCTCGGCGATGAGCCGAATGCGTGGTGACAGGCCGGTGATTTCCGGACCGAAGTGACCGGCACGCCGCCCGGCGAGCACATCCGGATGGGTCTTGACCAGCACATCGCGACCGGGGTTCTCGTTGAGCGCAGCCTTCAGCATCCGCTCGAACGAGGTCTCGTCGGCGCCGCCGTGGCGGATTGAATGGTCGTTGCGGGTCTGGTCGGCCACAAGAACGTAGCCGTCGGCCAGTTCTCCGGCGTACTCCGGCTGGAAGTTGTATTTCGACACCCGTGCCCGGCGCCAGGCAGCGATGACCTGCCGCGCTTCGGCCTCCTCGGTCGGCGACAGGCTGCGGGCGATCAGGCGCTCGAGTCGGGAAGGGCGGCTGCAGTCGTAGTAGATGCCGATGTCGTCGACGACGATCGACA
>CAYSBF010000176.1:0-4147 GCA_964429025.1 uncultured Pelagibacterium sp.
CCGACAGGCTAGCTGCCGCACGGGGCCGGCGGAAGCCGGAATCCCGTGCCTTGGGCAATTTTGCGGCCGGTGCCGGTCGCGCGGTCAGCTGCGGTAATCGCCATTGATGGTGATGTAGCCATGCGTCAGATCGCAGGTATAGACGGTGGACTTGCCGCTCCCGAGACCGATATCGACCGCGATCTCAAGCTCCTCGTGCTTCATATAGGCGCTGACTGCCTCTTCGGAATATTGCGGGGCGCGCTCGCCCTCTCGCGCAACGACAATGTCCCCGAAAGCGATCTTGAGCCGGTCGCGGTCTGCCGGTTCGCCTGCCTTACCCACCGCCATGACGATCCGGCCCCAATTGGCGTCCTCGCCTGCGATCGCGGTCTTGACGAGCGGCGAGTCGGCGATGGACCTGGCGATGCGCTTGGCGCTCTGGTCGGAAACCGCGCCCGATACGTCGATCTTTACGAATTTGGTCGCCCCCTCGCCGTCCCGCACCACCTGCATTGCGAGATCGAACAGCACCTCCTTGAGCGCCTCGCCAAAGATTTGGGCGCGCGGATCATCGATCGAGGTGACAGGCGCGATTGCGGCCTTGCCGGTCGCGAAGGCAAGCAAGGTATCGGAGGTCGAGGTGTCGCTATCGACGGTGATGGCATTGAAGCTGGTTTCGTTGTGCCGGGCAAGGAGCGCCTGCAGCACCGGCGCGGCAATGGGCAAATCGGTAAAGACGAAGGAGAGCATGGTCGCCATGTCCGGCGCGATCATGCCCGAGCCCTTGGCGATCCCTGAAATGGTGACGGCGGTGCCGTCGATCCCGACCGTCCTGCCCGCGAGCTTGGGAAAGGTGTCGGTGGTCATGATGGCCCTTGCCGGTTCCATCCATGGCCTATCGGCAAGTTGACCAGCCAGCCTCTCGAGCACGCCTTCGAACTTGCTGGCATCGAGCGGCTCGCCGATCACACCGGTCGAGGCAAGGAAAATCTCGTTCTCGGCGCATCCCACCGCCTTTGCGGCGATCTGCGCTGAAAGCGTGACCGCCTCCCTGCCCTTGATGCCGGTAAAGGCGTTGGCATTGCCCGAATTGACGACCAGGGCCCGCGCGGTCCCGCCCGGAAGGATGGCCCGGCACCACTCGACCGCCGCCGAAGGGCAGAGCGAGCGCGTCAGCACCCCCGCGACCACCGTTCCCGGATCGAATACCGCGAGCAGCACGTCGGTCCGGCCCCTATAGCGGATGCCGGCCTCGGCCGTGGCAAAGCGGACCCCGGCGACAGGCGGCAGTTCGGGGTAGGATTTGGGGGCAAGGGGTGAAACGGGATGGGCCATGAGGGCAACTTTCAGCGCGCAGAAATCTGGCTGCCGATGTGCCCTATTCGCTTGGGCGGTGCAAGAGTGATCGCCGTAAGGCCACCTACCTCGCCTGGACAAGAATGAAGCGGCCGAACAGCCTTTGAATGGCTGGCATAACGCCAAAGACCATGATGGGAACCATCAACGGCACGACGACCAGCGTCACCTGCCAAATCTGCCAGCCCGAGGTGAACGGCATGACAAGGTACAAAAGGACGTTGATCAGCGGGTAGACGCCGAGCATCAGGAAGAATGCAAGCCGCAACCGTGACGGCGCGCGTTCTTGCGATGGCGCCGGATTGGCGGGGGCAGACTCGGGGGTGGGGCGTGTCGTGGCTTCCGGGTGAGATTGCGTAGCGGTCGACATGGATTGGCTCCTAATGAAACGATACGTTTCGTATAATAATGAAACGAGCCGTTCCGTTCAAGTGGCAAATCGATTATGATCTTTGCATTCGGGGTGCCACGGTCCTGGCTGAGGAAAGTGCTGCCGCTTTATGGCGGGCAAAGCTGATGGCAGAGGTGAAGGGTCAATGACTGAAAAGCCTGCCTTAAAAAGGGCCTCGATCGGCGCGCGGCGCAATCCCGCTGCCCAGCAGGCCATTCTCGATGCGGCCAACGCCATTCTTCTCGAAGAGGGACTCGCAGGCTTTTCGATCGAGGCCGTTGCCCGCCGGGCGCGCGCAGGCAAACCCACAATCTATCGCTGGTGGCCCAACCGCACCGCGCTGCTTCTCGATGTCTATCACCGCGCCAAGGCCGACCTGCCCGAGCCGGACACCGGCACGCTCGAAGGCGATGCGCGCATGTTCCTCACCAACCTTCTGGCCTTCTGGAGCGCCCCCGCCGCAAGCACCATCTTCCGCTCGATCATTGCCGAAGCCCAGGGCAATGCCGATGCGATGAAGGAATTGCGCGCCTATGTCGAGGAAAGACGAGGCTATATCGGCGCCATTCTGGAGCGGGCGTGCAGACGCGGGGAAATTGGGGACGGCTTCGATCTCAGGGCGATGGGCGACTGGCTGGTGGCATTCGCCTGGCACCGGCTGCTCACCGGCCATGGCGAGACGACGGCAGGCGAAATAGAGACCGTCGCGAAAATCTTTGCCGCCGGCGCGCGGGCCGGCGGCAAGCAGAATTAATTCTGGCTTAAAGCCCGCCCTGGGCCTCGACGGCTGCGGCAAGGTCGGGATCGGAAATTTCGATCTCTGCGCCTTGCTTGAGTTCGCCGACAACGCGGGTGAAATTCTCGTAAAGCACCTGCTGTGCCACCTGCGCCCGCACCTCCTCAAGGGTCGGCGCCGAAGCAATACGCCTGTCCTCGAGCTTGATGAGGTGCCAGCCGAACTGGGTTTGGACGGGCTCGGAAAGCTCGCCCACCTCGAGCGCAAACGCGGCTTCCTCGAAGGGCGCGACCATCATTCCGCTCGAGAAATAACCCAGATCGCCGCCTGTGGCACGCGTGCCGTCCGTGCCATATTCGGCCGCGGCATCCTCGAAGGCGCGCCCGCCCTCGATCTCTTCGCGGATCGACTGGGCCTGCTCGAGCGTGGGCACGAGAATGTGGCGAGCCCTCACTTCCGGCTCGGCCTCGAAATCGGCCACCATCTCGTCATAAGCGGCCTGGATCGCTTCATCGGTCACCTCGGATTCGATGACGTCGGCGAAATAGGCGCGGCGCAGCGAGCGGTCCTCGAGATAGTCGAGGCGGCGCGCGAAAATCTCGGTCTGGTCGAGCCCGGCATCGCGCGCGGCATTGGCCATCACCTTCATGTCGATCATGACGGTCAGGAGAAAGGCGCGGCGTTCTGCGGCCGGAATGGACTGCATTTCTGCGGCAAGATCCTCGGCCGCGAACATGAGGTCCGCTTCCGTAATCGTCTCCCCGCCCACCGTGGCAACGACAGCATCGGGCGAGACCTGTTCCTGCGCATGGATGGGAGCCGAGCCCAGCGCCGCAACAACCATGAGAGGGGCGGCGAATGCGCGAATTGCCGCGGGGATACGCGCGGCCAGTGACAGTGACATGAAACTCTCCTTAGACCTGCCGGCCCCCAACGGCGCTGGTTTGGCCCATTTTCCCGGCGTTGACAACCCTACCCGGCACTCTTACATGTCCCAAACGCTATTCCCGCGCCCCTGGTGGCCGCCCCGACGACAGCCGCAGCCTTCCGATTGCGCGCCGGGATCGCTACTCCCCAAGGGTCGTGAAACCGAAAAAGAGTCCGAAGGACGAATATTCCATGGCTTTTGCTGCGCTTGCCCGAAAGATTTTCGGTTCAGCCAATGACCGGCGCATTCGGAAATACCAGCCCCTCGTCGATGCCATCAACGCCCTTGAGCCCGAACTCGAAAAGCTCTCCGATGACGAGCTGCGCGCCCGCACGGCGCAGTTCAAATCCGAGGTCGAGGAGGGCCGAAAGCTCGATGATCTGATCGTCCCGGCCTTCGCGACGGTCCGCGAAGCCTCCAAGCGCACGCTGGGCATGCGGCATTTCGACGTGCAGCTCATCGGCGGCATGGTGCTCAACGAGCGCGCCATCACCGAGATGCGCACCGGTGAAGGCAAGACGCTGGTCGCAACGCTTGCCGCCTATCTCAATGCGCTGTCGGGCAAGGGCGTCCACGTCGTCACCGTCAACGACTATCTCGCCAGGCGCGATGCCGAATGGATGGGCAGGCTCTACCGATTTTTGGGCCTTGAGGTCGGCACCATTGTCCATGGGCTTTCCGATCCCGAGCGCAAGGCGGCTTACGACGCCGACATCACCTATGGCACCAATAACGAGTTCGGCTTCGACTATCT
>CAYSBF010000177.1:0-4139 GCA_964429025.1 uncultured Pelagibacterium sp.
TTGTCCAACACCGCCTGCCTAAGATCCGTCCTACGCCCAACTCCCGGACGCATGGGGCGATGATCGCTTCATACCAACACAAACCCATGCGGCGCGTTCATCGCCCCATGCCGTCTTCAACTGTTTGAAACCACAGCGGGCGCCGCGTGTGGCGCGTCGGCGCGCGATACGGAATCGCGCGGCGAAAGGCACCAATGTCATTCCGGCATTTACTGACGGAATCCAGTTCGATGCCCCCACGGGCCCTGAGTTCTCCGCCCAAACGTGATGCTCTAAGCCCCCGAGAACACCACCTTCACGCCCCGCTGGCGGAAATAGGCCTGCATCGTTTTCCGGCCCGAGCGGTTGTTCTGGGCGAGTCTCGCCGGCTCGAACGTGGCCTCGTTGACGCCCTCGCGCGCCATGGCGCGTTTGAGGCTCGCGATATGGGTGTCGAGTTCCGCATTGCCCGCCGCAAGCGAGGCATAAATCAGCTCCTTGGCCTCAGCCACACTCGGCTCACTCATCTCTGCAACCCCTCCATCGTTTCAGCGGCCCGCATACCACAAATCGAAAGCGCACCGCTATTCCCCCACATCCACCCATTCCGCGCCCGTGATCTCCGCCAGCCGGTCCGGCGAAATCCGCACCGCGCTGTTCGTGCTGCCCGCCGCCGGCACCACTTGCTCGAACGCGCGCAGGCTCACATCGCAATAGACCGGCAGCGGCTGGGCGAGCCCGAACGGGCACACCCCACCCACCGGATGGCCTGTGATCGCTTCCACCTCGTCCAGCCCCAGCATTTTCACCTTCCCGCCAAAGGCCGCACGGGCCTTCTTGTTGTCCAGCCGCGCGGTGCCCTTGGTGACGAGCAGAAACACCCGCTCGCCCACGCGCAGCGAGAGCGTCTTGGCGATCTGCGCGGGTTCGACGCCGAACGCCTCGGCAGCGAGCGCGACGGTGGCGCTGGAGGTTTGCGCCTCCATGATTTCGATCTCGGGGGCGTGTTCGGCGAGAAAGGCGCGGACGGATTGCAGGCTCATGAGAAATCACAGGAGAAAGGGACAGGAACCCTTACCGGTTACACAACCGGACCACGCGGCTCAACCCGCATCCGCGCACACGGCGCGATTGCCAGGGCGGGCGGCCGCGTTATAGCCATTGAGAGGCCCACAACCAGAGGAGGTGCGCGATGGATCGGTTCACCGGCGGATGCCTGTGCGGCGAGGTGCGGATCGTGGCGACGGGGCGCCCCTACCGGGTCGGCCTTTGCCATTGCCTTGATTGCCGCAAGCATCACGGAGCGCTGTTTTTCGCCGCCGCGATCTTCCCTGAGGCGGCGGTGAGCATCGAAGGGGAAACCCGCGACTATGCCGGGCGGCACTTCTGCCCGCGCTGCGGCTCGTCGGTATTCTCGCGCTGGGAAGACGAGATCGAAGTGCATCTCGGCGCGCTCGATGAGCCCGGCCAGTTCACGCCGACCTACGAGAACTGGACCATCCGCCGCGAACCCTGGCTCCCGCCCTTCCCGCTCAAACACCATTATGAGCGAGATCGAGAGTCGCTGGGCCGCGCCGAGGATTGATCGAGCCAGTTGAGCGCCCCCCTGCCCGCCCAGCGGCCCGTCGCAAGGCATGCGGTGAGAAGATATCCCCCCGTCGGCGCTTCCCAATCGAGCATTTCGCCGGCAACGAATATGCCGGGCACGGCGGAGAGCATCAGGTTCTCATCCACCGCCTCCCAGGCGACGCCGCCGGCCGACGAAATCGCCTCGGCGATCGGGCGGGCCCGTGTGACGGCCAGCGGCAGTGCCTTGATGCAGCGCGAGAGCGCCGCTGCGTCGGCCCGTTCGGCTTCGGTAGAAAACTCGCGCACCAGCGCCGCCTTCACCGCATCGAGTCCCGCCTTGCGCAGCCGGTTGGCAAAGCTCGCCTTACGCCCCGCCCGCTCGAGGTCGCGTCTGATCCGCTCGGCCTCCCGGCCCGGCAGCAGGTCGAGCGTCAACACCGCCCCTCCCTCCGCCTCAAGCGCATCGCGCAAGGCAGCCGAATGGGCATAGACGAGACTCCCCTCGATCCCGCTGCGCGTGATGACGAATTCACCCTGCACCGTCCCCGCGCCCGAGGTCGCAGCGACGGACTTGACCGGCGCACCGGAAAACCGCTCGGCTACAAAACCGCTCCAGGCGACATCGAATCCGCAATTGGCCGGACGGAAAGCGCGGACCTTGATGCCCTTCTTCTCAAGCCAGGACACCCAAGCCGCATCCGACCCCAAACGCGGCCAGCTCGCACCGCCAAGCGCAAGGATGACGGCATCGAATCGCTGGGTCCGCAGGCCTTCCGGGGTCTCGAATTGAAGGCTGATACTTTCGTTCGCGTCAGCGACGGCCCCCTCACCCCCGGCCCCTCTCCCACGAGGGGAGAGGGGTGCTCGTGGGGCAGCTTCGGGGAAACCCGGTTTCCCGGTGCTGGAAGCGCCGTCTATAGGCTGCGCTTGCACCGAACCCCCCTTCTCCCCTCGTGGGAGAAGGTGCCCCGAAGGGGCGGATGAGGGGGCCGCAATGCCCACAAACCCCACCCATCGGTGCCGCGTAAGCACGCTCACCCCTTGCGCCTCCAGCCGCGCCAGCCACGCGCGCAGCAGCGGCGAGGCCTTCATCGAAACCGGAAACACGCGCCCAGAGGACCCGGTAAAAGTCTCCTGTCCCAGCCCGGCCGCCCATTCGCGCACATCCTCGCCGGTAAAGTCATCGAGCATGGGGCGCAGGCGATCGGCGGCGTCACCGAACCGGGTGACGAAGCTCTCATGAGGCTCGGCGTGAGTGAGGTTCAGCCCCGATTTCCCCGCCATCAGCAGCTTGCGCCCAACAGTCGGCATGGCCTCGAAAACGCTCACCCGGTGACCCGCCCCCGAAACCACCTCCGCCGCCATGAGCCCTGCCGGCCCGCCACCAATGATGCCGATCTTCTTCATCGGCCACTCATGCCCCGCCCCCGATGGACGCGCAAGGGTTCTGGCGATAGGCTGGCCTCCCGATCGATGAGTCCACAAAAATGAGTACCGCCTATGACCGCCCTGCCCGCGTTCCCCCAGGTCGATCCCCAAAAGCTCGACAAGCTCGCGCATGTCGCCGTTCACACCGGGCTCGGCCTTCAGCCCGGCCAGAGCCTGTTGATGACCGCGCCGATCACGGCGCTGCCGCTGGTGCGCGCTATCACCGAGCACGCCTACAAGGCCGGCGCACATCTGGTGACGACCATCTATTCGGACGAGGCAACAACGCTGGCGCGCTTCCGCAACGCCCCTGATGCCGCCTTCGATACCGCCGCCGACTGGCTGTTCGAGGGCATGGCCAAGGCCTTCGACAACAACACAGCGCGCCTCGCTATTGCAGGCGACAATCCCCTGATGTTGGCAAATGAAGACCCCCAGAAGGTCGCCCGGGCCAACAAGGCGACGTCGATCGCCTACAAGCCCGCCATCCAGCGCATCACGAGTTTTGCGACCAACTGGAACATCGTCTCCTACCCCAACGCCAAATGGGCGCAGCTTGTCTTCCCGGACCTGCCCGAGGGCGAGGCCGTGGGGAAACTTGCGGACGCGATCTTTGCCGCCTCGCGCGTCGATCGTGAGGATCCTGTGGCCGAATGGGCGCGGCACAATGCCGAAATCCACGCCCGCCGCGACTGGCTCAACGAGATGAACTTCCGCGATCTCCATTTCACCGCACCGGGAACCGATCTCGTGGTCGGCCTCGCCGATGGTCATGCCTGGAAAGGCGGCGCGTCCAAGGCCAAGAACGGGATCACCTGCAACCCCAATATTCCGACCGAAGAAGTCTTCACAACGCCCCACGCCCAGCGCGTCAATGGCAGGGTCCGCGCCACCAAGCCGCTATCGCATCAGGGAACGCTGATCGAGAATATCGAGATGACCTTCAAGGACGGCGTCGCCGTAGAAGTGACGGCATCCAAGGGCGGCGAAGTGTGGAACAAGGTGCTCGACACCGATGAAGGCGGCCGCCGCATCGGCGAGGTTGCGCTGGTGCCCCATTCCTCGCCCATCAGCCAGTCCGGGGTGCTGTTCTATAATACGCTGTTCGACGAGAACGCCGCCTGCCACATCGCCATGGGCCAGTGCTATTCGGAATGCTTTGT
>CAYSBF010000178.1:0-4005 GCA_964429025.1 uncultured Pelagibacterium sp.
TGGGGGTCATTTTTGCGCGCCGATTGGGGGTCAATGTTGGATGCTGTTTGACAGCCAGATCGAGCCCATCGAAGATGAACGACGTGCCGCCATCATCCGGAATTTCAGCGGCGTTCTGTGCGGCAGCGTTGACCTGGTCCAGGTGCATCTGAAACGCGGCCGTGATCTGCTCATCGCTGCCCTCACCGGAAAGCCGGGATGAGAGGACATCGTATCTGAGCCCATCCAAATTTCGGAGCATGAGCTGGGCGAGGGCCCGCTCGGTCGGCGAGAAATTGTCTTCACCCTGGACGATCGCGAGCAGCGAGTAGGCTCGCGCCGATAGATGCGCGAGGTGATAGGCCGCGGCCGCCATGACGAAATGAAAGTCTCGATCAGCGTCACCGCGGGCGCCTTTGGCCATGACGGCTTCGAGCGCCGTTGCGGCCTGTTCGAAAGCCGAGCGTGCGTGGGCGGGATCGCCTCCCATCTCGCGTAAACGCAACCCCAGCCCCAGCAGCGAATATCCGTATGAGTGCAAGTCATAGCTGAGTTGGGACGAGAAGTTGGGCGCGTCGGGTGGTAAGACGCCGTCACGCCAGATGATGGCGCGCGCCTGACCACGGGAGATCAGCTGGCCGCGAAAGCCTGGCGCGCTCGCCTCATCGATGCTCGCCTGAATGCCATCAATCGTTGTTGGCATTGGCGATTACCCGTTCATAGACGTCTTTTACGAACGCTGCGTGGCCATCTACGCGCAGTCCGAGACCCCATTGGGGGATTGGTCCGGTGTACGCCTGCAGCGAGGCTGTTAGATGCCCATCAGGTGCGTTCCCCGAGAAGGTGAACAACAGGTGCCGGACGTTCGTCGCGGTGATGCCCGTCTTCAACTGGGCGTCGTCGATCGCGTCGGCGAGGGCGGTGTTCCCAAGCTGCAGAAGGCGTTCGGAGATGAAGGATAGGGCGTGGGCCGATGGCAGGCCTCCGTCCTTATCAAGGCTTGCGCGCGCCTCGGCCACGACCCCGGCCGAAAGCGAGACACGGCTTTTGGCCTCAGTCTTGAGGAAGCGAAGTCCACCGTTGGCCGGATCATTCGAAATGCCGATCACATCGTCGCCGCGCATCGCCATGTTGCGATGGTCCTTCCAGCGCAGGCGCTTGATGGGAGCTTGATAGCCTGTGTGAGCATCTATGAATTCGGTCGCGAGGATTTCGCCGAGATCGCCGGAGCGAATCTCCTTCGTTGTTGGGAGCTTGCCTTCGATGAAGGCGGCTGCCTGCGGCTTACCCAAGCGCGCGAGAATCCGCGCGACATGTTCCTCGGCGGCATAGTGTCCGGGTACGACCGCTGCGGTCGCGGCGACGCCTATATCCCGCCGCACTGGGTCGGCGGCCATAAGGCGCAGCGTGTGAGCCCCGACAGGCGTGTCGCCACTGTTGCACCAATCGTTGAACTGAACCATCGCCCCCGCCTCCGCCCGGGTCAACTTGGGAAGAGGTCGCGAACACGTATGAACGGCGAGTCGGTTTCGGCGGCTCTGCGCACCTTGCGTTCGAGGTCCTGGTTAAGAGTTATCTCGCGGTGCAGCGTTTCGCGCAGGTCGCAGCGCATTAGACACGTCGCGGTCATCGAACAGCGCTTTGCTTTCGACGGCGCGATACCGATCGAGCTGAGTTGCTGCTATCGACGCTGACGTCGCCGAGGCTGTGCAGCCGAAGCGTAGGCCGCGCGGGTAGCTTCACCGTCAATTCGAGCTTCCCGCCGATCGCCTCAACATAGCTGCGCAGCGTCGAGAGATACATATCTGCTTGTTTCTCAATCTTCGATACCGAGGGTTGCTTGATGTTCAGTGCAGTCGCGACATCCTCTTGAGCTTTACCGGCGATCTGGCGCAGCTCGCGAAGACCTTCAACCTCCTGCTTCAGCTCGTAATATCGGGCCTCGATCTCCTCCCGCTGGTCGCGGGGCAACGAAGCAATGACTTCATCCAGGCTCCGTCCCATCGGATTATCCCTTCTTTGCGGATTTCAGGCTTTCCAGATGATCTGAAAACCGGCTATCCGCCTTTGCGATAAGCTGCTTGTAGAAGCGCTTCTGGCTAACGCCTGACTTGTCGCCCGCGACGAGGAGGATCGCCCTCCGTTCGGGGTCAAACGCGAAGGCTGCGCGCCATTCGCCGTCGGCGGCCGAGAAACGCATCTCCTTCATATTGGCGTGCTTCGAGCCTTTGAGCGTGTCGGCAAAGGGCCGACCTAGCTGCGGTCCGTATTCGGCAAGCAGCTTCGCGACGGCCAGCAATTCGGTCTGAACCCCGCGCTCGAAGGCCAGCAACTCCGCCTCGAAGGCTTCATGCAGTCTGACGTCCCAACTCATATAGCTTCCAAGCTATGTCGGGTCAAGGGTGGACGAACTCGCATTAGTTGCCACCCCGCGTGACTCCGGCTTGGCGGAGGAGGTCTCCGATGCTGTTCGAGCCGATGCGGCAGCGTGCGATCACGCGATCGAATGAGACGACGCGACCGCTCCGGCCGCGCTGGGTCGTGCAGGTGACCTCTCGATGGATGGCTATGCGCTCGAGTGCTGCTTTCCCGGCCGCGCCGAGAGCCTGCTGAAGCTCGGGTGCATCAAAATCAGCGAGGCGGACCTCGATCCACTCATCGGGATCCGCCGTCCTGCCGACGCAAAGACTGTCTCCGTCACCAATGTACCGGACGGTGCCGGAGAATCGCACTCCAGCTTGGGCTGGCAAAGGTGCTTCGCACGGATCTGCATATGCGGGGGCGCCGCAGCAGAACGAGGCGAGGATGCCAGCAAGGAAGAGGGGCAGGGGTCTCACGCGGCAGCCTTCAACGTGTCGCTGCCTTTGCCTTTCTTCTTTTTCAGGAGCGCGCGAACGTACTTGTCCCAGCGGGCCATGCCGGCGCGCTTCTCCGGCATGTAGTTCCAGCGGTCGTAGTTCTTTGAGCTGACATCCTGCAGCGCATGGTTTTGGAGGCGGTCGCGGATCTCTTTCGGCACGCCCGCTTTGCCGGCGAGCGTTTTAAACGTGCGCCGCAAGTCGCGGTTGGTTGCGAAGGGGATGACGCCGCGGTCGCGCTGCCGCCAGACAAAACTGTAGAGGGTGCCATGGCTGACCGGCTTTGATGGATCCTTCGCCGAGGGGAAAAACCAGCCGTATTCGTTCGGCCTGATTGACTCGATGAGCTCGGCGGCAAGCGACGGGACCGGGACTGCGTGCGGCTGAAGGTTCTTGGTCTTGGACCAGTCGATGATCCGCTCGGCCGCGTCCCATTGATCGATGTGCAGTCGGGCGATTTCTTCCACGCGCTGACCGGTCAGCATGATGAGCTGCACCGCCCGCGGATACGATGGGTGGACGGGAGTGTCAGGGCAATCAAGCCAGCGATAGAGCTGCACAAACTCGTCTTCGCTCAACCACCGGGTGCCCTGGACTTTCGGCTCGGTGGGGATGTCCGACGCCGGATTGAAAGGAATCCGGAAGCGTCGCGGCGACGTGTTTCTATAATCGTTGTCCGATTTCATGCCCCAGCTGAACGCGGCATGGATGTAGGACCGGACGTGATCAGCCATCGATCGCGCGCCCCGCTCATAGATCGGGCGGATCAGTTCGACGATCTCCTCGGCCTCGATCTCGCGGGCGAGGCGATTGCGTCCGAGCGTGTCCGCAATCTTATTGAGTCCTTTCTCTGTCTCCTTCCATGAGGGCTTGCCGGCTGCCTTCAACGCCGCGACGTAGCCCTCGAACAGATCGGCCACCGTTCCCGGTCGAGTGTCCGTCGCGATTTTGATGCTGCGACCCTTCTGGATCACGTCAGCGAAGTCGCGTTTGAAAATCTCGCGCGCCTGCGCGAGGGACATCGATGGGTAGGAGCCGAGCTTCTTTTTGGTACGCTTTCCATCACGCCATTGCTGCGCCATCCAATCGGCAGTGACCCGCTTCGGCATTGGCTTGAGAACGAGAACGAGCCGGCCGGTGCCGCGCCCTTCGCCGTCAGCGAGGTTCT
>CAYSBF010000179.1:0-3985 GCA_964429025.1 uncultured Pelagibacterium sp.
GAACAGGAATGCTCTTCAAGCTGCAGACAATCGGGCGGTGATCAACATCACACACCGAAATTTTTTCCTGGTAACGATTGCCCGCACCAAGCGCCTCGAAATACAAGTCGACTTTGGCAAGACTTTCTCCAGTGGATCGGAGTGCAAGGCGGGAAATCTGGGGTTCTCGGTCTGTGGGTTGAGCAAGTCGTACCGAATACTCCAGATGTGCTCCCAGATGATGCCACTGCGCGCCCAGGCGATGGCGGGCGACCCATTTTCTGTGTGATGCGGTATAGGTTTTGTACAGCAGAACTTTTGTCACACGCTGCCAAATCCACTTTACGGCCTTTACGATGATATTGAAGGGAGTGGGGATATCCAAACTAAACTCCTGGCATCTGTGTTCAAACGCACCACCGTGAGCCGCGGGTCTTCGATAAGGCATGCAGCTAATTGCCAAAACCACCTACAGGGTATTTCGAATGAAAGCCCTGCGCCGGGGATCACCAAAGGAAGGGTAACGGATCCAGAGTCTGGCATCCGCCGCTCTGTTGAAAAGCTCCTCAGCTACGTATGTAACTGGCCTCTGTACTGCCCAGCGATGATCACATGAAACCATGCGCGTTTGCATCGGGCATAGTCACGCCCGGGAGCGCCGAACCCTGGCGAGGATCATTGGTTGACTTCCGTAAGCGTCCGCCCTGCACCCACTGCCTGCCCTAGCCTCGAATAGCCACAATGGTGCCCACCATTTTTTAGTGGACACCATTGTGGATACGCCCCCCTCTACTCCTCGCCACAGTCGCCGCCCCAACTTTTCGGTGGAGTTCAAGCGTCGTGTCGTCGAGGCCACGCTATTGCCCGGCGCATCCGTCGCGTTGATCGCCCGAGAGCATGAGGTCAACGCCAACCTCGTCTTCAAATGGCGCCGTCACTATCGGGAGGGGCAGCTGGGGCCAGTTGCCCACCAGGTTACTTTGTTGCCGGTCAACCTGAGCAAGGCGCCGACGCCCTCAGCGGAAGAGGCAATGCCACTGCCGTCGAGTCCGGGCGGACTGGTTGTGGAGTGCGGTCGGGTCACCTTGCGCATTGAGGGCGTGCCCGACCCGCAAACCTTGCAACTGGTCTTGCAGCAGGTGTTGCGATGATTGCCCCGCCCATCGGGACTCGCATCTGGATCGTGGCTGGAGCCACCGACATGCGGCGGGGGTTCGATGGCCTGGCGGCCCTGGTGCAAACCCAACTTGAGGCGGATCCGTTCTCCGGCCAGATCTTCGTGTTTCGGGGACGGCGCGGTGACCGGATCAAATTGCTGTGGTGGGATGGCGATGGCTTGTGCCTGTTCTGCAAGCGGCTTGAGCAGGGGCGCTTCGTCTGGCCGCAAGCCACCAGCGGCAGCGTCTCCTTGACGACGGCACAACTCGCGATGCTGTTGGAGGGCATCGATTGGCGCCGACCGCTGCGCACCGCACCGGTACGAGCAGTCTGATGTTCAACGCTTGAGAACACCAGTAACATCGCGCCATGACTTGCGCGACCGACTTCCTTCCTGACGACATCCAGGCCTTGAAAGCCTTGGTTACCGCCCAGCGCGGGGAAATCGAGCACCTGAAACTGATGATCGCCAAGCTGCGGCGCATGCAGTTCGGTCGGCGTTCCGAGCAACTCGATGGCATGCTCGACCAACTGCAACTGACGCTCGAAGAGTTGCAGGTCAGCCAGGCCGCATTGGCCTCGCCACCACCAGCCCAATCGCGCCCACGTACACCCGTACGCCGCAAGCCATTGCCCGAGCATTTGCCCCGTGAAATCCACGTCCATCGACCCGATGCGCAGTGCCCAGGCTGTGGCGGCGAACTTCGTCATCTGGGCGATGACGTGGCCGAAGTTCTGGAGTACGTGCCGGCGCGCTTCAAGGTGATTCGCCACGTGCGGCCCAAGTTGGCCTGCCGCTGCTGTGACGGGATCGTGCAGGTGCCGGCCCCGAGCCGACCGATTTCCCGGGGTCTTGCCGGGCCGGGATTGTTGGCCCATGTGCTGGTGTCCAAATACGTGGATCATCTGCCGCTGTATCGGCAGTCCGAAATCTATGCGCGTGAGGGCGTGTCCCTGGAGCGCTCGACCATGGCCGACTGGATCGGCGAAGCGAGCCGGCTCTTGCAGCCATTGGTCAGCCGGTTGCGACAGCACATCATGGCCGCCAACAAAGTCCACGCCGACGACACGCCGATCGCCGTGCTCGCCCCCGGCCAGGGTAAAACCAAGACCGGACGCTTGTGGACGTATGTGCGCGACGAGCGCCCCGCAGGTAGTAGCACGCCGCCGGCGGTCTGGTTTGCCTACTCGCCGGATCGCAAAGGCGAGCACCCCCGAGCCCATCTCCGGGGCTTCGCCGGGACGTTGCAAGCCGATGGCTATGCCGGTTTCGCGCAACTCTATGCCTCGGGCACGATTCACGAGGCGGCATGCTGGGCACATGCTCGACGCAAGTTTTTCGACCTGCACAAGGCACTGGCCTCGCCGATTGCGGCTGAGGCCCTGCAACGGATTGGCGCGCTATACGCCATCGAGGCGGAAATTCGCGGACAGCCGCCCGATCAACGACGCGCAGTGCGGCAGCGGCGAGCCAGCCCGCTGCTGGCGCACATGCACATCTGGCTTAATCACACGCTGACGCAATTGCCGCCCAAATCGGCATTGAGCGGTGCGATCCACTATGCCCTCGCACGTTGGCAGGCGCTGACGCGCTACTGCGCGGATGGCCGCATTGAAATCGACAACAATGCCGCCGAACGGGCCCTGCGTGCAGTCGCCCTGGGTCGCAAGAATTTTCTGTTCGCCGGTTCCGACGCAGGCGGAGAAAGAGCGGCGGCGATCTACAGCCTGGTCGGTTCAGCCAAGCTCAACGCATTGAACCCACAGGCTTATTTGACGCACGTGCTGGAGCGCATCGCCGACTACCCAATCAATCAGCTCGACGACTTGCTGCCCTGGAATATTGCTCTGCCTACCCTAGAACATGAGGCCGCTTGACCCATGCCCAACGTCACCCGTTTGCCCAAGCCGGCGAACGACCGTCTCCTGCAACTGCACATCGAACTGACGTGGATAAAACCCGCCATCTGGCGCCGGGTCGCCGTGCCCGAGCGCATCACCCTGAGCAAACTGCACCAGGTTATTCAGGCGGTGATGGGCTGGAGTGACACCCATCTTCATGAGTTTGAAATCGCTGGCGAAAGCTACGGTATTCCCGATCCCGACTGGGGCCCTCCGGTCGTTTCGGAACAGCGCAAGACGCTGACAAAGGTGCTGTATGGGTCGAAGGCGTTTCGTTACGTCTATGACTTTGGCGACAACTGGGAGCACCGGATCAAGATCGAGCGGCTGTTGCCGGCCATTGCGTGCCCGCATGTGCTGTATTGCATCGACGGCGCCAATGCCAGCCCGCCGGAGGATGTCGGCGGTGCACCGGGTTACGCGGATTTTCTGGACGCGCTTGCCGACCCCGAACATCCCGAATACTTGGACATGCTCGACTGGTACGGCGATACCTTCGATCCCACGGCATTTGACCGCGACGACATCAATCAGCGTCTGAAGCGGATTAAAGTCTGAGGGTCAAGACGGTAGAGAGCGGACGCTTACCGATGTTCGCTCGCTGGATCACGTCATTGTGGCAGGCCAACGCACGGTGTCTTTCGCTGAGCTTGGGTTGCTATGAACCAAGGGGGCTGAGCCCCCTTTTTGCTGCGCCCTTTCAGGCGTGCGCAGCATGTTCAGCCGGTTCCTCTTCTTTCGCTGCCAGCCCCACCGTCCAGTGCCCGCCATTCTCTTGAATCAGATGCAGCAGGTCGTAGGTTCTGATCATGTCGAGCAAACCAGAGTGGCCATAAACGTTTGGCGAAAATGCCGGATCGGTACGCTTGAGATACTGCCCAAGGGCGCTCAGGGTGACCTTGCCTTCGCTGGTCGGACCCATGAGCGCTTCGGCCGCAGCTAGGAC
>CAYSBF010000180.1:0-1371 GCA_964429025.1 uncultured Pelagibacterium sp.
TGGATATCGAACTGCCCACCTACAACATCAATCCCGCCCTGATCGAAGCGGCGATCACCCCGAAGACCAAGGCCATCATGCTGGCCCACACGCTGGGCAATCCGTTCGACCTGGGGGTGGTGCGGGCGCTGTGCGACAAGTACGGCCTGTGGCTGATCGAGGACTGCTGCGACGCGCTGGGCACCACCTACGACGGCAGGATGGTGGGTACCTTCGGGGACATCGGCACCCTGAGCTTCTACCCGGCCCACCACATCACCATGGGCGAGGGCGGCGCGGTGTTCACCAACAGCCCGCTGCTCAAGCGCATCGTCGAATCGTTCCGCGACTGGGGGCGGGACTGCTACTGCGCGCCGGGCGAGGACAACACCTGCAAGCAGCGCTTCTGCCAGTGCCTGGGCGACCTCCCCGAGGGGTACGACCACAAGTACACCTATTCGCACCTGGGGTACAATCTCAAGATCACCGACATGCAGGCCGCCTGTGCGCTGGCCCAGATGGACCGGCTCGAGGGCTTCATCGAAGCGCGCAAGCGCAACTTCCGCTGGCTGAGCGAGCGGCTGGCCGGTTGCCAGGAGTTTCTGATCCTGCCGCAGGCCACCGAGGGCAGCGATCCTTCATGGTTCGGTTATCCGATCACCCTGCGTGACGGCTGCGGAGTCAGCCGGCTGGAGCTTCTCAAGTATCTGGATGCCCAGAAGGTCGGTACGCGTCTGCTGTTTGCCGGCAACCTGACCCGGCAACCCTATATGCGTGGTCAGAATTACCGTATTTCCGGTGAGCTGACCGTAACTGACAAAGTAATGCACGACACTTTCTGGATTGGTCTATGGCCCGGACTGGCAGAGGATCACCTGGAATACGCAGCCAACTGTATAGAGGCTTGGCTTAATAAAGGAGCCCAACGATGACCGCTAATACCATTTCCCGGGGTTCGATATTTGATCGCCCTCTGTTCATTCTGGAAATGGCCAACAATCATATGGGCGATGTGGAGCATGGTATCAAGCTGATCCGCGCGTTCGCAGAAGTTTGCCGGCCATTCCCGTTTCGCTTTGCCTTTAAACTGCAGTACCGCGATCTCGATACCTTCATCCATCCCGCGATGCGTGGTCGCAACGATGTGAAGTACATCAAGCGGTTCAGCGAGACTCGCCTCAGTCGCGACCAGTTTGACATGTTGGTGAATGAAATCCGGGCAAACGGGTTTCTTTGCTTCTCGACGCCATTCGATGAAGCATCGGTGGCTGTTATCGAGGATCAGAAGCTGGACGCGATCAAGATCGCCAGCTGTTCGATGAGCGACTGGCCGCTGCTGGAACGGGTGGTTCAGACACAGCATCCGCTGATCGTGTCTACCGCCGGCTCGAC
>CAYSBF010000180.1:1471-3935 GCA_964429025.1 uncultured Pelagibacterium sp.
GCCCGTGAACGAAGCCGAGCGAGCCAGTCTGCGCGCGCTACGTCGGGGCGTATTTGCGCGTCGACCGATCACTGCGGGGGAAGTGGTGAGGGAACAGGACGTGTATTTCGCCTTCCCTCCCGAGGATGGCCAATACACGGCCAACGACTGGTCCAAATACGCAAGCTTCACCGCTGAGCAGGATATTCCCGCGGATGCGCCGATCAGCCCGACCAACAGTACGCGGCGCGATGTACGCGGCAAGGTGTGGGAAATCGTGCAACGCGTGCGTGAGCAGCTGAGTAATAGCCATGTGGTGGTGCCGGGCCGAGTCGACCTGGAAATCTCGCATCACTACGGTCTGGAGCGCTTCGACGAGTTTGGCCTGAACATGCTTACGGTGGTGAACCGCGGCTATTGCAAGAAATTGCTCTTGCTCCTGCCGGGTCAGCAACACCCCGAGCAGTACCACAAGCTCAAGGAAGAAACGTTCCATGTCCTGCATGGCGAACTGGTTCTGACGCTGGACGGTGTCGAGCAGATTTGCCGTCCGGGTGATGTGGTCACCGTGGAGCCAGGTGTTCGTCATGCGTTCCGTACCGAAGGTGGGGCAATCATCGAAGAATTGTCCTCAACTCATTACCCGAACGATTCCTTCTACACCGATGAGGCAATCAATGCCAATCGGGACCGTAAGACTCTTCTGAGCTATTGGATGGACTGACGTGCTGAGTTCCTATCGTGTTGCCGATTACATTGCCGATTTCATAGCGGGACTGGGCGTAGGGCATGTTTTCCTGCTCCCCGGTGGCGGCGCCATGCATCTCAATGACGCGGTCGGCAAGCACCCGCGCCTGGATGTGGTGGCTTGCCATCATGAACAGGCGGCGGCCATAGCCGCTGAGGCCTATGGCCGCGTCAACGAGAACCTGGGGGTGGCAATGGTCACCACGGGGCCGGGGGCGACCAACGCCATCACCGCCGTGGCGGGGGCCTGGATCGAATCCGTGCCGCTGCTGGTGATCTCCGGCCAGGTCAAACGTGCCGACCTGCTGCGTGGTGCGCCGTTGCGTCAGAAGGGGGTCCAGGAGGTGGACATCGTCAGCGTGGTGTCCCCGATCACCAAATATGCAGTGACTATCGAGCGTCCCGAAGATATTCGCCGTGAACTCGAAAAGGCAGTGTTCGTCGCTCGCGACGGGCGGGCCGGTCCGGTGTGGATCGATGTCCCGCTCGATGTCCAGGGCGCACCGATTGATGCGGCACTGCTGCAGGGCTGGGAGCCTGAGGTCAATCATTCCGCTGCGGTTGATACCGCTCTGCTTGAGCAGGTGCGTACCTTGCTCGAAGGTGCTCAGCGACCGCTGATTCTGGCAGGTCACGGCGTGCGACTCAGCGGTGCGGCGCCCGCTTTCCGTAAACTGGTGGAAGGCCTCGACGTACCGGTGGTTACCACCTGGAACGCCATGGACCTGCTGCCGTACGACCATCCCCTGTACGTGGGACGCCCGGGTGTTGTGGCGTTGCGTGCGCCCAACTTCGCGATACAGAACGCCGACCTGCTGATTTCCATCGGTTGCCGACTGGACAACATCATAACGGCATACGCACCGCGTGATTTCGCTCGCCATGCCCGCAAGGTGGTGGTGGACGTGGATGGAAACGAAATTGACAAGCTGGACATGCAGATCGACGTTGCCATCACCAGCGACGCTGCGGACTTCATTTCCTCGTTGGCAGGGCTGCTGGGTAAGACCCGATACCGTCGTGAGACCTGGCTGAGCCGCTGCCTCGACTGGAAAAAGCGCTACGGCGTCAATGATGGCAAGCCGTTCCCGGGTAGTGGTCCGATCAGCCATTTCCACTTTGCCGATGCGCTGTCCGAGGCGGTTCCGGCTGACACGCTGGTCAGTACTGGTAGCTCCGGGCTGGCCGTCGAAGTGTTCTATACCGTGTTCCGCAACAAGCCGGGTCAGCGGGTGTTTCTGACTTCCGGTCTTGGCGCGATGGGCTATGGCCTGCCTGCGGCAATCGGTGCGTGCTTTGCCAATGGGCGGCGGCCCATGGTGGCAGTGGAAAGCGATGGAAGCCTGCAACTGAATTTGCAGGAGCTGGCCACTTTGCGGGGTTTCAATCTGCCGATTTGCCTGGTGGTTATGAATAACGGTGGATACGCATCCATTCGAAACACGCAGCGCAATTATTTCCAGGGGCGCTATGTCGGAACCGGGCCAGAAGCCGGGCTCTGGATGCCGGATCTGGAAGAACTGGCACGCGCATATCACCTGCCGTTCAAGCGCATCAGTGATGCTTCCGAGCTGCAACAGGGGTTGACAGAGGCCATGAGCGAGCTTCGGCCGATGATCGTCGAGGTCATGCTCGTGCGTGACGAGGCGCTGAGTCCCAAGGTGGCTGCCGTGCCGCAGGCTGATGGCTCGATGACTTCCATGCCGCTGGAGGACATGAGTCCCCTGTTACCGCTGGA
>CAYSBF010000181.1:0-3907 GCA_964429025.1 uncultured Pelagibacterium sp.
GGCCGATGGTCATCGGCACGGGGACGGCGCCCTGGGCCCAATTGTCCCATTTGTAAATGTGGAGATCAGTGCCGCAGATGCCGGTGCGGGTGACCTTGACCAGCACGTCATCGGGGCCGATTTCGGGGACAGGCACGTCCTGCATCCAGAGGCCAGGTTCGGGTTTGGCCTTGACGAGGGCTTTCATGGTGGGGGTCATGGGCTGGCTCCTGCGCGTTCGCTTCGGCTAACACGCATGGCTCGGAGCGTGTGGCCCCACCCCTCCCCAACCCTCCCCGTCAAGGGGAGGGTGTATCCTTTGCTCCGCTGCCTCCAAGCGCACGAAACCAGCACCTCCCCCCTTGTGGGGGACTTGCAAGCGGTTCCGGCAACGCCGGAACGCATGGCTCCAGTGGAGCCATGCGAGTGCAGCAAGGGGAGGGGGGATTCGGCGATAGCCGAACCAGAGCGAGTTGCGCTGCATCCATACCAGCTCATCGGATTACTCCGAGCTCGCGCCCAGCCCCGACAAAGGCGTCGACGGCGAAGCCGACATTGTCATCAGAAAGCGCCGCCGACATCTGGGTGCGGATGCGGGCTTTTTCTTTTGGGACGACCGGGAAGGAGAAGGCGGAGACGAGGACGCCGCGGTCGCGCAGGGCCTGGGCCATGTCCTGCGCCTTGACCGCGTCATAGAGCATGACGGGGATAATGGGCGTTGCGCCGGGCACGAGGTCGAAGCCTGCCTCTTCCAAAGCGCTGCGGAAGCGGATGGTGTGGCGGGTGAGTTTTTCGCGCAGATCATCGGCCTGTTCGGCAATTTCGATGGCCTTGATGGCGCCGGCGGCGACGCCGGGTGGCAGGGCGTTGGAAAAGAGATAGGGCCGCGCGCGCTGGCGGAGCATGTCGATAACCGGCTGCGGACCGGCAATGAAGCCGCCCATTGCGCCGCCCAGCGTCTTGCCGAAGGTGCCCGAGATGATGTCGACGCGGTTTCCGGCGCCGGTCAGCGCCGGGGTGCCCCTACCCTTTTCACCGAGATGACCAGTGGCGTGGCATTCGTCGATCATCACAGCGGCCTTGTAACACTCGGCAAGATCGCAGATTTCGGGGAGCCTGGCGATGAAGCCGTCCATGGAGAAGACGCCATCGGTGACGATGAGCTTGAAGCGGACGCCATCGGCATCGGCAGCGTTGAGCTGAGTTTCGAGATCGGCCGTGTCCGATGTCGCGTAGCGGTAACGGCGGGCCTTGGACAGCCGCACGCCGTCGATGATCGAGGCGTGGTTGAGCGTGTCGGAGATAACCGCGTCCTCGGGACCGAGGATGGTCTCGAAGATGCCGCCATTGGCGTCAAAGCACGAGCCGAAGAGGATCGCGTCGTCCTTTTGGAGATAACGGGCAATTATCTGCTCCAGCTCCTTGTGCAGTTCGTGCGTGCCGCAGATGAAGCGGACGGAGGCCATGCCGGAGCCGTATTTTTCCGTGGCCTTGATCGCGGCTTCCACCACTTCGGGATGGTCGGCGAGGCCGAGATAATTGTTGGCGCAGAGATTGACCATCTGGCGGCCTGCGACGGTCACCGTGCCGGATTGGGCGGAGCCGATGACCATTTCGGTCTTTTCCAGTCCGTCGAGGCGGATCTGGTCGAGCGTCGTGGAGAGGTGTTCGGCGAGGCCGTGCATCATGGCGGCGTTTTCCCTGGATTGGCCAAGCGACCCGGCGCTTGCCGCTTGCATCGCGCACCCCTCACCCCCGACCCCTCTCCCGCCAGGGGAGTGGGGGGCTCAAAAGCCGAGGAGCCCCAGTTACCCTTCTCCCCTTGAGGGAGAAGGTGGATCGGGCCGCAGGCCCGAGACGGATGAGGGGTGCAGCGATGCTGCTGCGCGCACTGCGTCATGTGGAACTAGAGCTATATCCCAAACCTCAAATCGGCAAGGGCGCGTCCGATTTGACTTCCTCCATCACCGGATAGGTGCGGGTTTCGGCGACGCCGGGCATGGTGAGCAGAACGTCGCCGAGGAACGAGCGGTAGTGCGCCATGTCGGTGACGCGGGCCTTGACCAGATAATCGAAACCGCCGGCCACCATATGGCATTCGAGAATTTCCGGCGCGCGGCGGACGGCGTGGGAGAATTTCTCGAAGGCGTCGGGGGTGGTCTTGTCGAGTGAGACTTCGACGAACACCAAAAGCTCGAGCCCGACGCGCTGCGGGTCGATGCGGGCGGAAAAGCCGGTGATGTAGCCTTGCTTTTGTAGCCGGCGCACCCTGTCGCTGGTCGAGGTCGCGGGAAGGCCGATCCGCTGGGCGAGTTCGGCATTGGTCATGCGGCCGTCGTGCTGGAGCTCGGCGAGAATGCGGCGGTCTATGCGGTCGAGTTCGGACACTTCTTTGTTTCTACCTGTTCTGACCGGTATTTCTACGAATATTTTGCTTCGTTTGCAATGGACCTACGGCCTTTGCGCAATAATCTCGGCAATGACCGTCCTTTGCCTGGGATGATTGCGGACAGGCGCCGAAGGGAGAATAGTTGATGGTTATTGGAGAGGCCGAGACATTGTTGCCCGTGTCCGAGCATATATCGTCCGCCGATGAACCGCCTCACCCCTTTGCCGGCTTCACCGGCCGGGAGCGCGGCGCGTTTGAGCCGCTGCGTGCCGCGATAACGGCCGCGACGCGGATGCCGGAGCCCGAATGCGTGCCACCGCTGATCGAGGCCGCCGCTGTGACCGAAGCGCAGGCCGCGCGCATCCGTGGACTGGCCGAAAGGGTTGTAAAGGCGATCCGGGCAAGGGGGCCCGGCGCGGGCGTTGACGGGCTGATCCATGAATATGCGCTTTCGAGCCAGGAAGGCATCGCGCTGATGTGCCTAGCCGAGGCGCTATTGCGCGTGCCGGACAACGAGACGCGCGACCTGCTGATTGCCGACAAGATCGCGCCGGGCAAATGGCAGGAGCACATCGGGCATGACAGGCCGCTTTTCGTCAACGCCGCCACATGGGGGCTGGTGGTGACGGGCAAGCTCGTGACGCCGGTGGACGAACAGGGCCTATCCCGCGCGCTGACGCGGCTGGTGGCGCGGTCGGGCGAGCCGGTGATCCGCGCGGGGGTGCGCATGGCGATGAAGATGCTGGGCGAGCAATTCGTCACCGGCCAGACCATCGGCGAAGCGCTGCGGAACGGGCGCGCAATGGAAGCCAAGGGCTTTTCCTATTCCTACGACATGCTCGGGGAGGCGGCGACCACGGCGCGGGATGCCGGGCGCTACATGGAAGATTACGTCAACGCGATCCATGCCATCGGCAAGGCGGCGAAGGGGCGCGGCGTTTATCAAGGGCCCGGCATTTCGATAAAGCTCTCCGCGCTGCATCCGCGTTACGCGCGGGCGAAATTTGAGCGGGTAATGGGCGAGTTGCTGCCCAGGCTCAAGGAGTTGGCAACGCTCGCCAAAACCTATGACATCGGGCTCAACATCGATGCGGAGGAAGCGGACCGGCTGGAGCTTTCGCTGGACCTGCTCGAGGCGCTGGCGCTCGATCCCGCCTTTGACGGCTGGGACGGGATCGGTTTCGTGGTCCAGGCCTATTCCAAGCGTTGCCCTTTCGTCATCGACTGGATCATCGATCTGGCGCGGCGTTCGGGGCACCGGATCATGGTGCGGCTGGTCAAGGGCGCCTATTGGGACAGCGAGATCAAGCGCGCGCAGGTGGACGGGCTGGATGGGTTTCCGGTCTATACGCGCAAGGTCTATTCGGATGTGAGCTATATCGCCTGCGCGAAAAAGCTGCTGGCGGCGCCCGATGCGGTGTTTCCGCAGTTCGCGACCCATAACGCGCAGACCATGGCGACAATTTACGAGATCGCCGGGCCGGATTTTTCCATCGGAAAGTACGAGTTCCAGTGCCTGCACGGCATGGGCGAGCCGCT
>CAYSBF010000182.1:0-3784 GCA_964429025.1 uncultured Pelagibacterium sp.
ATAAGGTCGGGCGTCCAATCATTACCGAAAAGCTTCTGAAAAGCGGCATGGGGTGGCTCGATTGCTGCCGCATAGACCTGCAAATCATCCGGAACAATTTGCAACTCTAGGTCGGCGCCGCCGATACGCGCCTTGATGAATTGAGCGGCGCTGCGGTCGACGCGTGGCCGGCCGGGAAGCCTGTCCGCTGAGGCGATGTGCTCGCGGCCAACCCGTTGAGCGGCTATACCATTCGCAGCGGCCATCTGGACCTGCTGCTCGACGGCCCGCGCTGCCGCCTCGTCGACCATCTGGTCGATCGGTGCATTAGTCATTGGTGTCTCCAAATCTATCGGATGCAGTCGGGGTGCATCCACAAGGGTAGGCCCTTGTGCTGATGTCGCACCCGCTCAAGCTCGTCCTCGCCCATCTCGCCCATAGCGAAAAGTCGGTCGGTCTCGGCTTCGCGAGGACGGTCTAGGTTTTTATCGAACACCCACCACGCCCACGGGCGCTTGCCTGGGTGGCTAGCCAGATATCGCCCAACATACTCATTGCGAACCATGTTCCACGCTTCGCGCGCGGCCTCCTCGCTGGGGAACGCCTCGCGGCCGGTGACGATGCCCAGTTCGAGGTCCCAGCGCTGCATTAGCGACAGTTCAACCCGGCGCCGGCGGCTTGCTTTAGGTCTGGGTGGCATTATCGTCTACTCCCGTAGTCGGGTGTTCGCGGTGCGCGCGGCGCTTCCGGGCCGGGTACATCAAGGGCAAGTTCGCGCAAGCCGCGGAAAAACGCTGTGCGACTGTCGCGCTCGATTCCGACGCATGGGTGCGCCTTTGGCGTGCCGTATCGATCGACAACGGTAAGCCCTTCATCTGCGAGTTTTTCGCGCGCTTCCTCGGCCCGGTCCCAGGCTTGGGCAGTTTGGATCAGAATTCGGAAATGGTGCGGATCGAGGTCGTAATCTTCAAGGATTCCACGAATCCATCGCCGCGTGTCGGCCGAAAGATGGGCCGGCACTTTATGCTTTACAGCCATTTCGGCCTCCATAACATTGGATTTGCGGGATTTTCAGGTTTCACCGGTCGATTCGGGGCAGCGCTTGTGAAAGCGTGAGCCCGCCGCCGGTCGCCAGGGCCCCGTTGGGGGAGTTCGAATCCCCCCCGAGGGTGGTGGGCGTCACGCGCTGACGCTCTCCAATAGTTCGAGGTCTGCGGCCTGCTGCTTTCCACTACGGCGATCGGGGACGATCGAATAGGCGAAGGCCATATCGAGCGCAGGCTCGGCAATACCAGCGTCGTGGAGCGCGCGGAAATGAACAAACGTCTGATCGAACGGGGGCGTATCTGATTTCAGAAAGCCGAAACCGCGCTCGGGATTGATATAAACGATTCTGCCTACGGGCATGTGTTCTCCTAAAATGAAAAAGAAGCCCGCCAGCCGAAGCTGACGGGCCGAGTTAGCGCTGCGCGCGGCTTGCGCCGGGGTCATCGCGCGCGCTTTGGTCCCTGCCGACGCGCGCCCATATGTGGATGGCGGCCGCTCGCGCGTCAGCTCTTGGCAGGGGTTGCTGCCACTAAGGAGGCGACCGCCTGTCTCGGATTAGCTGTTGTCGCTGTAGAGGTCGCCGACGATAAAGCTGCCGGGATGATAGACCGCAAGAGCCAGACGAGATTCGACGCGCCCCGTCCAACGGTTACGCTCAAAGTCGTCATCATTCTCCGTCGAGATCAGGAACTCGACCTCCATGCGGTCGAAGATCTCTGCCGCCATCTCGAACGAGCCAACCAGGAACTGCCCCGGTGCAAGCGCACGCGATGGGACGACGGGCAGATCCCAGACGCGGCGAGCGGTCGTGCCAAAGGCTCCATTCGAGAGGAAATGGCCGTCCGTGCCGCGGACGTCGAGCAAGCGGCGCCAGTCGCGGACCGAGAGAACGATTCCGTCCGGATCGTAATCACTTTCTTCGCTCTGAGCGATGGCGTGGTTCAGGATCGACAGCTCGTCGTCGCCGGTCGCTGTGCGGCTGGTGTCATAAGCCGTAGCCTGTGGGACAATGCCGTGAATGTTCTGGCCCGAGCCATTGCCGTTCAAGAGCTGGTTCTCCTCAACCAGTTTGAGGCCGTAGGTGCCACGGCGGTCGATATAAGAAATAAGCGCGGGAGAATCGTCCAGGATCTGACGCGAGCCCTTGAAGATGTGAGCGATCGTGCGGACGGGCGCCGAACGCATCTCGAACTCAAGATCCGACTTGGGCTTCGGGTCTTCAGGATTTTCCTCAACTGGGGCGGCCGCGTTGGTGAAGACCGTCTCCTCGGGCCACTCGATCAAGTTCGAGGTAGTGGTCGACCGACGTAGGAGGTCACGAACCGTGAACTTGCGTTCCGGAGGCGTAACAATGCCGGGACGGCGATCCGCGACAACCAGGCTGGTGGAGCCGCTGGTGTTGGAGCCGACCGTGCCGGTTCCGGAGGTGATGTCGGCGCGCTCGCCGTGGATCCTCACTGTGGTTTTGCCGCGGAAATCAGACGTCAGCTTTTTGACATCGTTGTCGTTGGCGACAATCGAGCCGAGGGTCTGGCGGTCGCCGTGTGCAGCGCCGTTGGCTGGTTCGCGGGCGGCGCGCTTCTCGAGTTCGCCGAGGCGGGTGGAGATCGATCCGGTCAGTTCCTCGACGCGGTCGGCAATGGCCGAAAGATGTGGAGTGGTCATGTTCAGTCCTTGATTAAGGTTGATAGCCGGCTTCGAGCATTACGCGGCATTTCGCTCGCGTGATGGTGCGCGCGGCGATGCGGCGTCGCTCGATTTCGGCAGGGTGTTGAGTTTCAGTTGAGGTGGCGACAAGGCCGAGCGCGGTTTCGAGCCGGGCCAGGTCATCGCCACCTTCGTCGTCAGCGGAGACCATGGCCATGTTTTCGTTCAGCCGGCGCCATAGGTTTTCGCGATCTTCGGCATTGGTCGGTGCCTTGGCGTTTTTGTAGTCGCCACCGGCTGCACCCAGCGTCAACTGGGCGACGACGAGCAGCTGTTCGGGATCGGCCGGGAGCGCCAAGAGGTCGCTGCCCTCGATCCGCGAGAGTGGTTGAAGTTTCATTTCGGTCCTGTTGGTTGGAAGGCGAGCCCAATCGACGGGCTAGCTGTGATCCGCGCGAGTGCAATGAGTTCATCTGCCTCCGCGGGCGACCGGCCCTGAAATTCCAAGCCGATGGCAGCTATCGCCCGGCCAGGGACGAGCACATGCCGACCGGCTGCACCGGGCGGGGGTTCTGGGCCGAACCGGCGGAAATGCCCTCCGGCTGTCAGCGATGCCGTTGCGGGATCGAGGCGGATAATCAGCTCGCCGTGCACCGCGCCGGCGAGCGCTGGGCCGTGGGAGAATAGGTCGACCAGCGCTGCGTGCAGGGTCGTGTGGCCGTCGGTGAGATCGGCGAAGGTCGAGACCTGTTGCGCGACCTTTCCGAGCCCATCGTCTGACAGCACGGCCAGTAGGAACGTCACCGCTTCGGCAGTTGAAAGTTCTGCCGGATAGCGGCGCGACCCTTCGGTCTTCGGGAGCAATCCCGCATCGGCGGCACGCTGGCCAAGCCGTTCGACGCGACCAAGATCGAGATTGAGGCGGCGCGCAAAAGCGTCGCCCAGCGCTGAACGGCGCATGTCGTCACCTCATTTTTCGGAGATTGGGGATTGGAGGATAAAGCGAAACGGCCACCCCGAGGTGCAGCCCGTGGGGTGGCCGTTGCTATGCCGACGCCCAGTGCGAACCGACGGCGGCGGCGAGGGGAGGTGTGCTGCCCTCACTATATAA
>CAYSBF010000183.1:0-3767 GCA_964429025.1 uncultured Pelagibacterium sp.
GCACACGCTCGGGGAATGCAGTTGACCCAGCCCAGCGGTTGGCGATCTGGGCACCTTCAAGGGCCATCGCGATCGGGTTGAACGCCGATGCCCCTTCGAGCCATTCCTGTTGCCGGCCAAGCCAGTCCGCGATCCTCCCGAACAGGCTGTTCTCATACGCTTGGTTGCGCCGCATGCGATACACAATCATGCGCGTGTCGTAATCCTCCGCATCGCCCCACAGTCCGGGCAGTGCCGGCGGATCGAACAGGCTAGCCAATCTGCCCCCCCATTCTCACCGCTCCCGTTGTTGGGCGCGCGCCATTGCCGCTAGGCGCCGCTCCTCCCACTTTGTCCATGAACTCACGCTGCAATTCGGCCCTGAGCTCTTCTTTCCAGCGTGCCAAACGCTCCTCGATCTGCATTTTCTCGCGGGCGATGGCCTGCTCGGCCGCGATGCGGATTTGCGCGATCTCGTACTCGTTTTGCGCTTTCATCTCGGCAATGCGGCGCTCGTTCTCGGCCTTGATCTGCGCCGCCTGCACCTCGTGCGCCTGCTTCATTTCCTTGATTTGCGCCTCGTGCTGCGCCTTGACCTGATCGAGCTGGGCTTTTGCCTCCACCTCAGCCAACTTCGGGTCCTGGCCTTGCGCAGCCGCGAATTGCTGCAGGGCCATCTGACCTTCTGGCGAGGTCGGATTGACGAAGAACTTGTCCGGGAACCGCCAGCCAACGGCCCGCACCATACGCGCGGCCGTTTCCCAGAAGTGCTCAGGCGTCGCCATGCCCATCTCTCTGGCAGTCATTTGCGCTTCGCCGATAATCCGGGCCGCCAGCAATTCCTCCTCGCGATTTGTGTAGCCGAGGCCTACGCTCGGCGTGGCCGCCACATCGGCGTTCCATGAGCGCGGATCGATTGCGACGAACTTGCCGGAGATCCGCACCATCTTCTCGAAGTCTTGGTAGCGCACGACGAGGCGCAAAATCTTGCGGAACAGCGGAACAAGGAACGTTTCCGCGATCATCCGGCACATGAGCCGCTTGCGAGCCTGCTCGTTACGGTCCTCTTTCCGCGCCTGATAGGCTGACTTCGGATCAAGGGTTTCCGAGTTGATCGCCGTTCCGTTGCGCGTTATCCCGGACTGCTGCTCACGCACGGAGTCCATGTACAGGATCGCCTCAAGCGCCGTCTTGGAACGGTCCGGCACATCGACTGGCGTCAACTGGCCAGGTTGCTTCGTGCGGATCAGACCACCGATCCTCACGTTGAGCAGGTCGTCGATGGTATTGTCGCCAATCGCGCTCTCGGGGACCTCCAGCCGCGGGTTGTTGGCGAGGTAGACGTTATCAAGCAGGTTGCGCGTGAGGTGCGTCTTGATCTTCTGCGTCTGCTTGACCTTATCCGCGAGGGCGAGGCCGATGAGGCGGTGCGGGATGCGATCTGCGGTCCACGCATTGAACGGATGCTCGCTGACCTCCTCCTTCTCGAGGATGCGATTGCCGGCGCGGAACACGCGCAGGAGCTCCATCTTGCCGTCGCCGTTGTAATCGACGCGGGCGTATTCCTCGATCAGGATGATGGTGTCGCTCATACGATCCCGACCGAGGTTCTCGCGCCGGTCTTCATCAAAAAACCGGTGATCAGCTCGGCTGTCCTCGCGGTGGCGCGCAGCTGCAGGAAGCTCCATCACCAAGTCCTCATCGAATCCCATGTCGATAAGGCTGGCGCGCGTTTGCTCCGTTTCGTGCGCGATGTAATCGACGCTCTCGATGTCAGCAGCGCGCTTCGAGACCTTGATCTCCTCGGGCGGGACCGAGCAGATTTCAACGCACCCGTCCTTAGTCGTGCGCGTGATGGTCACGGTGTAGACCATGCCATCAGCGAAGGCCGCGGCGACGCTCTGATCGGCCAGAAGCTCCTGCGAGATCGGCTCCGACGTGATCTCGTTGATCGTGACGCTTTCGTCTTGCTGGAGCTCGGCCAAATGCAGTGCGCTCAAGCCTGTGAGCGTCTGCGTTTCTTCCTTGATCTTCTCGCGCCAGACAGACTTGCTGACGCCGATTTTCTGGATCAGCGCCGTCTTGACAGTATCGTAAAGGATGGTCGCGCCGCAGTTCTCCTTGAAGAAGATGTGATTGACGTAATCCGACGCGACCTCGCACCACTCTTCGTCGTCGGGCTTCGCAGGCTCGAACTCGACGATGCGATCGCCGGAGATGAACGGCTCCAGAAGGTCCGGCATCGCCCAATCGACGACCTCGGCCACGTCCATGCTGATGGCATTGGACCGGCCTTCTTCCTCGTCGCCGTAGGGCTTGCCGAGATAACGGTCGAGATTGTTGTCCTGATCGGCCGATACCTCGTCGCTGTCCCAGCCAATTGCTTGGCGATTCCGCTGGTCGAGGATCGACGCCAGCTCCTCGTCGCTGAGGGGCCGGGGTTTGGTGTCGTTTTCTGCCATGGTCTAGGCGTAGACCCGTCGAGGGTAGTTGATCGGTTGCGGCTTGGCGCGAGGACTGAGCGATATCGCCAGATACCGGAAGGCATCCGCGCCATGTGACGCCCAGTCGTGGCGCGGCGTTTTGCGGAACGTCTTTAGCTTGTCATCCCATTCGCGCTGATAGTTGCGCAGGGCTTCGATGCCGCGAGCGCATTTCTTCTCATCGAAGACGCAGCGCGGCAGGAGGTTGCGCACCGCGTTTATGCCTTCTTCTACGTTCTGCCGAGGCGCCACTCTGACCGGACGCACGCCGAGGCTCTCAAGCGTGTCCTTGCGGCTCTTGGCGGTCATCAGCTCCCGGATTTCCGCGTCATGCGGCAGGTAGTGATCCCCGTACATGTACGGCCGCTCATTGAGCAGCGAGCGGGCGATCGATGACAGCGCCTCGTTGTTGGTCTCAAGGTAATCGATTACCCGAACTTCGGCGCCAGCGACCTGCACAAACCAAATGGCCGTCGCGTCATCAAGGCCAAGGTCCCAACCCGTGTAAACCGGAAGGCTCGGATCATAGGGCACGGAGCGTATCCGCCCCTCAGCCTCAAGCCTCTGCATCTCGCGGCCGTAGTAAGCGCCCAGGATCGCCGCATCGAAGCTGCACTCATATTCCTGCTCGTACTGCTCGGGCGTCATGACCTTGCGAGCATCTTCAAGCTCTTCGGGCGGCAGAAGACCTGTCTCAGATGCCCTCAGCATCAGCGTGAACCATTCGCTCGGGGTTTCCTTCGCGGCCTGCCAGATCTCGTAGAAATGGTTCCTACCTTTGGGCGTGCCGATGAACGTGGCCCAGCCGCGGCGATCAGACAAAATCGGTCGGATCACTTCGGACCATGCCCGCGGGTCCATGTCGCCGTATTCGTCGAGCACCGCTCCGTCGAAGTAGACGCCGCGCATGCGGTCATAGTTGTCCGCCCCGTAGAGCCTCAGACGCGCGCCGTTGGGCAGATCAATACGCAACTCGCTTTCGTGGACCTCCACACCAGGGATCGGCGCGGTGAACTGCTTGAAGTACGCCCACGCGACGTCCTTGGCCTGCGCGTAGAACGGCGCGATATACGCGAACCTGGGATTCGGCTTCTCGCACCGCAGAGCTGCGTCTACGAGGTCCATGATGCAGGCGACGGTCTTGCCGGCACGCCTATGCGCGACAATGCAGGACCAACGCTGCTTTCTCAGATGGAACGGTACGAACTGCGGTCTCGCGCGATAGCCGAGATCAATGCGTTGCACTGTGCCCATTGGCGAGCGGCACGTCTCTTTACTCCCGCGGCACGCCGGTCACCACTTGTA
>CAYSBF010000184.1:0-3696 GCA_964429025.1 uncultured Pelagibacterium sp.
GCACCTCCCCCCTTGTGGGGGAGGTTGGGAGGGGGGATTCGGCGTAAGCCGAAATCACCTCGCGATGAGCCAACCGTGGGGTTGAGCGCTTTACCTACCCCCGCAACGTCCCGCCCGTCGCCTTCTCCACTGCGGCAACGATCTTGCCGCCGACCGCCTCGATTTCCTCGTCGGTCAGCGTCTTTTCACGCGGCTGCAGCGTCACCTCGATCGCTACCGATTTCCGGCCCGCCCCGACATGGGTGCCGGTGAAGACGTCGAACACGGTGACATCGGCGATCAACGCCTTGTCCGCCCCGCGTGCCGCGCGCAGGATGGCGGCAGCCTCGACGTTTTCATCGACCACAAAGGCAAAGTCGCGGCTGACGGGCTGGAACGCTGAGAGCGCCAATGCCGGCTTGGCCCTGGTGGCCTTCTTTTTGGGTTCGGGCAACGCGTCGAGATCGAGCTCGAAGGCGGCGACCGGCCCGGTGAGGTCAAGTTCGGCGACCAGCGCGGGATGAAGCTCGCCGAACCAGCCCAGGATCACCTTGGGCCCCAGCTGGACCCTTCCGCCACGGCCCGGATGGCTCCAGGGTGCAGGCTCGGCGACGATCTGTAGCTTTTCGATATCGGAGCCCAGCGCATCGAGCAGGGCCGCAAGATCGGCCTTGGCGTCATAGACCGAAGCCTTCTCCGCCTTGCCCTGCCAATGGCGGCCCGCACCATCGGCCCGCGCTGTGGCGGTGCGGATGGCGGTCGCATAGGTGCGCTGGCCTTCAGGGGCATCGGAGAGAAACACCTGCCCCACCTCAAACAGTCCCACATCGGCAAGGCCCCGGTTCTGGTTCTTGACCGCGCCCGAAAGCAGGCCCGGCAGCAGCGAGGGCCGCATATCGGTCATGTCCGAGGCAATCGCATTGGCAAGTTTCAGTTCCGGCTGGCCGCCGCCGAACTTTTCGGCAAGTTCGGAAGAGATGAACGACCAGGTGACCGCCTCGCCCAGGCCACGCGCCGCCAGCGCGCGACGGGCAATGCGGCGGCGGTTCTGGATCGGGGTCAGCATCCTGGGCGCGACGCCCGAAAGGCGAGGGAGCGGTTCGACCGGCACGCGGTCGACCCCGAGGATGCGCATGACCTCTTCGACGAGATCGGCCTTCATCGTGACATCGGGGCGCCAGGAGGGAACGGTGACCTTGACGGTTTCTCCCTTGCCCTCGACCGAAAAGCCAAGGCCGGTCAGCACGGATTGGATCTGCGGGAAATCGGGCTTGAGCCCGGTGAGACGCGTGACTTCGGACACCGGGAAATCGATGACAGTGTCGGGGATCACATCCTCGCCCGAAATCACCGGCTCACACGCCTCGCCGCCACAAAGCTCGATCACCCATTGGGTCGCAAGCTCTAGGCCCGGCTCGGTAAGCATGGGATCGACGCCGCGTTCCAGCCGATAGCGCGCATCGGAAATGATCCCGGTCTTGCGCCCGGTCTGGGCGATCAGTTGCGGGTCCCAGGAGGCGCATTCCATGAAGACGTTAACGGTCTTTTCCGTGCAGGAGGACGGCTCGCCGCCGAGAATGCCGCCAAGGCAGAGCGGGCCGCTGTCGTCGGCGATAACGCACATGGTCTCATCGAGCGTGTGGATCTTGTCGTCGAGCCCTTCGAGCCTTTCTCCGGACCGCGCATTGCGCAGATGCACCTCGCCCTTGAACGCATCGGCGTCATAGGCGTGCAGCGGACGGCCCCAACCGAGCGAAATCAGATTGGTGATATCGGCAAGCGCATTGATCGGGCGCAGCCCGACGGCGCGCAGGCGCTGTTGCAGCCAATCTGGCGATGGGCCGTTTTTCACGCCCTTGATGAGCCTTCCGGCGAATTTGCGGATCGCCTTGGGCTCGTCCGCCGCGAATTTATGCGGCAGCGGCGGGATCGGGCTTGGGCCTGCCTTTGAAGGCACGGGCGGGATCGCGATGTCCTTGAATGTGCCCAGCCCGGCCGCGGCAAGATCGCGGGCGATGCCGCGCACGCCGGCGCAGTCACCACGATTGGGCGTGATCGCGACGTCGATCACGACCTCGTCCATCCCGGCATAATCGGGATAGGAGACGCCGATGGGCGCATCCTCCGGTAATTCGATAATGCCCTGATGGTCGTCCGAGATCTCGAGCTCGGCAGCCGAGCACAGCATGCCATTGGAGACCTGGCCGCGGATATTGCCCTTGCCGATGGTGATGTCCTTGCCCGGGATGTAGGTGCCGGGAAAGGCAAAGACCGATTTGAGCCCCGTGCGCGCATTGGGCGCGCCGCAGACCACATCGATCAACTCCCCGGTGCCGGCATCGACCTTGCAGACCCTGAGCTTGTCGGCATTGGGGTGCTGTTCGGCCGAGACCACATGGGCGACGACAAAACTCTTGAGGCGCGCGGCAGTATCGGTGACCTCTTCGACCTCGAGCCCGATCATCGTCAGTGTTTCGACGATCTCGTCCACGCTGGCGGTGGTTTCAAGGTGCTCCTTGAGCCATTCGATAGTGAACTTCATGTCTTATGCGCCTGTTGCGGTTTTTGTGCGGACACGCCGCACTGTGGATGACGTGCGGCCGGTCATTTGGCTTCTTCCGGAATCGAGATGCCGGAGATCTTTAGCGTTTCGGAAATGTCGCTGCCCTCGCCCTTGAGCACCGAAATTTCCCCTTCGGTCTCGAGCACCATGGCCTTGACCTCGGATATGTGCTGGATGCCCTGCTGGCGGAGCGCCGCCTGAATCTCGACTTCAGCCACGCGCTCGCGCCGCATATTGGCGTGCAGCAATTTTCCCTCATAGACCAGAAGCGTGGGCTCGGACTTGATGAGGCCACGGAAGCGCGATGAGCGCGTCGCAAAAAAGGCGGTGAGCCATTGCAGGCCCACCAGCATCCCCAGAGCGAGCAGGCCCTCCGAGATGGTGGTCTGGGTGTTGAGGATCGTGGTCGCCAAGATCGAGCCGACCGTAAAGACAAGGATAAGGTCGAATGCGTTGAGCTTGGTGATGCTGCGCTTGCCCGCAATGCGGAGCAGCACAACGAGCGCCACAAAACCGACCACGGCCTTGATTGCGATCTGCTCGAGCGATGACCAGTCATCGAACCACATGGTGCTAGCTCGAAAGCCCCCCGAACAGGGTCGGCAGGTCGAGGGGGCGGAAGCCGTAATGGTCGATCCAGCGCTTGTCCGCGTCGAAAAACGCCCGCAGGTCGGGCATGCCATATTTGAGCATGGCCAGCCGGTCGATCCCCATGCCCCAGGCAAAGCCCTGATAGACGTCGGGGTCAAGTCCGCCCGCGCGGATGACGTTGGGATGGACCATGCCGCAGCCCAGGATTTCGAGCCAGTCGCTGCCTTGCCCGATCTTCACCTCATTGCCGGAACGGTCGCACTGGACGTCGACCTCCATCGAGGGTTCGGTGAAAGGGAAAAAGCTGGGGCGGAAGCGCAGCGTCACGCTCTCGACCTCGAAAAAGGCTTTGAGGAATTCCTCGAGCACCCAGCGAAGCTGGCCGATATGGCTCGACTTGTCGATCACCAGCCCCTCGACCTGATGGAACATCGGGGTATGGGTCTGGTCGGAATCATTGCGATAGGTGCGGCCGGGCATGACGACCCGGATGGGCGGTGCGACCTTCTCCATCGTCCTGATCTGGACCGGCGAGGTATGGGTGCGCAAAAGCTTGCGCGTCC
>CAYSBF010000185.1:0-3684 GCA_964429025.1 uncultured Pelagibacterium sp.
AAAAGTCCGCGGCTGCAACATTGCCATTGGTCAACGCGCGTACCGTTGCCGTGCGGTCCTCGGCTGAAATGCCCGTCGTGGTGCCGTGCTTGAAGTCGATCGAAATGGTGAAGGCGGTCGAATGCGCGGAATCGTTGACCGCGACCATGGGGTCGAGGTGCAGCTTCTGCGCCCGCTCGCTGGTGATCGGCGCACAGACGATGCCGGAGGTGTGACGCACGATGAAGGCCATCTGCTCAGGCGTGATGGTCGAGGCGGAGGCGATGATGTCGCCCTCCCCTTCCCGGTCGTGATCGTCAACGACAACAACCATGCCACCGCGCTTCATGGCATCGAGAGCGGCTTCTACGCGCCGGTCGGATTCGGACAACATCATTGGACTCCTAACAGGGAGAAAGGCCCCCTCACCCGGCGCTGCGCGCCGACCTCTCCCCCAAGGGAGAGGTGAAGAAAGTGGCTGCCACTATGCTCTGCTTCACCTCTCTCCTGGGGGAGAGGTCGGGCTTTGCGCAGCAAAGTCCGGGTGAGGGGACCTTCCTCCAAGACTAGAACCCCACCCCGCCGTCGCGGCCGGTCTGGGCGCGGTGGCGGAGGAAATGGTCGGCGAGAACGCAGGCCATCATGGCCTCGCCGATCGGCACGGCGCGAATGCCCACGCACGGGTCGTGGCGACCCTTGGTGATGATGTCGGTATCCTCATTGGCCGTCGTCACGGTCTGGCGCGGGGTGAGGATCGAGCTTGTGGGCTTGACCGCAAAACGCGCCACCACGGGATCACCGTTCGAAATACCGCCCAGGATGCCGCCCGCCTTGTTGGAAAGGAATTTGGGCAACGGCCGGTCCGACACCATTTCGTCGGCGTTTTCCTCGCCGGTCAGCGCTGCCGCCCCGAAGCCCGCGCCGATCTCTACGGCCTTGACGGCGTTGATCGACATAAACGCCGAAGCGATGTCCTGATCGAGTTTGCCATAGATCGGGGCGCCCCATCCGGCTGGGACGCCTTCTGCCACTACCTCGATGATCGCGCCTACCGAGGAGCCAGCCTTGCGGATGCCATCGAGATAATCCGCCCATTTCTCGGCTGCCTGTGCATCGGCGCAGAAGAACGGGTTCTGGTCCACCTGGTCCCAATCGAAATTGGCATAGTCGATCTTGTGGGGCCCGATCTGGACGAGCGAGGCGCGGATTTTGACCTGAGGGATCACCAGCTTTGCCACGGCGCCTGCCGCCACCCGCGCGGCCGTTTCGCGCGCCGAGGAGCGCCCGCCGCCGCGATAGTCGCGGATGCCGTATTTCTGGAAATAGGTGTAGTCGGCATGGCCGGGGCGGAACTTGTCGCGGATGTCGGAATAGTCCTTGGAGCGCTGGTCGGTGTTCTCGATCATGAGCGAGATCGGTGTTCCGGTCGTGCGCAGGCCGTCGGCGCGCTCGTCCTCGAAGACGCCCGAGACAATCCTCACCTCGTCGGCCTCGCGGCGCTGGGTGGTATAGCGTGATTGGCCGGGCTTGCGGCGGTCGAGATCGCGCTGGATCATCTCGGCGCTAATGGCAATGCCCGGCGGGCAGCCATCGATCACCACCCCAAGCGCCGGCCCGTGGCTTTCACCCCAGGTGGTGAAGCGGAACATGTGGCCGAAACTGTTGTAGCTCATGGCGAACCCCGCATTGATCGGAGTTCTTCTATGGGGCGTGCCGGGATCGGTCAATCATTCCATAGGTGGAGGGGCGGCAGCCGATGTCACCGGCTATGGCGGGGTGTCCTGATCTCTCCGCGCATGTTTCCGATGGCGAGTTCGAAATTGTCGGCGATGCGGCGGGCGCGGACGAGATAGGCCTGCGCGATTTCAGGCCCTTCGATCTCGGTTACCGTTTCCTCGAACAGTGCGAGCCAACGGTCGAAATGGGGTGCATCGATGGGCAGGCGGAGATGCGGGTTGAGTGGGCGCCCGGAATAACGGCCCGTGCGCAGGAGGACCGAACTCCAGAAGTCGGTGATCTGCGCGATGTGGTGGTCCCAGTCCTCCACCGCCCGGTTGAAGACGGGCCCCAGAAGCTCATCTTCCCGCGCGCGGCCATAAAAGGTAGCCACCACCTTCGCGATGGAGGCATCGGTGATGCCGGGGTGGGCAGGCCCCGGCTGTGTCAGGGGATTCGGTTCGTTCACCAATTCTTCTGTGCCGCGTGCAGGCGCATCTGGCCGTTGGAAAAATGGGCAATGACGCCTTGCGGCGGGTCCCAGTTGAGCACATCGGCGCGCCCTGCCCCTTCGACCAGATGACGCAGCACGCGCATCACGCCCCCATGGGCGACGATGACGCTGTGATGGGTCAGGGATTGGGCGAAACCCAGCAGGCGGCGCGCCAGATCGTCATAATTCTCGCCTTGGTCAGGGCGGAAGTGCCAATAATTCTCATCCCGCTCGCCCGGCGCGGCGACGGCCATCTCGCGGGCGATCTCGGCATGAAGCCGTCCCTCGAGATTGCCAAAGGATATTTCCACCAGCCGCTCGTCGTAATGGACGTCGGGCAGCGGAACATCGAAGGCTGCGCGCATGCGCTCCATGGTTTCGCGGGCGCGGCTCAGCGGCGAGGCATACCAATGGAGCGAGGCGGGATCGACGCCATCCTCCTCGAGCAGGAATTTGAGGAGTACGCCATTGGCGTCGGCCTGCTTTTGCCCGCGCGCATTGAGCGGAATGTCGCGGCTACCCTGATAGCGGCGCTCATAGTTCCAGTCGGTTTCGCCGTGACGCGCGAAATAGAAGTCCGGCCACTGGACGTTTGACATGACGATAATGCCGGTGCGTTGCGCGGGTTACTCGCCCGCCTGGTCTTCGTTCAGCGTCTTCATGCCGATGACGTTGTAACCGGCATCGACATAGTGGATTTCGCCGGTGACCCCGCTCGCGAGATCAGACAGGAGATAGAGCGAAGCATTGCCCACCTCGTCGATCGTAACGTTCTTGCGCAGGGGTGCGTTCTCTTCGTTCCATTTTAGCATTTCACGCAAGCCCGAAATGCCAGATGCCGCCAGCGTCTTGATCGGCCCGGCGGAGATGGCGTTCACGCGGATGCCGTTGGGACCCATATCGGCGGCGAGGTAGCGGACCGAGGCTTCGAGAGCGGCTTTGGCGACGCCCATTACATTGTAATGCGGAAGTACCTTTTCGGCGCCGTAATAGGTGAGCGTCAGGATCGAGCCGCCTGGCTCCATGATGGCCTCGGCCCGGCGGGCGAGCGCGGTCAGCGAATAGACCGAGATGTTCATGGTGAGCGCGAAATTGCCCGGCGTCGTATCGATATAGCGCCCGTCGAGCTCTTCCTTGTTGGAAAAGCCGATGGCGTGGACAAGGAAATCGAGCTTGCCCCATTTGGTCTTCAATACATTGAACACCGCATCCATGGCGTCGGCGTCGGTGACATCGCAGGGCAGGACGAGATCGGAGCCGAACTCCTCGGCAATCGGGGTGACGCGGCGGTGAAGCGCCTCGCCCTGATAGGTGAAGGCCAGCTCCGCCCCTTGCGCATGCACGGCTTTGGCGATGCCGTAAGCGATCGAGCGGTTGTTTGCGACGCCCATGATGAGCCCGCGCTTGCCTTCCATCAAACCAGCCATGGTCTTCTCCGAATATGGTCTCGTTGGCCTGAGGTTTTGGCACAGGGCCGGGAAACGGGCAAGGAGGGG
>CAYSBF010000186.1:0-3681 GCA_964429025.1 uncultured Pelagibacterium sp.
AGGGCGGCAACGTCGTCCGAAAGCGCAGCCTTGACCGCTTCGACATCCACCGTGCCATGTTCATTGGCGTCAATGGGCTGCACCCGATAGCCAAGGAAGGCCGCGGTAGCGGGATTGGTGCCATGGGCGCTTTCAGGCACCAGCACGATGTCGCGATGCCCCTGCCCTTTTGCCTGATGCGCCGCACGTATGGCCATCATACCGCAGAGTTCGCCATGGGCGCCGGCCTTCGGCGACATGGCAACTGCGGCGGTGTTGGTGAGTTCCATCAGCCAGCGGCCGAGTTCCTCGATCACCTCCAGCGCACCCTGGACGGTGGATACGGGCTGCAGCGGATGTATGTCGGCGAAACCGGCCAGCCGCGCCATTTTCTCATTGAGCCGCGGGTTGTGCTTCATCGTGCACGAGCCGAGCGGATACATGCCGGAATCAATGGAATAGTTGCGGCGCGAAAGGCGCACGTAGTGGCGCATGGCTTCCGGTTCGGTGAGGCCGGGCAGATCGAGCGGTGTCTTGCGGCGCAGGCCGCCCAGGTGCGCATCGGAAACCTCGATATCGGGCAGATCGACGCCGGAATGATCTTGGTCGCCGATCTCGAATAGGAGCGGCTCTTCAGGCAAGAGTGCGGAACCGGCAGCTGCCATGCCTCCAGCTCGTGGCGCGGTGGGACGGCCCTGGGTGTTCATGCTCATGACAGCTCTCCCTTCAACGCGCCCGAAAGCGCCACTATGTCCGCGTCCGTGGTCAGCTCGGTGGCTGCGAGGATGAGAAGATTTTCGACCTCAAGCCTTCCCGGCTCGAGCCGGGAGACCGGGACGCCTGCCAGGATGCCTTTGTCGGCCAGGCGCTCGACCAGGGGCGCTGCAGGAACGGGCAGCCGGACGGTCATCTCGTTGAAGAACGTCCTGTTCAGCAGCTCGACACCCGGCACGTCCGCGAGCGCCTCCGCAAGGGCTGTCGCGCGGGCGTGGTTGAGTTTTGCAAGCCGGTGAAGCCCCCGCTCACCGAGAAGTGCGAGGTGGATCGAGAAGGCCAGCGCGCAGAGGCCGGAATTGGTGCAGATATTGGAGGTCGCCTTTTCGCGCCGGATATGCTGCTCGCGGGTCGAGAGCGTCAAGACAAAGCCGCGGCGCCCTTCGGCATCCACCGTCTCCCCGCAAAGCCGCCCCGGCATCTGGCGCACGAACTTCTCCCGGCAGGCTAGAAGACCGACATAGGGCCCGCCAAACGAAAGCGGATTGCCGATCGACTGTCCCTCGGCCACGATGATGTCGGCACCCATGGCGCCTGGGGCCTCTATGAGACCGAGCGAGACGATCTCCGTGACGACGACGATCAGGAGCGCGCCTTTGGCGTGTGCTGCTTGAGCGAGCGCGGAAACATCACGCAGATGGCCGTAGAAGTCAGGCGTCTGGATGACGATGGCGGCGGTATCGTCATCTATGTGTTCGATGATTTCCCCCTGCCCTTCTGGCGATGGCGGCAGGCATTCGAGACCGGAAAGACCGGAGAGGTAGGTCAGCACCGTGTCGCGATATTGCGGATGGAGCCCGCCCGAGAGGACCACCTTGTCCTTTCGGGTGATGCGACGGGCCATCAGCACCGCCTCGGCCGTCGCGGTCGAACCGTCATACATGGAGGCGTTGGCGACCTCCATGCCGAGCAGATGGGCCACTTGCGTCTGAAATTCGAAGAGCATCTGCAGCGTGCCCTGCGAAATCTCGGGCTGGTAAGGCGTATAGGCCGTCAGCCATTCGGAGCGCTGGATCAGGTGGTCAACGCTCGCCGGGATGTGGTGCCGGTAGGCGCCGGCCCCGATGAAGAAAGGTCCATCGCCCGCCGCACGGTTCCTGCCAGCGAGCACCCTCATATAACTCTCGACTGCATATTCGGGCTGGTGAGCGGGCAGAGCAGGCGCGAAGGTTCCAAGGACCGATTGCGGGACGGCAGCAAAAAAGTCATCGACCGAGGCGACGCCGATAGCCGCCAGCATGTGGGCGCGGTCGGCTGGCGAATGGGGCAGATATCGCATGACGATCCCTTATGCGGTGTGATCGGCGTAGGCGGCTTCGTCCATCAGGCTTTCAAGCTCGCCCGAGTCGGACAACTCGATCTTGACGAGCCAGCCGGCACCGGCAGGATCGGTATTGATGAGGCCGGGCTCGCTCGAGAGCTTGTCATTGACCGCGACCACCTTGCCCGAGGCCGGCGCGTAGATTTCCGAAGCGGCCTTGACCGATTCCACCACAGCGATCTCGTTGCCTTTAGCGAATTCGGCGCCCAGGGCGGGTAATTCCACAAAGACGATGTCACCGAGCTGTTCCTGTGCGTAATTGGAAATGCCGATGATGCCGACATTGCCCTCGGTGCGGATGTACTCGTGGTCTTCGGTATAGCGGGTGGTCATGGTGAGGCTTCCTCCAGCTCTCAGATGATCGGTTTGCGAACGTAGCGGTGGGGGACGAAAGGCAGTCTTGCGACCGTTCCGGGCACGGGTTTGCCGCGTACGATCGCAACTACCGGCGTACCTTCGGTGGCGAGTGCGACGGGCACATAGCCCATGGCGATCGAGGCTTGCGCGGTGGGTGCGAAAGTCCCCGAGGTGATCCGGCCAATGACGCTGTCATATTCGTCGACCAATTCGGCGCCTTCGCGCACGGGCTGTCGCCCCTCGAAACGTATGCCGACGCGCTTGTTCTTGGGCCCTTCCGCCAACCGCTCGAGTACGGTCTGTGCACCTATGAAACCGCCTTCAGTACGGCGGCGCCTCCCGATAGCAAAATCGAGGCCGGCGGTGACGGGATCAATCGTCTCGTCCATGTCGTGCCCATAAAGGCAGAGCCCGGCCTCGAGCCGCAGGCTGTCGCGGGCACCCAGTCCAGCAGGAGCGACCAGCGGATCGGCGGTCAGGAGGTCAAACAGCGCGGGCGCGTCCTCATCGGCGACCGACATCTCAAAGCCATCCTCGCCGGTATAGCCGGAGCGCGACAGATTGGCCCTGATGCCGCCAATGGCCGTGGGCGCCGCCTGCATGAAGCCCAACCGCGACACGGCATCGGTCAACCGCCCCAGTACCTCAGCGGCGCGGGGACCCTGCAGTGCAAGGAGAGAAAGATCGTTGCGGAGTTCGAAGTGCACCCCGGTCGCTACCTGACGCATATAGGTCAGGTCGTGATGCTTGCGGGCAGCGTTGACGACAATGAACATCACGCCGTCGCCGGCCTGATCTTCGGCGGGACGGGTGATGATGAGATCGTCCTCGATGCCGCCTCGGGAATTCAGAAGGACCGTATAGCGCATCTCGCCGGGGGCGAGCGATGCGAGATCGGCAGGGGTGATTGCCTCCAGCGCGGCGATGACCGCCTCGTGACTGGCGCCGGTTACCACGATCTGGCCCATATGCGAGACGTCGAAAAGGCTCGCCGCTTCCCGGGTGTGGGTGTGTTCGGCGAGGATTCCGGCATATTGCACGGGAAGCGCGTAGCCGCTGAATTCAACCATCCGGCCGCCGGCAGCGATGTGCCGGCCATGGAGGGCTGTCTTTAGAAGGTCGGCAGCAGGGACCTCGGCCATGGCAGTCTCTCCGGTCGTAACAAGGCAGCACCGCGCAACGCGTCAGCGTTAGGTCGGTGCCCCCTCTGTCCTTGACCTGAGAGATTTCCCGGGAATTTCCCGGCTACG
>CAYSBF010000187.1:0-2467 GCA_964429025.1 uncultured Pelagibacterium sp.
TGGAGTGCGGGCGTAGCTCAGGGGTAGAGCATAACCTTGCCAAGGTTAGGGTCGTGAGTTCGAATCTCATCGCCCGCTCCAATTTTCCTCTCCGAATGGGGAGATCGAGGGGTCCGGTGCGGGCCCCTTTTTGTAGCCCGTAAAGTCTCATTGCCGCGCCGGGCCCGATGGGATAGGGACGGGTGATGCGCCCGCATCGACGCGGCTTCGTCTCTCCTTCCCTTAAGTTCCCATGGATATCTATACCCTCTCGATAATCTTTGTTTCGATCGGTCTTGGCGCGATTTCCAAGGGCGCAACGGGCATGGGCATGCCGCTGGTGGCGATCCCCGTTCTTGCGGCGACCTTCGGTCTCCAGCATGCGATCGCCGTGCTCGTCATCCCTATCCTCGTCTCGAACGCGTCACAGCTCATGCGCTTTGCCCATGCGCGCGGTGATGGACGGCTGGGCTTTCTGGTGCCGATGCTTGCCTCCTGCGCAGCCGGCGTCGCCGTTGGAACCTGGTTCCTGACGACGGTCCCCGAGCGGGGCCTGGCGCTGACCCTGGGGGTCCTGCTGCTCGGCTACCTCGTTTTGCGGCTCACCAAGCCCCATTTCGCCATAGGCCCGGACGCCGCGCGCCGCTGGGCGGTCCCGGCAGGGCTCGGGGCGGGGCTTTTACATGGCTCGACCGGCATCTCCGCGCCGATCGGGGTGACGTTCATCCACGCCATGCGCTTTGGCCGGGATGCGCATGTCTTTGCCGTTTCGGCCATGTTTCTGCTTCTGGCGGTCGTTCAGGCGCCGGCACTGTGGATCGCGGGGATCTTGCGGCCCGAATGGCTGCTGCAGGGCGTCTTCGCGCTGATCCCGACATTCCTCTTCATGCCGCTCGGCCAGTGGCTGGCTGGCAAGCTCTCGCCCGAGGCGTTCGACAAGATGATCCTCGTCATCCTTGGTGCACTCGGGATCAAGATGGTGGTGGGGATCTGAAGGGGTCCTTGACGCGGCAACAAAAAAGGCGGCCGAACGGCCGCCTTCCTATTTCAATGTAACAGGCGCTGGCCGGTTTACGCGGCTACGAGGTTGCGCAGCACATAGTGCAGGATACCGCCATGGCGGTAGTATTCGAGCTCGTCCAGCGTATCGATACGCAGCAGCACGGGCACGATCTCCTTGCGACCATCGCCATAGGTGATGTCGAGCTCGAGCGTCTGGCGCGGCTCGATATCGGCAAGGCCGCGGATCGAGACGGTCTCATCGCCGGTGATGCCAAGGCTCTGCCAGCTCGCCCCGTCGTTGAAGACCAGCGGAAGGACGCCCATGCCCACGAGGTTGGAGCGATGGATACGCTCAAAGCTCTGGGCGATGACGGCGCGAACGCCCAAAAGCCGCGTGCCCTTGGCGGCCCAGTCGCGGGAAGAGCCGGTGCCGTATTCCTTGCCGGCGAAGATGACGAGCGGGGTGCCCTTGGCCTTGTATTCCATGGCCGCGTCATAGATCGGAACCACTTCGCCCGAGGGCGATTTGGTAAAGCCGCCTTCGACACCATCGAGCATCTGGTTGCGGATGCGGATATTGGCGAAGGTGCCGCGCATCATCACCTCGTGATTGCCGCGGCGGGCGCCATAGGAATTGAAATCGACCGGCTTGACCTGCCGCTCGACCAGATATTTGCCCGCCGGGGTTCCGGCCTTGAACGAGCCGGCCGGCGAAATGTGGTCGGTGGTGATCGAATCGAGGAACAGCGCCAGAACCCTTGCGTCCTCGATATCGGTGACCGGGGCGGGCGTTAAGCTCATATCCTCGAAATAGGGCGGGTTCTGCACATAGGTGGACGAAGAATTCCACTTATAGGTTTCCCCGCCATCGACCTTGATCTCCTGCCAATGCTTGTCGCCCTTGAACACATCGCCATAGCGGCGCTTGAACATGTCGACCGAAATGGCCGAGCGCAGCACTTCGGCGATCTCGGACGAGGAGGGCCAGATATCCCTGAGATAAACGGGATTTCCGTTCTGGTCGGTGCCCAGGGGATCGCTGGTGATGTCTTTCGTCATCGTGCCCAGCAGCGAATAGGCGACGACCAGCGGGGGGGAAGCGAGATAGTTGGCGCGGACGTCGGGATTGACGCGCCCCTCGAAATTGCGGTTGCCCGAAAGCACAGAGACGGCAACGAGATCGTTGTCGTTGATGCATTTGGAAATGTTGTCGTCGAGCGGGCCGGAATTGCCGATGCAGGTCGTGCAGCCATAGCCCACAGTATTGAAGCCAAGGGCGTCGAGATCGTCCTGCAGGCCCGATTTGGTGAGATATTCGGTCACCACCTGGCTGCCCGGCGCGAGCGAGGTCTTTACCCAAGGCTTGGGCTTGAGGCCCTTTTCGCGCGCCTTCCTTGCAACCAGGCCTGCCGCGATCAGCACCGAGGGGTTTGAGGTATTGGTGCACGACGTAATTGAGGCGATGCAGACGTCGCCGTGGCCGAGA
>CAYSBF010000187.1:2477-3620 GCA_964429025.1 uncultured Pelagibacterium sp.
GCGCGCAGCGATCGAGGACATGCCGGCCGGGTGCATCGCCGTCGTCGATGCGATAATCGGCGCCTTCGACGGGATAGCCGGCCCTCGAGCGGTTGTCCTCGGGCGTGTCATGCACGCCGGTCGCGCCTTCGTCGACATATCGCGATTCCTGCTTGTCGGACGGTAGCTTGGTCGTGTCCCTGCGGCCGCCGGTAATCTCTTCGAGCGCCTTGACGAAGGCGGTCGAGGCGTCGGAAAGCGCCACGCGGTCCTGCGGGCGCTTGGGGCCGGCGAGCGAAGGCACGACGGTGGAAAGATCGAGCTCGAGCGTGTCGGTAAAGACCGGATCTTCGTCCGCATCGGTGCGGAACATGCCCTGCGCCTTGGCATAGGCCTCGACCAGCGCCACGCGGTCCGGCTCGCGGCCCGAATCGTTAAGATATTTGATCGTTTCGGCATCGATCGGGAAAAAGCCGCAGGTCGCGCCGTATTCGGGGGCCATATTGGCGATTGTCGCCTTGTCCTCGAGCGAGAGGTTGGAGAGGCCGGCGCCATAAAATTCGACGAACTTGCCGACGACGCCCTTGGCGCGCAGCATTTGCGTGACATGAAGCACGAGGTCGGTAGCGGTGATGCCTTCGGGGAGCTTGCCGGTGAACTTGAACCCGATGACCTCGGGAATGAGCATGGAGATGGGCTGGCCGAGCATGGCCGCTTCCGCCTCGATGCCGCCAACGCCCCAGCCGAGCACGGCCAGCCCGTTGACCATGGTGGTGTGGCTGTCGGTGCCGACCAGCGTATCGGGATAGGCGGTCACTTCGCCGTTTTCCTCGCGCGTCCAGACGGTCTGGGCGAGATATTCGAGGTTCACCTGGTGGCAGATGCCGGTTCCCGGGGGGACGACGCGGAAATTCTCGAAGGCCGACTGACCCCAGCGCAGGAACTCGTAGCGCTCGCCATTGCGTTCATATTCGCGCGCCACATTCTGCTCGAAAGCCTGGGGCGTGCCGAAATAATCGACCATCACCGAGTGGTCGATGACGAGGTCGACCGGCACGAGCGGGTTGATCTTCTGGGGGTCGGCGCCGAGCTTTTGGGTGGCGTCGCGCATGGCGGCGAGATCGACCACGGCGGGGACGCCGGTGAAGTCCTGCATCAGGACGC
>CAYSBF010000188.1:0-3610 GCA_964429025.1 uncultured Pelagibacterium sp.
CCGCTGACCTCCTGCATGCCATGCAGGCGCTCTCCCAGCTGAGCTATGGCCCCATCGAAAATTTGCCCGGTTCGGACGGCGGCGAACCTATGTGAGAGCGTTCAGGGACGCAAGAGCAAAATTCGCCCCGGAACGCAAAATCTTCAATTGCCTCGGACGAGCCTTGGGCGAGGAGTTTTGCCTGACCCGCTTTAGCGGGGCAAATCGATCCGGTGGATCGATTTGAAGGCCAAACGCCCAAGCGAGCTATGCTCGCGGGCTATGGCGCGACGTTTCGCGCGCCCGCCGAAGAGCCAGTGAAATCCGTAGGGCGGGTCTAGCCCGTCATGGATTTCACGGCGCGGCCCGTGAGGCAAAAAGATCAGCGCTCGTCCTCATCGACCTCGACATCGAAATCGATGTCGTCGTCTTCATCGTCGGTTTCAAGGAAGGTGTCGTCGTCCCCGCCCAGATCGTCCTCGACATCGACATCCTCGACATCGGGAATGGCGTCTGCGGTCTCGTCCTCGGCCTCTTCGGCATCGTCGAGCGAGATGACCTCGGCCCCGGCGGCTTCCGCAGCCAGGTCGACATCGACCTCCTCGTTTTCCTCCTCGTCCTCGATGGGTGCCTTGGCGCCGAACTTGACGGCGGCCTTTTCATTGACCGTCTCGAAGAAGGACAAGGGATAGGACTTGCCCGTATAGGGCGAAACGATCGGGTCCTTGTTGAGGTCGTAGAATTTCCGGCCCGTCACAGGGCAGGTCCGCTTGGTACCGCGTTCATCACTGGCCAAGGCAATTCCCCATAATCTGTCAAAGGGTTGGCTGGTGCGGGTGTCGATCCGGGCCGGTTTCCGGGGCCCTTCGCCGCATTTGTCCGTCCGGTTACATTGAAATTTTCAGCCCTGTCAAACGCAAAATGCTCATCCACGTTCCCCGCCGTTGGCACCCCGCGCCGATCGTGCTAAGGCCGGGCGCGATTTCTCTTTCAACGCCCTGGGCCAACACCGAGAAGCAAAGTGTCTCACGCGCACCCGCCCCGTCCCCGCGCAAGCCTCAACGCCGGAGCTCTCAAAGGCACGATCCGTGTGCCCGGCGACAAGTCCATTTCCCACCGCGCCATGATGTTCGGCGCCATGGCCTCGGGCCGCACCCTGGTTTCGGGCCTGCTCGAGGGCGAGGATGTTCTTGCCACCGGCCGGGCCATGAAAGCGCTTGGCGCGAGAATCGAAAAACAGGGCGATCAATGGCAGATCGACGGGCTGGGCGTGGGCGGCTTTCTCGCGCCCGGGACCGACCTTGATTTCGGCAATGCCGGCACGGGCGTACGCCTCACCATGGGGCTTGTGGGCACCTCGCCATTTGTAACGCGCTTTGTGGGCGACGCGTCGCTTTCCGCGCGTCCCATGGGGCGCGTGCTCGATCCCCTGCGCGCCATCGGGGTTGAGGTGGTCGAGCATCATGACAACAAGCTCCCCATCGCGCTCAGGGGGCCCAGAACGCCGCTGCCGATCCGCTACCGCGTCCCCATGGCCTCGGCCCAGGTCAAGAGCTGCATCCTGCTTGCGGGGCTCGTCATTCCCGGCGAGACCGTGGTCATCGAACCGGTCATGACCCGCGATCACACCGAAAAGATGCTCGAGGGTTTCGGTGCCGATATCGCGATCACAACCGATGCCGAGGGCGTCCGGACCATCACCGTCAAGGGCCTGCCCGATCTCAAGGGGCAGGCGCTGACCGTGCCGGGGGACCCCTCCTCGGCCGGTTTTCCTCTCGTTGCCGCGCTCATCGTGCCGGGCTCGGAAGTGGTGATCGAGAACGTCCTGATGAACCCCACGCGCACCGGGCTCATCGAGACGCTTCTTGAAATGGGCGGGGATATTTCGGTCGAAAACCGCCGCGTTTCCGGCGGCGAGGAGATCGCCGATCTCCGTGTCCGCCATTCCCGGCTCAAGGGTGTCCGCGTGCCGGAAGGCCGCGCGCCTGCAATGATCGATGAATATCCCGTCCTTGCCGTTGCCGCCGCCTTTGCCGAGGGGCGCACCGAGATGCCCGGCATTGAGGAATTGCGGGTCAAGGAATCCGACCGTCTGGCCGCCGTTGCCCGCGGGCTCGAGGCCAATGGCGTCCTATGCGAGGAAGGCCCGGATTATCTCATCGTTGATGGAAATGGCCATGTCGGGGGCGGGGGCACGGTCAGGACCCATCTCGACCACCGCATCGCCATGAGCTTTCTCGTGATGGGCATGGCGTCCGAAAAGCCGGTGACGGTCGACGACGACCGGATGATCGCAACGAGCTTTCCCTCCTTCATGGAGGATTTTACCCGGCTCGGCGCCGGGTTCTCGGCCAGCGAGGACGCGGCATGATCATAGCGGTCGATGGGCCGGCCGCCTCGGGCAAGGGCACCATCGGGGCGGCACTCGCCGCCCATTACGGGCTGCCCCATCTCGATACGGGCCTGCTCTACCGCGCCGTCGGCCGGGCTGTCGCAGGCGACATCGACCGTCCCGATATCGAGGCCATCGCAACGCATGCGGCACAGGCGCTCGACCTTTCCACCTTGAGCGCGGAAAAGCTGATCGGCGCCGATACCGGCATCCTTGCCTCAAAAATCGCTGTCTTTCCCGGCGTGCGCAGTGCCCTGTTCACCGCCCAGCGCGAATTCGCCCTGCGGCCCGGCGGCGCGGTGCTCGATGGCCGCGATATCGGCACGACGATTGCACCCGAGGCCGACGCCAAGCTCTTCATCATCGCCGATCCCAGGGTTCGGGCCGAACGGCGCGCCGCCCAGCTCGAGGCCCGGGGCGAGCCTGTCGACCGCGACAAACTGCTCCGCGACATCAATGAGCGCGATGCCCGCGACGCGGCCGCCCCCCATGGCGGATTCCGCCCCGCATCCGATGCGGTCTTGCTCGACACGTCCAATTTGGATATAGAGGCGGCCATCAAGGCAGCCATCGCAGAGGTCGAGGCGGCCATCGCCCGCAAGACAGCCTCCCTTTAGAGGCAAATCCAAGCTTGCGGCTTTGGGCCGGTCCGGTGTCTTCGGGAAGAAACTTTCTTCCAGCTTGCCTGAAATTGCCCCGAAAATGCCGGTTGCGTTTGTCCGCGCGGACCCCTTCTGGGAGTCGGTGCGGGGCTTGGGCGTTCCGGGGCCGAACCGTCAACACTAACCAAAGAATGCTCCGGGTGCGCCCGGATCGGAGTTTTAATGGCTAACCAGACTGCTAGCGCAGAAGATTTTGAAAAGCTCCTGCTTGAGAGCTTCCACGACATCGACCCCGTCGAGGGTTCCGTCGTCAAGGGCAAGGTCGTCGCGATCGAAAAGGACCTTGCGATCATCGACGTCGGGTTGAAGACCGAAGGCCGCGTGCCTTTGAAGGAATTCGGCGCCGCCGGCCGTGACGGCACCATTGCCGTGGGTTCGGAAGTCGAGGTCTATGTGGACCGCGTCGAGAACGCCATGGGCGAGGCCGTCCTTTCGCGTGAAAAGGCCCGCCGCGAGGAAAGCTGGGTCCGTCTCGAAGCCCTTTACGAAAAGGGCGAGAAGGTCGAGGGCCAGATCTTCAACCAGGTCAAGGGCGGTTTCACCGTCGATCTCGACGGCGCCGTGGCCTTCCTGCCGC
>CAYSBF010000189.1:0-3554 GCA_964429025.1 uncultured Pelagibacterium sp.
CCGAGACGCCGATGCGCTGCTCGATACGCAGGGTTTCGGGCGGGCACACCACCGGGTGATCTATTTCGTCAACCTGCGGCCCGGCATGACGGTCGCCGATCTGCTCGACATCTTGCGCATCACCAAGCAGAGCCTTGCGCGCGTGCTGCGCCAGTTGGTGGACAATGGCTATGTCGCTCAGCGGCATGGGGAGACCGACCGCCGCCAGCGCCTTCTCTATCCCACCGAGAAGGGGCGGCAGTTTTTCGAGGTGCTGAGCGCGACCCAAGCCCGGCGCATCGAGGCGGCATTCGCCACGCTGCCCGAGGACACGCGCGAAGCGGTCAGAACCTTTTTTATCGAGATGACCGAATCGAGCGACCGGCATCTGCTCAAGACGCTCAGGCTCGATAGCGGGATTTCGTAGGGTGGTTCCTTTCTTTTTTGATCCGGCGTTTGTCGCTGGCATCGCTGCCCCCTCACCCCCAACCCCTCTCCCACGGGGGGAGAGGGGGGCGGAGGCGGCGGCCCACTGTTTCCCCTTCTCCCCTCGTGGGAGAAGGTGCCCCGAAGGGGCGGATGAGGGGGCAGCGATGCCAGCAATGTCCCTTGACTTCGAGTCATCCAATGCCGCGTCTGCGCAGCGATATTTGGTGTTCCGCCTTTGTAAGGCGTCATAACGATCTGGGCCATTTCTGCGTCGTGGCCCGGCGCGGTGATCCGTCTGCCGGGCAGATCTGGATCGAGATCGATCACCTCAACGGCACGGTTTCGCTCTTTACCCCGGCGCCCTCGGCTCTTGTCGAGGACGACGGCGGCAGGCGTTTCCAGCGCCGGTACGACCGCGCGGACCCCCTGACAGTGCGGGAACGCATCGCCCGCGAAGCCGAGTTTGACGAAGATCTCTGGGTGTTGTCACTCGAAATGCGCGGAAACGACCACGGATTGGACGTGGTTTAGAGTACGTCAGGATGGCAAGGAACCGTTGGGTTTCTGCGCTTGCTGAGATATCGCTCTGGACCCCGGTAATGAATACCGGGGTGACATGGAGCGTTGGCTGAACTCGCAAAATACACTGGTGTCATTCCGGCATTCATTGCCGGAATCCAGAGCGGACCCGCCTAAAGAACCAACGCAGACGTTTCCGTCAAAAGCTGACCCTAGCTCGCGCGTCTGACCGATTGCAGCTTGTCCAGTGCCTCGAGCGCCTGATCGCCAACCGACCCGCTGCGCGGCACAGGCTGGCGTTCTGCGGTGCGCCGGCTGGGCTGTACGAAGGGTGCGTATTCGGGCTTGGATAGCTCCATCGGGTTCACATCCCCCCGCCACGCGCTCATCATATAGACCATGGCCGATGTGCCGACGGTCTCGAAGAGCCGCGCAAAGGCCGCAAGGGTGCGCGAGCGGTCTTCATCGTGACTGGTGGCGTGGATGAGGACTTTCAGCCCGTCATAGGCCGTGCAGCCGAAGGCCCGCAGCACCACGAAAAGTGCAGCGCCGCTGGTGTCGTGCGCAATCTCTCCGCAACGGACCTCGTCGAGGCCCGTGATCTGCGTCAGAAGCCGGGTAATCGCCGGGCGGCGATTGTCCGAAAAGAGCTTCATCAGCGCGTTGGTGAATTCGCTGGTCGCGACCGAGATGTGCTCGAAAGTGCGCATCAGCGGCGCCTGCGGCAGGTTACGGTGCGCATAGGACTGGAGCACGTTGAGCCGCCCGCGTTCGGGCAGATCAAAGAACACCGAGGTCAGCAGCGCGGCATCGAAATCGGTGCGCTGGGAGAGTGTTGCCGCCACCTGGTGATCCATCTGTGCGGAGCGGAGCAGGGCGGAAAGATACGCCCCCCGCGGCACAATACCGTCATTGGCGGCAAGCGCGCGATAGATCTTGCGGCTGTTGATTGGAAAGAGCCGCGCAAGCACGGCATTGGAAAGGTCGTTGCGGCGGGCGATCGCTGCGATCACGTCGAGGTCGCCCTTGTCGATCAGCCGCATGATGACATCTTCGGAAATATGGGGCGCCGACGCGATATGTCCGATGAGCCCGTTCCCGAGGTTCTCGTAAACGAGAATTTCGAGCGACGGCGTCAACTGCGGCGCGCTGGCGAGAATCGCGGCTGCCTTGGCCCGTGCGGACGGCGCTGCAGTGGGAAACAGCCGCGCGGCCAGCGCTTCGAACTGATCGGCCTCGGCCTGCAGCGGCTTTGGGCGCCTCGCATAGGCGTCGCAGGCTGCGACCAGAAGCGTGTTGGCGCGCTCGATTCCCCCCGTCTCGATGAGAAGCTGGAATGTCTCGTAAGGCTGAAAGCCGATCATTTTTGCGATTCGTTCTCGCGGTGCCCAAACTATAGTGCAACTATTCGTTTAAAATTGTTAGCAGATCATTAACCTTGATGAATTCTTAATGGCGCTCGTCAAATCGGGATCGACCGGCATGGTGCCGGCGAGGGCGCGTGCGGTCCCGGTGCGGCAAGCGATGAGGCCACCAATGGGTATGCTGTTAAGATTCAGTGCCAGGACCCCGCGTTCCGTGCCAACACCGCCCGCCAGCGGGCGGGATGATGCAAAGGTCCTGCTGTTTACCGGCGTGCGTTACGAGCGCGAAACCGCAACCGGAACCGACGGTCAGGCGCGCCGGAAACCAGGAACAGGCAAGGGTCAGACGGAACGGTGAAAACGGGTTCGACGCGCGGCCTTCTGGCTGCGGTTTTTGCTTTGGCCCTGATGTCGGGGCTGGCCGCTTGCGCGCGGCCGGTCGGCGATCTTGGCCGCGCCGCGCCCAGCGTTCTGCATGACGAGGTGATGCCGGCCATTGGCAAGGCCCGCGCTGCTTCTGCCGGTGAACCCGTTTCGCGGTTCAACCTCACCGACCAGGAACGCGAGATGCACGACCGCGTGTGGCGTTTCCTCATCGCCCCGCACGCCCATGACTGGTTCTACGACACGGCTGTCGAGCTTCAGCGCACCCGCATCACGGGCGCAACCGACGTCCGCTTCAATCCCGACCGCTATTACCTGCATCTGCGCTCGGAGCGCTACGCCTCCTCCCGCGTCCGCTACCAGACGGTGGCCAGCGATATCGGGCACGACCTCGCGACCATCCCCTCGACCTTCATTGCGATCTGCAAGGTCATCGAGGTTGACCGCCAGCGGGCAATTGCCGTGGACAATGTCAGCCTGGGCGCGGCAGACGACACCTATCAGGTCGCTGCGCGAAACTGGGAGAACGACCAGAAGATCGCCTGGTTCGTCCGTGCGCTCGACTTCCGCTACACCGCCTATTCGACCGCGCTCGATCGCCTTCTGGTCGAAACGCCTCATGAAGAGGCGCGGATCGTGGACGCGCGGCTGGCGGAGATGGAAGTCTATGTCCGCCGCGCCCGCGCTGGCGATTTCTGCAGCGGATACGGCACCGGTTTTGTCAGCAAGACCCCGCCACTGCCTTCGCGGATGGAAAGCCAGGTTTATGCGCGTGAGCCGGTGGTAAGGAAGTAGGAACGGCATTCGGCGATTGTTGCCGTCATCGCAGCCCCCTCATCCGACCTCCGCTTCGCTCCGGCCACCTTCTCCCACGAGGGG
>CAYSBF010000190.1:0-3462 GCA_964429025.1 uncultured Pelagibacterium sp.
TAATGTTCTCCTAGACTCTTACTTTAAGCCCGTGCTGATATCCCCGTGTAAACACCAGGGGGACGACATGAGCAATCCATTTCCTGACGGATCGACAATAATCCTTAGACGCGCGAATGGTGGGTGGCAGGTTTTCTCTGGCTATCCTGCTGGCGCCACCATCCCGCCCAACGGCACCCCGACAAGCAGGCAGTGGCGAAAAGACTTATCTGCTGTTTACGCTTGGCTTCTTGAATTCCACAGCGACGACAAAATCGACGGCGGCCTCCCGCCCGCGCCAGACCCCACTTCAAAACAAAAGCGGCCCGTCACGGATGGTGACCTCATCGAGCTTTCTAGACAAAGCAACGGCTGGATCGTGATGCGTGAGCATCTTAGTGGCGGCTACAGTGGCCAACACAACAGGCCGCACCATTCGATCGGCGCAGCTCTTGAAAGCATAAAACTCTTGAGCGGCACTCAGTAAGTGCCACCCGTTGCCGAACTGACCTGCGTCATTTTCGGCGTCCCTGCCGCTTTCAGCCCATCCTTGGTCGCCTGCTGCCTATCGGTGATAGCGATTTCCCCCGACTTGGTGAGAAACAGGTCGTCCAGAAGCTCTATCAGTTGGACATCAGCAGGATCGAGTGGCGTTCGGGTTTGGCGGCAGAAGGCATCGATGTCCGACCATTCTATGGGAGCGGGACCATTAAACCCCGCTCCCTTCCGGCGGCGCAATCTCTGCCATGCATCCCAAGCCCGCTGCGCAGACATCGGGAATGGTGGCAATCTCAGCTGCCATTCCAGCTCTTTGGCAATGTCCATCCGGTTCTTGCGGATGGCTCTTTCGAGCCTGCTTTCCAACCTGTCCCGCCGGATGCGGCCTTCTTCCCAGCGGTTCAGTTCAAAGGTGCGCTCGGCGTAAGCCTTCAGCTGTTCTCCGAGCGCTTCATAAAAGAACGCTCATCCTCAAAGAACGCGTTCAGGTCGCGGAAAATGCCGCTGCCGCGTTTCGGGTCGAGCAGGATGGAGATCACATTGTCCCGCGTACATGGGAACGGCTTGCCGCCCCATTTGATCTCTGCGGGATGCCAAGAGAGAACGCGATCGGCCATGTAACCGGCCATACGGCGCATAACCTCGTCGGCAGTTTCTTCGTCACCCTTCCACTTCTTGCCGTTCACCCGGGCCTGTTCCTGGGCCCTGCTTCTGCGAAGCGCTTCCGCGCTAACCCGCTCGGCCAATGCGATGCTGGCGGGGTGGCCCGGGCCTGCAATTGTCCAAACCCAACCGGTCGGTGTGCCATCTGGACGATGAACCACAAACTCCGCCGTATCTTCGGCAGCGAGCTCGTCCACGTCAAAATCGATGGCTGGTGAATTGTCTTTCGTCATCGGGAAATCCTAACGAGGAATGTCGGGTTGTCGGGGTGGGCCGCTGATGCCCGACAACACCAGCGGCCCTATCGCGCGCGAATGCGGATCAGGAACCGATCGGAGCAGCAGCGACCTCAAGCACCGAAGTGTTGACCTCGATGGTGAACGTCCGCGTCGTGACCTGAGCGTTCGGCCCCATGTTCGTCGGGCGCGAAGTCACCAGACCGGCGTAATACAGGACCGAGTTGGTGTAGCCCGCCGAAGGCGCGTCGTTCAGTTGGACCTTGAACGGATAGTTGAAGTCGGTCTTTTCCGCGTCAATCAGGGCTTCCTGCCCGTCATCGAGAGGATCGCGGCCGACCACAACGGTCTGCGAGCCGGCATTGCGCGGGCCTTTGAGCTTGCGGACGCGGTTGCGGCCGATCGTCGTGAACGATACGGTTTCAGCGGTGTCGCCCACATCGCCCAGGTTCTCGGTTTCCTCAACCTCGACCCAGTCGTTAATGCCCTCGTAAAAGGCCAGCAACGCCTCATCGTCCATCGCGTCGATGGTGTCGGGGTTCACGGAAGTGGGCGAGATGAAGAATTTCGATCCGCCCGTTTTGTGTATGCTCATGGAAGTAGGCTCCATCAGAACGGCGCACGCGGCGCTCATTGCGGGGATGCGGCGTCATCACGACGCGGCGGTCGCCTTGCCTAAGGGCGGTTTGGCTACGACGCGCTAAACGCGAACGTCGATCTCTGTCTTGGTGCGGGTGAGCCGTGCCATAACCTTTTTGACAGGCACCCGATCCTCAAACTTCTGCATGTCGATGGTATCGATTTCGACCTCGATCCCGTTATCAACCAAAGCGCGGAGGGTTGCATTGAGCGTACCCAATGCCTTGCTTACGGCGGCAATCGCTTCATCGTCGGTCATAGCGATCTCCAAAGAAAAACCCCGCTCAAACGGCGGGGCGGTTTGTCCGGGCTAAAGCCGGGAATGGATCAGGCGCTTTTCTTCTTGCGCCGGTAGGTGCGCTTGGGCTTCGCGGGAGCCTCAGGGGCGGGCAAAGGCTTGCGGACGCCACCTGTCTCGCGCAGATCGTACACCGGCACCCCTGCCCGCTCGTATGCGGCCCTGATGCGCGGATAGTCGCCATTGAGATAGACGGCGGTTGCATCCTGTTCCGGGCCGGTGAAGAAGCTCGGGTTGATGAACCTCGCCTCGCTGGCCTTGACGGTGCGGACGCGGGTGCTGGAATAGACGATAATCAAGCCATGCACTCCCATCTGACTGAAATCGGCGTCATCTGCCGATCGTCCTCAAGAAAGCTCGTGCCAACGTCCGGCTCTCGCTGGATCACGACCTTCACCCCATGCCCGAACAGCGTTGGCTCGGACCAAAAGTGCGCCGCGATGGTCCCGGCGATCTGAACGTCCACATCGAAGGGCTGGCCGCTGATCTCGTGCGGCTCCCCTCCAATCGGCATCATCAGGTCGATCTGCAAAATTCCTTGGCGCAACTGTGGATCGTCATTGCCGATGAACGGGCGGGCGTTCGCGTTGACAAGGTGCCGGACGCGCAAATAGGGCTGGCCCGCGACCGGCGTGAAGTTCTGCTTCGGCCATGACTTGGCGTAGGAAAGCGGGATCGTCTCGACCCTCGCCTTGAGAACCTGCCAGATAGCGGTTGGAACCGTTGCGCTCATAGAGTATCAATCTCCGATGCCTTATAAGCGCCTGACCGACCGAGAAGTCTACGACCGGCTGCACGAGTGTTTCCTACGCCTTGGCGAAACGCCTGCCCAAACCGATCTCGGATACGAGACCTTGAAACGCGGGGTCTATTTCCTCGAAGCCCTACAGCGCGCCCATCTGGAAATGATGGAGAAGGCTACGGAAACGCCGCGATCGCCCGGCGAGCGTTAGCATCAACCGTCTGCTGCCAGCGCTGGGCCGGGAGCCGGACAAACCCGTCCTGCGCCTCCCTGTAACCAGCATATGCAGCCGTGAACCCCAGATAGATCGTTTCCCCAAGAGAAGCCCCGGCTATCACCAGCGCAACGGCCTCGCTGTTCGGAGCAAAGCTGTCGTCAGCGGCATCGGCGGGCGGGCGGGCGTTCCG
>CAYSBF010000191.1:0-3435 GCA_964429025.1 uncultured Pelagibacterium sp.
GGGGTGAGGCCACACGCTCAGATGCCGATGGTATTCAATTCAATACCCCGAGCCTCCACCCTCGCCGAACCATTTGGGATAGTCCGACACCAGAAGGTGGATCGGGTCTTCGTCTTCCTCGATTTCCGAGAAGCGGCCGATGGAGTCGAGGAAGGTGTTGTCGGTGCGGTCGTCATTGACGGTGGAGACCTCCCCGATCAGCACGTCGCCCCCCTCGCCCCAGAACTTATGCCAGTTGCCCGGCAGCAGGGTGACGCTCTCGCCGGGTTCCAGCTCGAGGATTCCGCCGGCTGGGAGAACGCGGCGGATGCCGTCGGTGAAGACTTCGACATCGTTCTCGGTATCTATACCCTTTCCGGTGCCGTCGTCATTGTAGAGCTGCAGCGCCAGCTTGGCGCCCCCGCGATTGATGATGTCCTCGGCCTTGATGGTGTGCCGGTGCATGGGCGAAATCTGGTCGTGCCGCGAGATCATGATCTTCTCGGCATAGAGCATGCCCCTGCCCTTGCCGAGGTCGGCGGCGTTGCCGTTGCGGACGGTGAAGAGGAACAGGCCCAGCTTCTCGAAATCGCCCTGTCCGTAGTCCGTCACGTCCCAGCCGAGCCCGGCCCTGATGATGTTGCCGATATCGGCCTGCCGGTCCTTCATCTCGCCCGGCGACCAATAGGCAAAGGGCGGCATGATGTAGCCGAACGAGCGGATGAAAGCGTCCGACTCGCGGATGATCTCGTTGACGCGGGAGCGCTTCATGGCCCGTGGCCCTTTCACAATTCGATTCAATAGGTCTGGGCCAAATGGCTGATCTTCAGCGAGTTTTTGAGATCGTCCATGGTGGGTGCCGCCCCTTTTCGGGGAACAAAGTTAAGGCTTGCTGCCCTATCGGGCAACAGTGTGACGCAGTTGTCGGAGAAATAGCCCGGACATGCCACCTGCGCGGAAACGAACAGCGCCGGTTCGCTGGCAGAGATCGTGAGAACCGGCGCTCCATTCTCCTCCCGCCATTCGGCACGGATATCGGGTTCGGGCAGATCGTAGTACTTGTAGGCGCGCGGAAAGAAGTCGTTGTGGCCGAGGGCATTGCCCCGGGAATCCTTCCATTCAAAAAACAGGAACTGCCCCTCCCCCACATCTTCAAGCGGCATGCGAGCAAGTTCGGACGCTGATTCAAGCCCGAGCGAAACATCGAGTCTTTTCAGACTTCTGACGCCGCCCTTTACATCGGCGAGAACAATGTCGAGAGCGAGATCGGCGGGCTCCGGTCCATCATTCATGCCCTTGATGACGATGTCACCCGCCTCCGGGATGGCGACGATGCTTACAGGATTGAAAAAGCGCCTGGCGAGATAGTGGAGCAGCTTCCACTGCCCGCCATAATCGAGGCTCGACCAGCTCGCCACGGGCCAGATGTCATTGATCTGCCAATAGAGCGTGCCCATGCAGCGCGGCTTGGTGGAGCGCCAGAACTCGATGGCGGTCTTGATGGCGAGGCCCTGCTGGACCTGGCTCAAGAACACCATCTCCTCGAAGCCCTTGGGGAAGCGGAAATAGCGGCACATGGTTTCGAGTATCCGCGCATTTCCGCCGTCATTGCGCTGGTGGGTTTCCATGACCGGCGAGGACGGGTTGCGGTCTCCGGGCGCGGTGAAGCTCTCGATGACGTTCATCGAGGTGAAGGACTGGAAGCCGAATTCGGACGCGAAACGCGGCTTGACGGTCCGGTAGTGCTCGAAAGGTTTTGCCGAGTGCCACACATCCCAGAAATGCATGTCGCCGCGCGTGTCGATGTGCCAGCCATCGGCGAAATCCATATAGCCGAGCGATGGCGAGGACGGCCAGAAGCGGCGTTGCGGGTCCTCGTCGGCGACGATGGCCGCCAACTGGTTGGAGAGCCGGTCGTAATTGGCGAGGTGCCGGTCGCGATTGGCCCTGGTCTCGGTATACCAATTGAGCGAGCCGATGACCTCATTGTCACCGCACCAGAGGGCCATCGAGGCGTGGTGGCTGAGGCGGCGGACCTGCTGGGTGATCTCGGTGGCGACGTCGGCGAGGAAGGCGCGGTCTGACGGGTACGGCATGCAGGAGAACATGAAATCGTGCCAAATGAGCAGGCCGAGCTCGTCGCACATTTCGTAGAACCAGTCGGGCTCATACTGCCCGCCGCCCCAGACGCGGAGCATGTTGTAGTTGGCCGCCTTGGCGCTTTCCAGCAGATCGCGGACGGTGTCGGGCGTGATGCGCGAGGGGATAGCGTCGGCGGGAATCCAGTTGGCGCCCATCATGGTGATGTCGCGGTCATTGATCCGGCACTTGAAGCTCGCATCGATTTCGTCTTTTTGGACGATCCATTCAAGCTTGCGGAGACCTATCTTCTGCCTGACGATCTCACCATCGAGCTCGGTCACGAGGTCGTAGAGCGGCTGCTCGCCCTGTCCGGAGGGCCACCAGAGTTCGGGCTCGGTGATCACCAGCCTGCGGACGATGAGGTTTTCGCCCTTTTTGACGTGCTCCGGGATCGCCAGATACTGGTTGTCGATCCAGTGCTTGATCACGACTTCGCCGTCCCCGAAGGCAAAGACGCGGGTACGGATTTCCACGGCGACCTCGCCATCCCGATGGACCTGCTCGACCTGAACGCTGTCGATGCGGGCCAGCCTTGAGCGGCGCAGCTCCATGCGGCCATAGACGCCGACCGGCATCAGGCAGATGCCCCAGTCCCAACCGGCATGGCACGCGGTCTTGCGCACGAAATTAAGGTGCGCGACCTTCTGGTTCATCGCCGCATAGGGAATGGCGAAGGGATGGGCATCAGCGCGCGCCTTTGCGACTTCGGGCACTACTGCGAAGTCGATGCGCAGCGTGTTCTCCCCTGCCCTTATTTTGCCGGTGACGTCGATATCGTAGCGGATGAACTGGTTCTGCGTCTCTGCGATCACCTCGCCATTGAGCAAGACAGTGGCGATGCAATCGACCTCGGAGAGGGTGAGTGTCAGATAGCCCTCTTCCATCCCGGCAGGAACATCGAAGCTGCGCTCGACTGTCCACGGGGTCTTGTAGACCCACGCCACCACATCCTCGTTCTGGCCGAAATAGGGATCGGGGATTTTGCCGGCCTGGAGCAGCGCGGAGTGGACGTCGCCGGGAAGGGTAATCGGCAGATCGATGTCGCTTTTGGGCGCAGTCAGACGGTAGCGCCCGCCGAGTTCCAATGAAGCGAAAGACATCATCCTCTCCCCTTGTGCTGTAATCGATTGCAGCCTGCGCTGGGCCGAGGTCTATCCGAAATGCGGCCCGGCACCAACCGGGATCTCAGCGGACCGTGTCGGAAACGGGATTGTGCGCGCGTCGTACGGCTATCGGCGCTGCGGCGCGGACAAAAGGAGAGAAATAATGATTATCGCTGGATGGGTTATGTCGGGCCTGCTGGCCCTGTTCATG
>CAYSBF010000192.1:0-3429 GCA_964429025.1 uncultured Pelagibacterium sp.
GGGGAGAAGGGGAACCGTGGGGCAGCCACACGAGCCCCCCTCTCCCCTCGTGGGAGAGGGGTCGGGGGTGAGGGGCTGCGGTGCTTCGGAATACGTAAAGGTTAGACAGGAACACAGATGACCAAGCAAATTGCACTCCTAAAGGGCGGGTGGTCCCATGAGCGGGAGGTTTCGCTCGCTTCGGGGGCGCAGTGCGCGGAGGCGCTGCGGCGGTCGGGCTACGAGGTCACCGAGATCGACGTCAAGCGCGATATCGCGCAGGTGCTGGCGGAGCTCAAGCCCGACGTGGTGTTCAATGCGCTGCATGGGCGGTTCGGGGAAGACGGGACCATTCAGGGAATGCTCGAGATCCTCGGCATCCCCTATACCCATTCGGGGGTGCTGGCTTCGGCGTTGGCGATGGACAAGCACCAGGCCAAGGTGATGTTCAAGGCCGCCGGCGTACCGGTGACCGATCACGTGATCGCCTCTCGCGAGGAGATCGCACGCAAGCATGTCATGGCGCCGCCTTACGTGGTCAAGCCCTACAATGACGGGTCGAGCGTCAATGTGTTCATCGTCAAGGACGGCCAGGAACATCCGCCCCAGGAAATCCTTCGGTCGGACTGGGACGGCGATGACGATCTCATGGTCGAGCGGTTCATCCCCGGGCGGGAGCTGACCTGCGCCGTGATGGGGGATGTGGCGTTGGGCGTAACGGAGATCGTGACCGATCTCGCCTTCTACAATTACGAGGCAAAGTACGCCTCGGGCGGGAGCCATCACGTTATTCCTGCGCAGATTTCACCGAAAATTTACGAAAAAATTCAGAAAATGGCGCTCAAAGCGCACGCCGCGCTTGGCTGCCGGGGTGTTACGCGGACGGACTTCCGCTACGACCCGCGTGGCGGAGACGATGGCGAACTTGTCTGTCTGGAAATCAACACCCAGCCGGGCATGACCAAAACCTCCCTCGTTCCAGAACTGGCGGCGCACGCAGGACATTCGTTCGAAGAGCTGGTTAGCTGGATAGTGGAGGATGCGAGTTGCAACAGGTAAGGCGTGAGTATGCCGCCGAAGCCGCGTCCGCTCCCCCGGCTCCCAAAACCGTCAAGCCGCGCATTAGACCCGCAGAGCCCCTAAAGCCGATCACGCGCGACCGGTCGCTGGCCATTCGCTCCGGGCTGCCGGTCATGGTGCGCCGTCGCGGCGGGCTCATGGTGCGGCTGGCCAATCTCTGGGTGCTGCACAGGCGCCTGGCGCTCCGGGCGCTGATATTGCTGGCGCTGATCGGGGCGGGAATTGCCGCCTATATGCTGCGCGACGAGTTGAGCGAAGGGGCGACGATCGTCGGCCATCTGGTGACCGGCCGTGTGGCTGAAGCGGGGTTCGGTGTCGCGCAAATCGAGATTACCGGTCAGGCGCTGACGCGCGAGGCGGACGTGATCCGGGCGCTCGGGATCGAGGATTTCACCAACACGCTCGCTTTCGATGCGGAAGCCGCGCGGCTGAGGATCGAGGAGATCCCGTCGGTCGAGACCGCGACGATCCGCAAGGCCTATCCGGACTCGATCACCGTCACCATCACCGAGAAAGAGCCGGTCGCGCGCTGGCGGATCGATGGTCTGACCATGCTGATCGACCGGCGCGGGCAGCCGATCGCGCCCGCGAGTTTCGAGAACGGCGACTTGACGCTGGTGATCGGCGAGGGGGCGGGTGACGACGCGCTGGCGATGATTACGCTCATGCGGCGCTTCCCGGATCTCAACACGGACCTCGCCGCGCTGAGCCGCATCGCCGACCGGCGCTGGGATCTCATCTATTATTCCGGCCTGCGGGTGCAACTGCCCGAACTGGGCGTCGTGACGGCGCTGGAAAAGCTCAACCAGTACAATCGCGAGTATCAGCTTCTGGCGCGCGATGTGGACCTCATCGATATGCGCGTGCCTCAATATGTGGCGGTACGCCCAACCGTCAGGGACGAGACCTGAATGATCACCGATGCCATGACAGCGCGGCTCAAGCCGGTACAGCCAGGTCGATCGAGCCTTGTGACTGTGCTCGATATCGGCTCGACCAAGATGTGCTGCGTGATCGCGCGGCTGGTGCCTCGGCCCGAGGGCAAGGCGCTCAAGGATCGGACGCACAAGGCCGAAATCATCGGGTTTGGCTACGGCCCCTCCTCGGGGGTCAAGAGCGGTGTCGTGACCGATCTCGAAAAGGCCGAGCAGGCGATCCGATCCGTGGTCGGCATGGCCGAGCGGGCAGCTGGGATCACCGTACAGTCGGTGATCGTCAATGTGACCGCCGGCCGGATCGGCTCGGAAACCTTCTCGGCGAGCGTGTCGCTGGATGGCCACGAGGTCGAGGCGTCCGACATTTCCCGCGTTCTGATTGCTGTCAACCAGCGCTCGGTGCGCGACGAGCGCTCGATCATCCACGCCTTGCCCATCGGCTATGCTCTGGACGGGCAGAAGGGCGTGCGCGACCCGCGCGGCATGGTCGGGGAAACGCTGGGCGTCGACGTTGCCGTCATCAGCGCGGAGACGCTGGCGATGCGCAACATTGAACTGGCGCTCAATCGCTGCCACCTCGAAGTCGAAGCCCTGATGGCGACGCCCTACGCTTCCGGTCTGGCAACGCTGGTGGACGACGAGGCGGATCTGGGTGTGGCCTGTGTCGATCTGGGCGGGGCGACGACATCGGTTTCGGTCTTTGCAGAAGGACATCTGGTCTATGCCGATGCGCTGGCCATCGGGGGGCACCACATCACGCTCGACATAGCGCGCCAGCTTTCGGTGAGTGTGGATGATGCCGAACGGCTCAAGACGCTCTATGGGTCATGTCTTTCGGGGCAGGGGGATGAGGCTGACGTCATCACCGTCATGCCCATTGGGGCGGCTTCGCATGAAGCGCCCAACTCCATCTCGCGCGAGATGCTGACGCGCATCATCCGGCCGCGCGTCGAGGAAATCCTCAACGCGATCCGCGACCGGATGCAGGCGACCGGCATGATGGATGTCAGCGGCCGGCGTCTGGTGCTGACTGGCGGAGCTTCCGAACTCACTGGCCTGCCAGAATTGGCGCGTCGCATGTTGGCCCGCAATGTCCGCATAGGCCGGCCTCTCGGCATCTCCGGCCTGCCCGAACGCGCGCGCGGTCCCGCGTTTTCAGCGGTCGCCGGAATGCTCGTCTACCCGCAAGTGTGCGGCAACGAATATGTCCGGCCAAAGCCCGTGCGAAAGCTCACAGGGTCGGACGGCTATCTGGCGCGGGTGGGTAGCTGGCTGAAGTCGGGATTTGTTTGATGCCGCAACGCACGGCCATCTGGACCGTTTCAAGCGAGCCTTTGCAACTTGCAGAGGCGCGGTTACCGTCGGAAAAGTTGCTGGAGGACATGATTGCTGCCGCTCCGCGTATTCTGTCGGATCAATGGATGCTCATTGGCCG
>CAYSBF010000193.1:0-3366 GCA_964429025.1 uncultured Pelagibacterium sp.
TCATCATCACCGAAGGCACCTATACAGGCCACGAAGCGGCCGGCGACAGCACCCACGTTCCACGCATTTATGGGGACGCCGCCATTGAAGGATGGAAGAAGGTGGTCAATGGCGTGCATGAAGAGGGCAGCAAGATCGCCTGCCAACTCTGGCATATCGGACTGCGCAACCCGGCACGCCTCAACCTCAATCCCGACGTTGTGCTCGTGGGCCCCTCAGGCTTTGCCAATGACGGCAGCAAGATCAGCGAGCCCATGACGGAAGACACCGTCGCTTCCGTGATTGAGCACTACGGCATCGCCGCGGGCAACGCGAAGACCGTCGGCTTTGACGCCGTCGAGCTCCACGCCGGGCACGGCTATCTCATCGACCAGTTCTTCTGGGATGTTACCAACCAGCGTACCGACCGATACGGCGGGGACTATCTCGAGCGCACGCGCTTTGCCTGCGAAGTGATCAGGGCCGTCAAGGCCGCAGTCGGACCGGACTTCCCGCTCTCGTTCCGGTTCTCGCAGTGGAAGATCGGCGCTTATGGCGCCAAGCTCGCCCCGACCCCGCAGGAGCTCGAGCGCTTCCTTGAAAAGCTCGTTCTGGCCGGGGTGGATATCTTCCACTGCTCGACCCGCCGCTACTGGGAGCCGGAGTTTGAAGGCAGCGAGATGAACCTCGCTGGCTGGACCAAGAAACTCACCGGCAAGCCGACAATCACGGTCGGTTCGGTTGGGCTTTCGACTGAATTCACGGATCGCGAAGGGGTTTCAAAGCACACCAGCATCGGCCGGCTCGAGGAAATGCTTGCGCGTGGTGACTTCGACCTGGTTGCCGTGGGGCGCGCACTACTCGCTGATCCGAACTGGTTCAAGAAGGTGGTCGCGAACGACACCGAGAGCCTTGTTCCGTTCCACGTCGATCTGCAACAGAAGCTCTACTAGGAGAACGCCAGGTGGATACGCTCGACAGCAAGGTCCAGTACCTTTTAGATCGGCAGCAAATCATCGACTGCATCAACCGCTATTCCCGCGGTATCGACCGGCACGACGAGGAGATGATTGCCAGCGCTTACCACGAAGACGCGGTCGATAATCACGGCGCTCGCGTCGAGGCGATCCCCGAGTTCGTGCGCTGGGTGAATGATGCACATGCGGGTTCTTTCCAGTCCCACACGCATCACATCACCTGCCACAATTGCGAGATCGACGGCGATGTCGCGCACACAGAGAGCTATGTCTTTTTCGTGCAGCACAGCAAGGACGGGGTGTACCTCCAGGGTGGAAGCGGTCGCTATATCGACCGCCTTGAGCGCAAGAATGGCGAATGGAAGATCGCTCTGCGGCGTCTGGTCATCGATTGGCGTTTCAAGGCGGCCGACGTCACCTGGGAAGGGCCGAAGTCCTTCCCGAAAGGGACCTGGGACAAGTCGGACCTTTCCTATATGCGCCCGCTCTCGGTAGAGGGACGGTAAGGCTATGCCGGAAAAGGACTAAACATGACCAGCGCTCTGCCATCTCCCCAGCTCGTCCACGTCTGCGATCTGGCCGTCAAACTCGGTCCAATCCGCGAGATGGGGCAGGGGAAGGCCGGGCGCCGACGCATCATCCCGATTATCGGAGGAGCCGTTATAGGGCCTCGGCTTTCAGGGGCAATTCTCGATGTTGGGGCTGACTGGCAAACTATCTACGCTGATGGCTCTGCTAACCTCGACACGCGCTACGCCTTCGAAACCGATGATGGCGCGGTGATTGAGATCATCAATCACGGGCTGCGACATGGGCCGGCCGAGGTACTCGAACGGATCGCAGCCGGCGAAGCGGTCCCGCATAATCAATACTACATGCGAACCCATGCCCGCCTTGAAACCGGCGATCCGCGCTATGGGTGGGTCAATTCCGCACTTTTCGTCGGCACCGGCCAGCGCCTAAAGGATCAGGTGATGATTTCGCTCTTCAAGATTGCCTGAGGACGCGCTTCCGCGCTACTCCCGATCCTTGGACATATTTCGGCGTAAGTCGCGCTACTCCTTGCACCTGCTGGCCGGCTCGGTCGTGCTCAAAGCGCTGCCAAGAGACCGCGGCAGGCGGTTTGTCGCCTAGGGCGGAATGACAGCGTCGGTGGATTGCAAAATTTGATCTAGGGTCCGTACCCAATTGGGATTCCTAATCGGATCGCTTTGTGATTCATATGTGGACACCCCTATGGCAAGTGCTGAGTTTGTCGTTCTGCGGTGATCGGTTGCTTTCATATGTCCGGCCTGTTTTTTGCGGCGTAACGTGCCGCTGGCCCTGATGGAAATCCGCCGAAGAGGTCCCTGATCAAGCTGCCGCGCTGGAGAAGCGCATTGAATCAGTCGGGTTTTCCTCGTCATTGGCTCGATCGTTACGCATCATCGACTGCCATTGCCAATTCGGTGTGAGCTACGTGCCAGTCAGGCGGGTAGCCTGTATGGCCTATAGGTTTGCCCGCGCACAAGTATGGCCCAGGCGATCCGGGCGAGCTTGTTGGCCAAAGCGACCGAGACGAGTCGGAACGGCTTTTTATCCATGAGCCCGTTCACCCAATCGGCCATCGGTGTTGGATTCTTCCTTGCGTGACGCATGACGGCGGTGGCACCGACCACCAGCAACCTTCGCAGGTATCGATCACCCTGTTTCGAGATACCGCTGAGCCGAACTTTTCCCCCGGTCGAGTGCTGCTGGGGCGTTAGTCCGAGCCAAGCAGCAAATTGTCGTCCAGAGCGGAACTGGTCAGGATCCGTGACCGTAGCTGCGATTGCGGTCGCGGCGATCACGCCGATGCCCGGGATCGCTGCGAGCCTGCGGCTGACCTCGTTCTCGACATGCCAGTCACGCAATTCCCAATCGAGCACCCCGATCTCTTCGGTCAGTTCCACCAGCCGTCGGATTAGGATCTCGAGAGCCCGATGGCATATGGCGGAAGCTCCTCACCGGCAAAAGCCTTGTCCGCCAGCTTTACCAGATTGGCGATGCCGGGGTTTGCGACGAGGCCGAATTCGGCCAGGTGAGCACGCATTGCATTCGCTGCCATGGTGCGCTGGCGCACCAGGAGAGACCGCGTCCGATGCGCCATCAGGATGCCCTGCTGCTCAACCGTCTTGACGGGCACGAACCGCATCGTGGGACGTTGCACGGCTTCGCAGATCGCTTCTGCATCCAGCGCATCACTTTTGCCGCGTTTCACGTACCCCTTCACATAGGCCGGAGGCATCAGCCGGACTTCGTGCCCCATGGCGATCAGGGTGCGGGCCCAGTGATGGGCTGTGCCGCAAGCTTCGATCCCGATCAAGCATGGCGGTAGCTGTCAAACAGCATCCAACATTGACCCCCAATCGGCGCGCAAAAATGACCCCCA
>CAYSBF010000194.1:0-1167 GCA_964429025.1 uncultured Pelagibacterium sp.
CGCGCGCGCCGTCCAGTGGATATTCCTCTGACCCGTCCTCCACAAAGACCATGAGTGTCTCGCCGGAGGTCAAAAGATCGACCAGCCTGTCATCAAGGTGGGTTCTTCCCTGAAGAAGGAACTCCTCATCAAGTTCGAGCCAAAACCCGAAGGTCGTGATTGGCACTGCAATATCCGCAGCTTCAAGCAGGACTTCAACTTTGATGCCCTCACGGGGCTGGTTCGGTTCGTGGGCATAGGTGAAAGTCACTCCCTTACCGTCATTTGTGCAACTGAAGGAAAGCGGTGCGTAATCGGAATTGGGAATGCCATAGGAGAGCGAAGCTCTGCCTCCCTCTGCACGTCCATGCCAGATCAGATTCTCCTGCGCTCGCGCCGGCGAAAGCCATGGGGACACGCCCGACGCGAGGAAAAGCATTCCCATGCTGGTAAAAAGCCTCATCGCCGATGCCCGTCTCGACAGGGTGCCGCTCCGAATCCTGGCGTCTTCCATTCAGCACGCCCCCTTGCGGAGACAACCCGTCAAAATCTCCAGATCGCGTTCGGTTGGCCCTCTCAAAACCGTACGGTTGCAAGGGAAGGTCTCAAGCAGATAGCCATTGTCGACCACCTTCAGGAAGACAACCGCAGGAGCGCCTGTCGGCACCGCGCCGCACCACCGACCAAGACAGTTTTCCATAACATTCAGGGCGAAGCGCGCCGGAAGGTCAAAGCCGCTCGGCCGGGCAAGATGGCCGCTGAACGTGGCTCTGTAGGGTCCAGGAGGCTCATATTCGAGCGTATCAGAATTGAACTGCGGGCGTTGGCCAGCAAGCGTGATGGCGCCGAAAGCCATGACGTAACTTTCCGGCAGTTCCTGATGCGTCATGAATAGCAGCTCCGCCGTCTGTTCCGGGCAGGTCAGCGAGAGTGCCGGTCCCGCCATGAAGGGAAGGAACGCCAACGCCTTCAGCCATGTCACTGGGCGACGTAACATCATACCGCCGCACCCCTCTCCTGAGGCGCAGCAGGCTGGCGAGACCAGTCGCGAGCCCGCTCGGCGAGCATTCTGAACCGACCAGAGAGTTGAGCCAGCCTCGCCTGCCATTCAGGATCGGGCTCCTGTCCCGCGGTGGTCCTGAAGAAAACCTGCATCATGCACGCAATCGCCAGCGGTTCGAGAACGGC
>CAYSBF010000194.1:1267-3357 GCA_964429025.1 uncultured Pelagibacterium sp.
GCTTTGACGAGATAGAGAATGTATTCGCGGGCAAGATAGATGAGACCCGCCGAGAGTCCGAAACCCGCCGCCCCACCCCAGAAGCCGGAGGCTGTGCGGAAATCTTCACCGCCGAGACTGCCAATGCCGTAGCCGATCATGGCGCTGGCGCCTGTAACAATGACAATGGCACCCGCGATGCCGAAATAGACGGCCAAGCGCAGCGCGACATAGGGCGCGGTCCGCGCCATCAGCCCCGAAGCCCTCGTAAACTGAAAGTCCCACATATTCCTCAGAATCGGCGTCTACGCCTTGTCCCACCATTTCGCTGCACAACGGCATCGATCCAGGTTGGAAGCAGCCCCTCGCCATCGGCATCAGGCTGCCCAGTTGCCCTCGATCAGAATTTGTAGCTAATGCTTGCCGAAATCAGGTGAAGACCAGGCTCGACAAATGTCGGCCCGATCTCGTCATTCTCGAAATTGTGGCTGCCGAAATCGGAATAGGCGTAATCGACGCCGAGAATCCAATTGTTGTCGACCGCGTAGTCGACGCCCGCTCCGACGGTCCAGCCGACATAGCTGCGATCCAATGGTCGTGACGAAGGGAAAATAGAGCTTTCATAGCGGAGGTCCTTCAGGTGAAGGAAGGAAACGCCACCCTTCAAATAGGGCAGGAAACGTCCCGAGGCATAGCCGATGCGGCCAACCATGGCGCCCTGCCAATCGGCGTTGACGTGCCAGTCTTCGTTGCCGAAAGTTGAATGGCCTTCATTGAACAGGGCGAACATCGACGCTTCTATGCCCAGCACGATGTCATTGGCGAAGTGGTGGTTGTAGCCCGCCTTCGCGCCAATGGTGCCGGACGTGCTGTCCGCGTGGAAAGGGTCGCGCGAATAGGCTGGAATGCGCGTGGTGCCGTCGAGGGCGCTGATACCGCCGACAATACCGATCGAAGCTCCGGTCCAATCGACAGCGAATGTGTCCGGTTGGGAAGATCCGGGCTCAGCAGCATTGGCAATGACACTGGTGCATATGACGTAAACGGCTGCTGCCGAAAGTAAAAAGACAGTCTTAATCCTCATTTAGGCGCCGTTCTTTCTGGTAGGATTGAAAGGACGACGTTACAATGACTGCTAATCAAAAGCGTCAACCGTTCGGTCGATAGGAGGGGGCGATGGACGAAGCGCTGCTTGATCTGATCGATTGCATTTACGCAGCTTCGCTGGACATGCCGCTGTGGCCCGATGCGATGAACCGCATGGCTGACCTGATGGGAGGCGCCGAAGCCACTCTCCATTTCAGCGATACCGGGACCGGACAGCGGATCGTTGTCGCGCCTAGATCGGATCCGGACTATCTGGTGAGCTATCGTGAGCACTGGGTGCGTCTCAATCCCCTGATGCAGCACGTCGGCAAGGTTCGAGCGGGTCAACTCATTCGCTTCGCGATGATCGTGCCGCCGGATGAATTTGAACGCACAGCCTTCTTCAACGAGTGGTGGGCCCCACAAGGGTTGGGCACCGGGGGCATGGGCATCACGTTGATGTCGGGCGCGCAAGCGTGGGCGGGGTGCGCGGTTCACCCGGACATCAGGCGTCCGCTCAATGGAAAAGCCGAGGCGCTGTTCGCGGCTTTGCGCCCGCATCTGGTGCGAGCCTTCGAAATCCAATGGCGGCTCGGCTCTCTGCGAATCGGAGATGGGCATGCGGGGAGCATTGACGAGCAAATAGGCAGCCTTCGCCATCGGTTCGGCCTCACGCGAGCCGAGGCCATTTTCGCGCTGGAGATCTGCAAGGGCGACGGACGCGAGGCTGCCGCGCAGCGCTGCGGGATTTCGGTCTCGACAGCACATACTCATCTGAACCGAATATTCAGCAAGACAGGAACACGCCGGCAGGCCGAGCTTGTGCATTTGTTGCTCACGTCACATTGACGGGCGCAGGTCGATCCCCAGTCTGGAAATCTGGTTTTTTCTGCGCATGCTCGGCGATCTGATAGAGCGTCCACATCGGCCTCAACAAAAGTGGTTCCCCTTCCACTCCTGCCAATCGCTCGTGCATCAAACCGGGAGGGCTATGGACCCTATGCCCGCCGTTTCCCCCGATGCAG
>CAYSBF010000195.1:0-3352 GCA_964429025.1 uncultured Pelagibacterium sp.
CCGCCGGCACGGTCATCAACGGCGTCGCGCAGCTCGACAACGACTCGGAAGCCAACTTCGGCATCGTCGGCATGCGGCTCGATTTCTGAGCCATTACAGGTTTGAGAGGGGCCGGCTTGCCGGCCCTTCCATCAAAGCAGGCCCTGTCGGGCATAAACTTCATGACCGCCAGTAACAGCCTTTTGCATGAATGCAAGCCGAAGGAGCCGACACCGCCGGTAATCAGAACTCGTTCTCTCACAGCTATCCGCTGGCGGGGAAATTAAGTGGAATGTGCCGGGCCGGTTTGCTAAGTACAAGGCCTCAGAGGGCCGAAACCCTGTCTCCAGCCTCGTATGTCGAAAAACAAGGCCGTCCTGGCCACCGAACTCGCCCGCTTCCGAGAACAGGCCCGACTGCATCCCCGGGATCCTGTAGCTCATCATAATTTCGGTGTTGTGCTTGCTCGCTCTGGCCAGCCTGATGCCGCGCTGCGTCAGTTCGACGCCGCACTGGCCATCAAGCCGGACTATGTGCCCTCGCTCTTTGCCAAAGGTCAGTTGCTGCTGCGTTCGGGCAATCTTGGAAATGCCATCGAATGCCTGACAAGGGCAACGGCGGCAAAGGATTATGCGGCTGATGCTTGGCTGGCTTTGGGGGACGCTTACCGGCGCGCACGTCGGATAGAGACCGCAGCGGCCGCGTACCAGAAGCATCTTGCGCTCGCGCCCCGCTCGCTTGCCGGATATGTCAATTTCGGTCAGATGCTTGGCGCAGCGCCGGAGCAGGCCCTCGCCGTGCTCGACCGCGGTATATCGGTTCTCCCCGACCAACCGATCCTTCATGGTCTGCGCGGCCAAGCGCTGCTCAAATTGCGACGGTATCGCGAATCCATAGAGTCGCTTCACCGGGCGCTTTCGCTGGCTCCGGACATGTGGGCCGCCCGCGGCGATCTGCTTCGGGCCTGTCGCGAGATTGCGGATTGGAAAGGCGAGGCTGAAACACTGGCGGACTTCAGGCGCGCGCTGGCCGACATGGCCACCAGCGATCATCTGCCGATCGGACTTCAGAATGCGCTGTTCTTCGATTTGAGTGGCGTCGAACTGCGACGAATTGCCGAAATGGAGGCGGCTTGGCGCTCGCATGGCGTTACCGCTTTACCTCCAGACAAAAGGCCGCGGAGCCGGGCGGATGGCATCCTGCGAATTGGCTATATCTCACCTGATTTCCGCAACCATCCAATGATGCACCTGATCTCCGATGTGTTCGGAGCCCATAACCGAGCCGCATTCCATGTGACCGCCTACTCCTTGACGCCGGGAACGCCGGACGCGTGGACAGAACGGGCTCGTCGCGGTGTGGATGCCTTTGTGGATCTCAACCATTTGGATGATGCCGCCGCCGCCGAGCGTATCCGGAATGATCGCATAGATATCCTAGTCGATATTGCAGTCTACACACAGTTTTGCCGTCCCGGCATCCTGGCTCGGCGACCGGCGCCATTGCAGATCGCCTGGGTTGGTACGCCGGCATCGCCCTCAGCGCCGTGGATTGACTACATGGTGGTCGACAGGGTGACTGCGCCGCCCGAGCATCGCGATCATTTCGGCGAAGCGTTAATTTATCTGCCGAAAACTTATCTCCCCGGCATCGCCTGGAAGGGTCTGCCGCGACCCCCGTCCCGAGAGGCGCTCGGGCTGCCCAATCAGGCATTTGTATTCTGCTGCATGAATGGCCACCGGAAGATCGACCGGATGAGTTTTACCGCTTGGATGCGCATATTGTCGGCACTTCCGGAAAGCATTCTCTGGCTGCTTGACCTGCCGGGTGAGACGGCTGCTGCCTTGCGGGCTCATGCTGCGGCTTCAGGCGTCTCTTCAGAACGGTTGGTGGTCGCGCCATGGGTCGGGCGGGAGGAGCATCTGCAGCGGCTTGCCGCAGCCGATCTTGCACTCGACACTCTGATTTATGGGGCACATACCACCGCTGCCGATGCCTTGCGCAGCGGCGTGCCGATTGTGACCGTGGCCGGACCGAGGTTTGCCGCGCGTGTGGCGGCATCTCTGCTCTCCGCCATCGAACTGCCCGAGCTCATCGCCGAAGATATCGACGGCTACTGCGAGATCGCAATCCGACTCGGCAATGACCCGGTCGAAGCTTCCCGTCTGAAGAGCAGGCTGAGGGATGCGGTGCGGGCCTCGGATCTCTTCCGTCCGAGTTTTTTTGCCTCGGCTATTGAGCAGGCCTACCAAATCGCCTGGCAGCGCTACTGCAGCGGACTGCGACCCGCTGATTTTGCTGTCGACGGAGGTGGGTCATCATGACGGAAAAGATACCTATTTGCGTCACCGGAGGTGCTGGCTACATCGGCAGCCATACCTGCAAAGCGTTAGAGCGCGCGGGCTTTAGTCCGTTTGTCATAGACAATCTATCGACTGGCAACGGCGATTCCGTCCGCTGGGGGACTTTGTTTCGGATCGACCTGAGGGACAATGTTCGATTAACCGACCTGCTCCAGCGCATGCGGCCCGCGGCCATTCTGCATTTTGCCGCCAAGGCATATGTCGGCGAATCGATGGTCATGCCTCTTGCATATTACGACAACAATGTCGGCGGTACCCTGTCTCTCGTCCGGGCGGCAACGGCGGCCGGCGTGTCGGCGATGGTGTTTTCCTCAACCTGCGCCGTCTATGGGATTCCGCCGAGTCTACCCATTAACGAGGATATGCCAACGAACCCGATCAATGCCTATGGTGAAACGAAGCTTGCTTGCGAACGCCTGATGCACTGGGCGGAGCGTGAAGGTGGGCCTCGCTTTGTGGCGCTGCGCTATTTCAACGCAGCAGGCGCTGATCCGGACGGCGAGATTGGTGAGGTTCACGAACCGGAAACCCATATCATTCCGCTCGCGCTCCGCGCTGCCGCGGGATTAAACGAGGCACTCGACATCCTCGGCGATGACTATCCGACGCCGGACGGAACGGCGATCCGGGATTATATCCACGTCAGCGACTTGGCCGAGGCCCATGTCTCTGCCTTGCGTTACCTGCTTGCCGGCGGCAGGTCGGCTGCGCTGAATCTGGGGACGGGCGGCGGCTTCAGTGTTCGACAGATTTTGGGGGTTGTGTCGGCAGTCGTTGGGCGCGAGCCCCTGATCCGCGTGGCGGCGCGGAGGCCCGGTGATCCACCGGCGCTGACTGCCGATGCTGGCCGCGCGGAGAAGATACTGGGCTGGACGCCACGGCACAGTACGATTGAGGAAATTGTCAAGACTGCTTGGGCGTGGGAGCGCTCCCGGATGAACATTCGCTGACGATTAGTCCAGCAGCAATCCCGCCGCCAGCAGCGCGGCAATGGCCCACAGCACCCAGAG
>CAYSBF010000196.1:0-3271 GCA_964429025.1 uncultured Pelagibacterium sp.
ATGCCATCAAGGCATGGCTCGAACACCGCAAGGACGTACTCGTCCGCCGATCGCGCCATCGCCTCGGCCAGATCGAGCACCGCCTTGAAGTGCTTGGCGGCTATCTTATTGCCTATCTCAACCTCGATGAGGTCATCCGCATCATCCGCGAGGAGGACGATGCCAAGGCGGAGCTGGTCGCACGCTTCAACCTCACCGACGTTCAGGCTGAAGCCATCCTCAACATGCGCTTGCGCAGCTTGCGCAAGCTCGAGGAAATCGAAATCCGCACCGAGTTCGACAAGCTCACAGCGGAAAAGGAGCATCTGGAAACTCTGCTCGGGTCGGAAAAGCGCCTTTGGGGCGAGGTTCGCAAGCAGGTGGAGGCATTGAAAGCTGCCTATCCCAAGGAAAATCCCGACGGGACGCCGCACCCGCTGGGTGCTCGCCGCACCCAGCTCGCCGCCGCGCCCGAAGCCGACATCGCCGATATCGAAACCGCGATGATCGAGCGCGAGCCCATCACCGTGATCCTCTCTGAAAAGGGCTGGATTCGCGCCATGAAGGGCCACAACAACGACGTCTCGGCGCAGAGCTTCAAGACCGATGACCGGCTCAAGCTCTCGCTCACCTGCGAGACGACCGACAAGCTCCTGATGCTGACCACCGGCGGCAAGGTCTATACGCTCGGCGCCGACAAGCTCCCCGGCGGCCGCGGCCATGGCGAGCCGGTGCGCATCATGGTCGATATCGAGGAAGGGCAGGACATTGTGACCCTTTTCGTCCATCGCCCGGGTGCAAAGCGCCTCGTGGCCTCCGACATTGGCAATGGCTTTATCGTCCCCGAAGAGGAGATGATCGCCAACACCCGCAAGGGCAAGCAGGTGCTCAACGTGTCCGGCACCCAGGAAGCGCGGCTCTGCGTGCCGGCCGAGGGCGATACTGTCGCCGTCGTTGGCAAGAACCGCAAGCTCCTCGTCTTCCCGCGCGACCAGCTACCCGAGATGTCGCGAGGTAAGGGCGTACGGCTGCAGAAATACAAGGACGGCGGCATCTCGGATGCCAAAATCTTCTCGTCTGCCGACGGGCTGACCTGGACCGACAGCTCGGGCCGCACCTATTCCAAGGCGATGGAAGAACTCCGTGACTGGCTCGGCGAGCGCGCCCAGGCTGGTCGCCAGGTGCCGGTCGGCTTCCCGCGGAACAACCGGTTCGTGGGGTAGCACGGATCAAGCCGAACTTGTCTCCATTCGCCGATTTCCCTCCCTCCTTTCCCGGCGAAAGCCGGGATCCATAGCCAACCATCCTCCCCGGTCGGCTTGGAAGTATGGACCCTGGCTCAAGGCCGGGGAAGCGAGGGAAGCGAGATTTCGGAGGACCCCACCGAAAACCGCAGGATGATCGGCAGGTGGTCCGAGCCGCTCGCCTCGCCACGCTCGAGGTCGTGGACAGTGATCCCGCTCCTGCTCATCACGTGGTCGATCGGCAGGATGGCCGGGGTCCAGCGCCAGTCACCGAGATAATACCAGAGCTTGGGAAAGGTCGGCAGGTTGTAGGTGTGCCGCACCAGGCCCGCTTCCGTGACGAAAAAGCGCAGGGCATAGGACCAGGGCGTCGAATTGAAATCGCCCACAAGGATCAGCGGCCCCTCGACCGTCGAGAGCGCGTCGCGCAGCGAGTCGAACTGCTCGGCCTGACGCGTCACCGGCGCCGGCCAGTCGTTATGCGTCGTTGCGAGCGAGAAGGGTTGCCCGTCGCCCGGTTCGAATCCCACCACAATCCGCGCCGTCCGCTCATGACTGGCCGCGCTCGCCGAGCAGACGTCCTCGCTCAGCGGTTCGAAAGGCAGCTTGCTGTAGAGCCCGACAAAGGCGCGCATTCCTCCCGCGCAATACTGGAAATGCTCATAATGCCCCGCCAGCCGCTCATGGATCGCGCGGCGCACGTCCGGGCTGTATTCCTGCAGCGCCACAATGTCGGTGTCGGTGCCGATGATGTAATCGGCCAGCGCATCCGGCGTCTCGTTCCGGCCGAACACGTTGAAGGTCATAAGGGCGTAGACCGGTCTGTCCTGTGGGGCAGGGGCGAAGCGCTGCGTCAGCCCGCTCACGAACTCGGGAACATAGATGATCGAGGACGCAACCAGTCCTGTGGCGGCAAGACTTAGCGCCAGTGCGCGGGGGCGCGCCGGCCACACGAACAGCGCGCACAGCAGCAGCGCAGCCAGCGATGCGAAAAAGAGCACCGGCTGCATGTGGTTGAAAAGATCGAGAACCGGGTGGGCGAAGCCGAGAGCCGCCAAAACAGCCATCAGGCACAGCAACCCGCATCCGGCGACATAGAGGCCGGAGACGATGGCAGCTGGCATTGGTGGCAGGCCGCGCGACACGGCCTATTCGTCGTCCGTTCCCGGATGCGGAGCAAGCGGCACCCAGCCCCGCGACCCTCGCTGGACCTCGAGCGGCTGGTAGCTGGCCTTGTAGGCCATTTTGGGCGAGTCCTTCACCCAATAGCCGAGATAGAGATAGTCGCGATGCTCCCGGCCCAGCCGGGCGATATGGTCGAGGATCATGAAATTGCCCAGCCCTCGCTTGGGTAGCGCCGGATCATAGAAACTGTAGACCATCGATAGCCCGTCCGGCAGCACATCGGTGAGCACTGCGGCCACGAGCTGGCCCGCATCCCCGTCCGGCCCGTCCTCGGTAAGCCGGTATTCGACCAGTTCCGACTGGACCGGCGTATCCTCCACCATGAATTCATAGTCGAGATAGCTCATCTGCGTCATGCCGCCATCGGCGTGACGCGCGTCGAGATAGCGCCGGAAGAGCTGGTACTGCTCCGAACTGGCGACCGGCGGCACCACTTCACCCCTGACATCGGCATTGCGCTTGAGGACGCGCCGGTGGCGCTCCGAGGGCACGAACTGCGCCGCCACGACCCGGATCGACTGGCAGGCGTCACAGTCAAGGCAGGCCGGACGATAGATGAGGTTCTGGCTGCGCCGGAATCCGTGGTCGGACAAAAGCTGATGCAGTGCGCCCGCGCGTCGGCCCGAGAGGTGCGTAAACAGCTTCCTCTCCTGGCGCCCGTCAAGATAGGGGCAGGGCGAAGGCGCGGTCAGGAAAAACTGGGCGCTTTCGGGCGTATGGTCCATTTCAGCTCACTCGCAACGCGGCAAACCTTGCCGCTTGCCCTGAGTGTAATAGCGTCCCGTGCCCGGCGCAACGCGCCCTTTCGGCCTAGCCGGTGACGTAGTAGTCGCGCCAGTGTCGCACCATCGGCGAGCGCCGCA
>CAYSBF010000197.1:0-2234 GCA_964429025.1 uncultured Pelagibacterium sp.
TACCTGGCTTCGAACCAGGTGGTCGGGAGTTCGAATCTCTCCGGGCGCGCCAATTCCGTCAAGGACTTACACGGCTTTCGCCGGCAGCCCTTTTCGTCGTTTCCGACAGTTTTCCGACACTTCTTCCAGCACTCTGACGCACGAGCGTGAGGGTGGGCGTCTGAGCGATGCCGCGGCTCACGATCTTTTCGACAGCATCGATGAGTTCCTTCAACTCCGCCGCCGAGTAATGCGTCGTGATATCGCCGTTGGCGTGACCGAGCAGGAGTTTTCGCGTTTCGAGGGGAACGCCTGCGGCCCGCAGCCTGCGCCCGAACGTATGGCGCAGATTGTGGACGCCTTTGAGCATGCCGCGCTGGACCGGCAGGCCGGCTGCTTTCCAGCTGCGCTTCCAGGCGCTGCTGTGAAGCTTGGCTACAGGCTTCTCGCGGTAGGTGAAGACGTGCTCATTATGCAGCCCCCGCCTTGCGTCGATCACCCGGCGGGCGATGCTGTTGAGTACGACCACGCGCTCGGTCCCGGTCTTGGTCACCTCTTCCGGCAATACGAATACGGATGTATTCAGCTCGGCGACCTTGACCTCCCACGCCCAACGCAGCTGACAGATTTCCTGCTCGCGGCAGCCGGTGTTCAGGGCAAAGAGCGCCGCATCGGCGAGATGCCGCGGCAGTGCCTTCAAGAGCCCGTCCTGCTCCTCCCAGGAGAGAGGATAGGGACGGCTTTGCTTGCCTTTCAGAGATAACCGGCTGATACGGGCAGGAGCATGTGCCAGCCAGGGGCGGCCCTGCTCGTCACGCCAGACCCGCGCCGCCCTGTTCAGTACGACCGAAACAACACCAAGGGCGTTGTTGATCGATTTCGGCGAAAGGCCACGCTTGCGCTCATGATCGATGAACGGCTTCAGCGTGCCGTCATGCGTCTGCTCGAGTGGCGTCTTGCCGATGAACGGGAAGAGCTGGTCCAAATGCATGGCTATCGTGTCGGCCGAAGACTTGCCAGCGATTTCCTCGAGATAGCGGAAACCCGCTTCCTCGAAGGTGTAGACGCCGTCTGCCTGTCTTCGTGCTTCCTCCTCAAGCTCCGCCATACGGCGGATCAGGTACTTTTCTGCCTCCATGCGGCTAGCCGTTCCCGTGCTTTCACGGAGCCAGCCGCCTTCGGCCCATTTACAGCGCTTCTCGATTTGCCAGATACCGCCCTTCTTGCGGAGCCCCGGCATGCGGTTGCGTTTTGCCATTCGTCGTCCTCCGGTTTTGGGGCCTTCGGACGACGCCCGTTGCACTCGATATAGTCATCCGCCCAGGCAGCGAGTTCAAGGCGATCGAAGGCAAGCGCCTGGCTCCCCAGGGGGATCTCCGTCAGATGAGGCCGCACCAGCGCGTTGAACTTGCCGCGGTCCATGCCGAGATAGGCGGGCGCATCGCGGACGCGGATGAGCCGCGGCAGGATCGGAGGGCCTTTTCCCGTATGGAGTCCCATCCATGAAAAGGCTACGCGCGAGGCGGCAAGGGCAGCCTCGCGCCAGGAACGCCAGTTTCTCATGGACGCAAACCAGCTCCGGAATCGGATCGTCCATAGTGGCTCGATGCTGCCGGCTGACTCAAACGACAGGGTTAATCATTTCGTTCGACAGCAGAGCGCCCTTGATGGGCAGCCGGGCAAGCCAGTGCGGTTCAAATCTGAGTTTCTTTCGCTTTTCGGTGAAAAGATCCGGGCTCTTTTTGATGAAATCGGTAACGACATGCAGCGCTTACGGGAAACAAGATCTAGGCTACCAAAACGTCAGTCGAGTTCTTGACCCTGTCGTCTCACGCCCCCCGTGCATTTTCAAAAGATGTTCTTCGAGATCATGATAATCCAGCCGTTATCAGTGCTTTCTCTCAGAATCACGTCATCGAAATCGGCTGGTAGCGCTTCGCCCTCGGTAATGCCTTTGGCGAGCGACTTGACACTGTGATTGACCCAGCCGATGCCAACATTCCAGCTTGGCCGGGGCGCTGTTGTCGCCCGTCCGTCGAGACCCACAACCGCGACGTTCTGCAGAAATGCCATCTGTATGCCAAGCGTAACGCCCTGTAAGAATTCGCCGCTATCGCCGATCAGCTTGGCTCCTACGAAAAAGCCGGGCTTGTGCCAGTCGGCGCACATAACCCGGCTCCTGCCAATAAAGCCCAGTGCTCCGCAGTCATCGACAGTCCAGTTTCCAACTGCCCAGAAGGACGGCTACGATTCAA
>CAYSBF010000197.1:2244-2961 GCA_964429025.1 uncultured Pelagibacterium sp.
CTGGAGTGATGCCGTCTCAATATAGCGGTCATCATAAAACTCAACGCCAATACCGGCTGCAAGGCCCCAGTTCTTCAGTTCATCCCCGGGTGGCGTGCTGGGCTGTGCCGTCTCTCGCGGGTCCGGCTCCTCCACATCGTCCTGCGCAAGAGCGGGCGTAAGGGCAGCAAAAAGCATTGCCGCAAGTGCGCACCCGCAGGTTCGGTTCATAGATGAATTCGGCTCTTAATTAGAGAAGCATAAATTCTCACATAAAGGATAGCCCTGAGTCCAGATGAGGATGATCGGTTCACACAGGCAACAGTCATGCAACTGAAACGCCGCGCTTCTCTCCGTCTCAAAGAGAAGCCAGAAGCCCATTTTTTCGTGTTTTGAAAGCCGATCCCCGCCCGGCTATGGAACAAAGATTCCGTAATCTCCTGGCCGGCCGTTCCAGAAAACCTTCTCGCCTTATCGCCGACCGCGGCCCCGGTTCAAGGGGCGGCCCGCATAAACGTGTTGCCCCTTGAGCCGGCGCTTGATGCGGTCGGCCTCTGTCTCGCTGGCGCAGTTTTCAAAAACAACAACCAGGAGACAAGCCATGTCCATTGCCAACCAGATCTTCGAGGGCGATTGCGTCCAGGTCCTTCCCCGCTTCCCCGCCGCAAGCGTCGATCTCATCGTCACAGACCCGCCGTATCTCATCGCCTACCGGGACCGGGCCGGACGCAGCATCGC
>CAYSBF010000197.1:2971-3256 GCA_964429025.1 uncultured Pelagibacterium sp.
GGGGTTCTGAGCGCGTTCTCGGATCTGTACCGGGTGCTGAAGGACGACAGCCTCTGCGTGACCTTCTACGGCTGGGCGAAGGTCGAGCTCTTTGCCAAGGCTTGGCGGGAAGCCGGATTCAGGCCCGTTGGCCATCTCGTCTGGCCGAAACCCTACGCCTCGTCGCGAGGGATGCTCGAATCCCGGCACGAACAGGCCTTCGTGCTGGCCAAGGGCTATCCACAGAAGCCCATCAAGCCGCTCCCAGACGTCTTGCCGCGGGAATACACCGGCAACAGGCAGCAC
>CAYSBF010000198.1:0-3222 GCA_964429025.1 uncultured Pelagibacterium sp.
TGCTCGATCCTGTATTCTCGCTACGCCACCATGTTCGCATCAAGCCTGGAAAGTCCGTCCGCATCGCATTCTGGACCCTTGTCGCATCGTCGCGCGAAAAGCTTCTCGAGTTGATCGACAGTCACAACGATCGCAATGCCTTCGAGCGTGCCAAAACCCTGGCGTGGACCCAGGCTCAGGTGCAGCTCTATCACTTGGGCATCAGTTCCCAGCAGGCAGCCGACTTTCAGCGCCTCGCAGCTCCAATTCTCTATGCCGATACTCCCTTCCGCATGCCTGCGAGGGCCCCTGCACAAGCATTGGGCGCCCAATCAAAACTCTGGGCCTATGGGATTTCGGGCGATCTGCCGCTGGTGGTGCTGCGCATCGAAGATGTCGAGGATATGGGGCAGGTCCGCGAAATGCTCCGGGCGCACGAATATTGGCGCATGAAGGGACTGGCAGTGGATCTGGTGATTGTCAATGAGCGCGCTGCGTCCTACGTCCAGGATCTCCAGACTGCAATCGAAGTTGCGGTACGCACCAGTCAATCGCGTCCCCGGTTCAGCGAAATACCAGCACAAGGGGTCGTGCATGTCCTGCGGGCGGACATGATGGCGACGGAGGCCCGTGACCTTGTCTATGCCGCCGCGCGAGTCGTGCTGCTGGCTCGCCATGGCCCGATCGCCGACCAGCTTGCCCGCAATGGCCCGCCCGACGAGAACCGTACTTCGGCCGCATGGCCCCTGCTTGCTTCACCGGATCCCGAACATGTCGACATGCCGACCGGCCTTGAATTTTTCAACGGATTGGGTGGGTTCGACAAGAACGGGACCGAATATGTCACTGTGCTCGTCGCTGGACGATCGACCCCGGCACCCTGGATCAATGTCATCGCCAATTCCGGCTTCGGATTTCAGGTATCAGCAAGCGGCGGCGGCTATAGCTGGGCCGACAATAGTCGCGAGAACCAGCTTACCCCCTGGGCCAACGATCCTGTAGGCGACCCCAACGGCGAGGCCATCTATATCCGTGACGAAGAAAGCGGAGCGCTGTGGAGCCCTACCGCCCAGCCTGTCCGCGACAAAGGGCGCTACATTGCCCGTCATGGCTTTGGGTACAGTTCCTTTGCACACCGCGCGCATGGAATTGCGAGCCTGCTCACCCAGTTCGTCCCGCTCGACGATCCGATCAAGGTTTCGCGCCTCAAGCTGACCAACCACTCAAACAAGGTCCGCCAGCTTACCGTCACTGCATATACCGAGTGGGTGCTCGGTACCCAGCGCGGGCCCAATGCTCCCTTCATCACCACCGATATCGATGCGGCAACCGGCGCGATCCTGGCACGCAACAGGTGGAGTACCCAGTTCCCTGATCGCGTGGCCTTCGCTGATCTGGGGGCGCAGACAACGGATTGGACCACCGACCGCGCCGAATTTCTGGGCCGGAATGGCACCAGAGCGGCACCGCTTGCACTTAAGGATACAGCCTCGCTTTCCCGAAAGTTGGGTGCGGGCCTTGATCCTTGCGCTGTCCAACAGATGCAGGTCTCGCTCCAACCTGGGCAGTCGTGTGAAATCATATCACTCCTGGGCCAGACCGGGAGCGCCGAGGAGGCCAGTTCGCTGGTGGCGCGCTACCGTGATGCCGACACAGAGGCATTGCTGGCGGAAATTTCTGCCTACTGGCGCGAGCTGATGGGCACGATCGAGGTCAAAACCCCCGACCGGGCAATGGATATCATGCTCAATGGCTGGCTGCTCTATCAGACGCTTGCTTGTCGCATCACGGCCCGTTCGGCCTTTTATCAAGCCAGCGGCGCCTACGGCTTTCGTGACCAGCTCCAGGATGGCATGGCGCTGACATTTGCCCGACCCGAAAAGACCCGGCACCACATCCTGCGCGCCGCAGGGCGGCAGTTTGTCGAGGGCGACGTCCAGCACTGGTGGTTACCCCATTCGGGACAGGGCGTGCGGACGAGAATTTCGGACGATCGCGTATGGCTGGCCTTTGCCACCGCCACCTACATCTCGGTTGCGGACGATCCCGGCATCCTTGATGAAACCTTGCCTTTTCTTGAGGGCCAGCACCTGGCCGAAGGCGAGCACGATGCTTTTTTCATCCCACAACAGGCCGGAGAATCCGGCTCCCTTTTCGAACATTGCGCCCGCGGCCTCGATCAGGCCATCACGCTGGTCGGCAAACACGGCCTTCCGCTCATGGGCACCGGCGACTGGAACGACGGCATGAACCGGGTGGGTGAAGGGGGCAAAGGCGAGAGCGTGTGGCTCGGCTGGCTCCTCATCAGCGCAATCAACAAATTCGTACCCCTGACTCAAGCCCGCGATCCGCAGAGGGCCGCACGGTGGCAGAACCACGCCAATAAGTTACGCAAGGCTCTCGAAATCCACGCCTGGGACGGCCAATGGTATCGTCGGGCCACCTTCGATGACGGCACCTGGCTTGGCTCGGCACAGAACGAGGAATGTCGGATCGATTCCATCGCGCAGACTTGGGCGGTGCTCTCGGGTGCTGCCGATTCCGAGCGAGCCGCCATCGCAATGGCATCGCTAGAAAAGCACCTGATCCGAAAGGAAGATGGTCTGGCGTTGCTCTTTACACCTCCCTTCGACAAGACCGACCACGATCCTGGCTACATAAAGGGCTATCCTCCGGGCCTTCGGGAGAACGGCGGGCAGTATAGCCACGCCGCCATGTGGGCAATTCTCGCCTTCGCCAGGCAGCGAGACGGAAAATCGGCCCATGACCTGTTTGCCATGCTCAATCCGGTCAATCACGCTGACACCGCAGAAGCGACAGACCGCTACAAAGTCGAGCCCTATGTGGTGGCTGCCGACGTCTATTCGGTTGCCCCTCACATAGGACGGGGCGGATGGACATGGTATACTGGTTCGGCTGGCTGGATGTATCGCGCAGGAGTCGAGGGTATACTCGGGATAGCCCGGCGAGGTGATATGCTGATCCTCGATCCGGTGCTGCCCCCCGACTGGCCGGGTTTTGAGGCCAGCATAAGGCTGGGCTGCAGCGAGTACGACATTTCCGTCACCCAGGTGGACCCTGGCATAACAAGGCGCGTGAGTCTTGATGGTAAAGATGTGACCGCCGACAGCAAGGACATTCGCGTGCCGCTCGATGGCAGCGCACATACGCTTGCAATTGCTTTGCAACGAACTCCTGCCTGATCGGTCCCGGACCTTGTTTATCGGGCTGGAAGCACCCATA
>CAYSBF010000199.1:0-3208 GCA_964429025.1 uncultured Pelagibacterium sp.
GATTCATATTGGGGTTCGCCAATGATCTCGCCCTCGACCACGGCGAAGTGACCGGCCCAGACTTCGGGGTCTTGGGGGTTGCGTCGGCGTCGGGTCGCGAGCAGGGCTCCGAATTCGGGGAGATGTTGGGTGACAACGAACATCTTGGAAAAGGCCAGATGGGCGTTGTCCGACGCGGCACTGGCCAGAACGAGTTCGGCGTAGGAGGTTAATTCGATCTCTCGCGTCTGCCGGCCGGAATTGGTCAGGGAGACGCGGCGCACCTCCCCATCATACTCACCCGAGACCAGCAACTCCATCGCAGTGGTGAGCGTACCGTCACGGCGGAGAAACTCAGCGTGGTCTTCACCAAAGACCACGCTATGGGTATCGGGTTTTCCGGCCAATGGCTGGACGCCAGGCGACCATGACGCGCCTGTCTGCGTGTCCTTTAGATAGACGAAACTACCCCAATCGTCTTTCGTGGCATCTTCGCGCCAGCGTGTGATGGCGATGTCGCGCCAGCGGCTGTACCCTGCGCCCGCCGCGGTGACCATTACAGCGTAGCGGCTGTTCGACAATATGTGGGTCGTGACGGGAGCGTCGAAAGCAACGCCTGAAACGCGGCGTACTATCGGAAATCCCTTGGTGTTCGCCTCGTTGCGGACGCCAAGGTCTTTGGCGCGCTCATGGGCGACGGCGACGTCACGTGGCAGTTTTTCGGCCAGAAGCAATTCGGTTGCCCGGATCATCGGTTCGCGATGGAAGCGGGCGCGCATACGACCGTCGAGTAACGAATTGACAATCGAGACGATGGTCATGCCCTGATGGTGCGCCATCACGTTGCGAACGATCGCAAATTTTTCCTTGGGTGGAACGCGCGCAGGGGTGAAATCAAGCGCTTCGTAGAAACCGTAAGGCCCTAGTGCGCCCATGTCGGTAAGGCGCGCATAGTTCACACTGGCGCCATGCGGATCCACCATTGCTGCCAGCCCCGTGGCATAGGGGGCGATGACGAGATTGGCCGATAGCCCGCGCTTGAGCCCGAGGCCGGGCACGCCGAAATTGGAGTACTGATAGGTGAACTCCAGATCGCGGGCGTTATAAGCGGACTCCGAAATCCCCCATGGCACACCTCGCTCTGCGGCATACTCCATCTGGCGCGCAACGATCGTGCGGTTGGTACGCTCAAGCAGACTTCCATCAGGCGCCCGCATGACCAGCGAGGGCATGAGATACTCAAACATGGATCCCGACCAGGAGACGAGCGCTGATGCAGCGCCTACCGGGATCGCGGTGCGCCCGAGCCGAAACCAGTGCCGGGTCGGCGCATCGCCCTTGGCAATGGCGAACAGGCTGGCGAGCCGCGCTTCAGATGCCAGAAGATCATAGCAACTGGGATCCAGCCCGTTGTCGAGGAGGGAATATCCGATCGAGAGCAGCTTGCGATCGGGATCGAGCAGGAACGCGAAATCCATGCCCTGTGCCAGGTCACGCGCCGCCTTGGCGAGTGCCAGGAGGCGGGTATCGATCTGGGTGGTATCAGTTCGGATGATCGCTGCATCCCGCGTGAATTGTTCGAGCGTTTCCCCCAGGGCGTTGATCCAGAAGACCAGCTCAGAATCCACGCTCGCATAGTTGCCGGCGATCTTGAGGGCCTTGTCGACGAGGCGACCAAGCGGCGGTGCTGCGCTTTGCATCGACTGGTTGCCGACCAGCAGGAGTTCGATTTCATCGAAAGTCGGGACCAGAGCCTCGCCCGCCTCTTCCTGTTGGCCGGCCAGTGCCAGTCGCGCCAGCCCGAGCGTATCGATCAGACCCGTCCGGTTATCTGGCAGTGGTGCGCCGACCCATTCCTCGCAGGCATTGGCAAGAGCAATGAGATGCCCCGCCAGATTCCCGCTATCGACCGAAGACACATAGGCCGGCTCAAGCGTGCGCAAGTCTTCTGTATCGTACCAATTGAACAAATGCCCATTGAACTTTGCCAGTCTGTCCAGGGAAACAAAGCAGGCCTCGAGTCGTTCAATCGTGGAGATCGTTCCCGACCACCCAAAATCGCGGGCGGCGACGGTCGAAAGCAGGTAGAGGCCAATATTGGTCGGCGATGTCCTGTGCGCGACGGAGGGGCGGGGCGTTTCCTGAAAGTTATCTGGGGGCAGCATGTTGTCGCGGGACGTCACAAACGTCTCGAAAAACCGCCAGGTGCGACGGGCAATCAATCGAAGCTCTGTTGCCTCGGAAGCAGTCAAGGTGCTCCGACTGGTGAGGTCAGGGCGGCTGACAAGAAGTGCGATGGCCGGAGCTGCGAGCCAGAGCATGGCGAGCGGCGCTATCAGCGGCCAGTTGCCCGGAGCGAAGAATAGCGCAGCCATCAACAGGGCCGTTGCACTTAAGGTGCCGCCTGCCATGTCGATGTAGAATCCCGAGACCGTGAGGCGGGGTCTTTGGCTGGCTTGCGCGGCGGTTGTCCATTCGAGGAGCAAGCTGTGTGAAACCAAGAGCCGATATAGCGTACGCGCAATTGCATCGAGATTGCGCCAGGCTTCATCAGGGAGAAAAGCGAGCTTGAGTGCAAATTGGAGAACAGCAAGTTTTGCTTCCCGGGCAAGGCTGATGAAATGATGCGGCAGATGCAGACCATTGCGCCGGGGAAACACCGAGGATGCGATGGGCACAAAGGCAGGGATGGCGATGGCCAAGGCAATCAGCACAAACCCTCCGAATGCCGCAGGTTGCGGCAGCAGGCATGCCAGAGCGAGCGCCAGAACGGAAAAGGGTGCAATGAGCGCTCGGCGAAGATTGTCGATCAGCTTCCAGCGTCCCAATGCCCCAACGCCCGATCTGCTCAATATCCAGGGCAGCAATTGCCAGTCGCCGCGTGTCCAGCGATGGGAGCGTCTCGCGGCTACATCGTAACGAGCCGGAAAATCTTCGACGAGTTCGACATCGGACGCCAGACCTGCCTTGGCGAAAGTACCTTCCAGAAGGTCATGGCTGAGAAGGGTGTTTTCGGGGATGCGCCCGGCCAACGCCGCCTCAAAGGCATCGACGTCATAAATGCCCTTACCGGCATAGGTGCCCTGCCCGAAAAGGTCCTGATAGACATCCGAAATGGCGCCCGCATAAGGGTCAATTCCACCTGGCGATGAAAAGATGCGCTGGAACAGCGATCCGACTCCAGAACCGGGCAGCGCCGCTGTAACGCGGGACTGGAGAATAGCATAAC
>CAYSBF010000200.1:0-408 GCA_964429025.1 uncultured Pelagibacterium sp.
TGTGCTCACGAGCGCCCAAACTCTTTCGCCTCGCAGCCGGGGAATCCTGTCCACCTATAGGGTCGCAATTCGCTCTGACTGAACCGTCCGCAGCTTGCAATGGCACCGGGAACAGTGAAGTCCTAGAGAAAGCCCGATACCGCTAAGGGGATGAAGCCTGCCGCCCATGAAGCGGACGACCATCCACCTCTTTTCCCTGGTTGGGGTAGTAAACCGACGCCACTCCACCAAGCCGTCTTCTGCCGGTTGCCTGAGTCCGCGCAGGTTGCCACTTACTCCTCCATGGCTGGACATATGCACGTTGCTGCCATTAACAGAATGAATCAAACAGGGGCTGAGGACGATGGTTGCAAAATCGGCAGGCAAGGGAAAAGCTGTGACCGAAGACGTCGCGGCCAAGGGGGGACG
>CAYSBF010000200.1:418-3196 GCA_964429025.1 uncultured Pelagibacterium sp.
CGATTTAGGAGAGCTTCCGAGGCTTGCGGGACTATTCTTCCGCGTTCTCTCGCCAATCATGGGCGCTCAGGTCGACAAGATGATGGCCTCACATCCGGTTGGCAGCGGGTTGGGCAAGACGTCCACCCTCCAGGTAGTCGCCAAAAATCCAGGCATTAGCCAAATGGAACTGAGCGAGATATTCGGCCGCGACCGATCTGCCCAGTCCCGCATCGTGACCGATCTGGAACGCCGCGGTCTGATTAAGCGCGAAATCGACCCCACTCAACGGCACCGCTACAAGCTCTATGCTACCCAGACAGGGCTCGATCTGGTCCTGGGTCTGGAGGCGATGGCCCGCGAGAACGAAAGACAAGTTTTCCACGCCTTGTCAGCCGAAGAATACGAAACGATGCGCAAGCTGCTCTTGCGCGTCGTCCGCAGTCACCTCGGCCCAGGCGCAGCTTACTGGCCCGAACCGGACGACCCAACCTGACGATGCCCGCGGCCTTATGTTGGCCGATACGCGGTTACTTCAATCTCGAAAAGGACATCGGGGCTCGGCAATGGGCAGCAGACCGTCGTGTTCACGGGCAGAATGCTGGCGAACTCCCGGCCAATAATCGGATGCACCCTGTCCATGTCGGCCAAGTTGGGCACAAAGATGCGGGCCCTCACGACATGTTCCAAACCTGCCCCGAAATGTGAGAGGGCCATTTTGACGTTCCGGAAGGCTCCCTCCGCCTGTTCTTCAACGCTCGCCGGCAGCCTCATCGTCTCGTAATCAATGCCCGAGGTGTTGGCGAGCAGGATCCAGTCTCCGACCGCAATTCCCCGGGAATAGCTTGCCACCTGCTCGGCGGTCGTTCCTGTTCGATACCGTTCAAGTTCCACCAGAATCTCCTTAAGTTGTTGCCCACCTCACCAACTGAGTGGGTGAGGCTACCATAGGTGTCTTGCGTTTCGATGCAAACGCTATTGACTTAGCTCCTGGTTTGGTTGTTGACTATATCAACAACTAATGATGGAGAGCAGCCTTGGTCCGCCCGATAGATAGCTTTGTAGGGGCTTCAGCCCTGCCTGAGAGGGTGGATGTAGTGGTCATCGGCGGCGGCATCGTCGGCGCCAGCACGGCGCTTATCCTTGCCGAACGGGGCATTTCAGTCGCGTTGATCGAAAAGGGAGTCATTGGCGGCGAGCAGTCCAGCCGGAACTGGGGCTTGTGCCGGCAAACACGGCGGCATGCCGCTGAAATGCCGCTAATGCAAAAAACCATTGAGATGTGGAAGGGCATGAACGCCCGAACCGGGCACGAAACCGGGTTCGTTCAAAAAGGACTGATCTTCACCTGCGACACCGAAGCGGACATCGCAGCGTTTGACCCCATGCTGCGCGAGGCTCAGGAGGCGGGACTCGACACACGGCTGCTCTCGTCCCGCGAAACGACAGAGATGCTGCCAGGCCTGACCCGCAGGCTTGCCGGCGCTATTTATACACCCAGTGATGGTTCGGCCGAACCGCAACACGCTGCGGTTTCAATCGCAAAAGGCGCAGCCGCCAAAGGAGCGGTCGTCGTTACCGGCTGCGCGGTCCGCATGCTTGACATCGAAGGCGGCAAGGTAACAGGCGTTCTGACCGAGAAGGGGCTGGTGCGATGCCAGACCGTTGTCCTTGCCGCGGGCGTCTGGTCGCGACTGTTTCTCGGCAACCACGGAATATCCCTGCCGGTCCTCAACGTCCACACGTCGGTGCAGGCGACCGAACCCATGGACGGGCCACCCGACCAGGTGGTTTACGGCTCCGACTTCGGCTTCCGCAAGCGGCTGGATGGGGGATGGAATCTCGGGCAGCTCTCACAGACCACTCCAATCGTTCCCGACAGTTTCCTGCTCGGTCTGCAATTCACGAGGCTGCTGCGAACCTATATGGGCGGGTTCAGCATGACGATCGGGCGCGAGTTTCTTGATGCCGCTCGCCAGCGCAGGCGCTGGCGTTTTGATGAGACAACGCCTTTCGAAGAGACACGGATCATCGAACCCGAGGTGCACCACAAGATTCTGGCCCGCACGCGCGCCAGTCTCGAAAAGGTCGCGCCGTGGTTCCGGGACGCCAGGATCCGTTACCAGTGGACCGGTGTCATCGACATGCTGCCCGACGAATTGCCCGTGATCTCCAATGTCGAGAGCCTTCCCGGACTCGTCCTGGCTACCGGCTTTTCCGGCCATGGGTTCGGCATTGGACCTGGCGCAGGTCATCTGATTGCCGATGTTGCGACAGGTGCAGATCCCATCGTTGATCCCAGGCCCTTCAGTTTTTCGCGTTTCGCCAGCAATCGGCGCAGCGCCGCGTAGCCACCACAAGGAGCAGCAAATGGTCGAGGTCACCAAGGTTCAATCGCAAATTGCCAGCGAGGCACGTGACAGCTATTCGCGTGTCGTGGTCGTCGATGACTGGGCCTTTGTATCGATTACGGCCGGGGTAGAGGTCACACCGCGACATGTGCCCACCGATCCCGCCGAGCAGGCGCACAGGATGATTGACAATGTCGAGGCCTCGCTGAAGGCGGTCGGCTTCGAACTTGCCGATGTGGTCAAGGCGCAGGTGATCATCGGCCATCCGCGCGACTTTGAGGCCGTAATAGCGGTCTTTGCCGAGCGTTTCCGCGGCATTGATCCCGCCAACACGGTGCATTGTGCTCCGCTGGGTTCAGCCGATCTGCGCGTTGAGATGGACGCGACCGCCTACCGCGGTGTCGCAACGGCAGACCAGAAGCGCATCAAGATAACGCTCTAGATTTCC
>CAYSBF010000201.1:0-3087 GCA_964429025.1 uncultured Pelagibacterium sp.
CGCTCATCTCCTCGAGCGGAATTCCCTCGAACAGGAATGTCATCTCCTCGACGGAATCGATCGCGACGCCCGCCTTGCCGACATCGCCCACGACGCGCGGATGATCGGAATCATAGCCCCGGTGCGTGGCCAGATCGAAGGCAACCGACAACCCCTTCTGGCCGCGCTCGAGCGCCTGCCGGTAGAACCGGTTGCTCTCCTCGGCGGTCGAAAAGCCTGCATACTGTCGGATGGTCCAGGGGCGGTTGGCATACATAGTCGCCCGCACGCCGCGCGTGAACGGCTCGACGCCAGGTATAGCGCCGTCATCACCGAGATAGACGGGAGCGACTGAAAGCCCGCCATAGTCGCGGTTGAGGGACTCGAGCGGGGTGTCGCGGAGTTCCTTTTGCGCCAGGGCCTGCCAGAAATCTTTCGGAGTATCGACCATCGAGTTGCATCTCGGCTATCGCCGAGTCCCCCCTCCCAACCTCCCCCACAAGGGGGGAGGTGCTGGCTCCGTGTGTATGGAGACAACCAAGCAAAGAAAGCACCCTCCCCTTGATGGGGAGGGCTGGGGAGGGGTGATGCTCCGAGCCATCACACCGCCTCGAATTCCATGATGACCGCATCGACGGCGAGCACGGCGCCTTTCTCGACGTTAAGCTTTGCGACCTTTGCCCGGCGCTCGGCTTTGAGGACGTTCTCCATCTTCATGGCCTCGACAATGGCGAGCGGCTGCCCTTCTTCGACGACTTGGCCTTCGGCAACATCGATGCGGATCACCTGCCCCGGCATCGGGCAAAGCAGGTATCTGCTCATGTCCGGCGGCGATTTGACGGGCATGTACTTCATGAGGTCGGCCACATGCGGAAGCACGACCTTTGCGACGAGATCGGCCCCGCGATAGCGCATGCGGAAGCCCGAGGTGACACGGTCCATGCGCACATGAATGGTGCGGCCATCGATCTCGGAAGCCGCTATGCTCTCGCCCGGCTGCCAGCCATCCTCGATCAGCAGCCCCTGCCCGTCATCGGTCATCAGCACGAAGGATTCATCGGATTTGGGAATCGAGAAGTCCCAGCGCTCCTCGCCAATGATGACCGAACGCTCGGCGATGACATGCTGGCCGGTCAACGTGCCCGAACCCTCGAATCCGCGCGTTTCGAGCTGAAAGGCGGCGCGGCAGGCCAGCGCGGCCAACGCCAGCATATCGCCGTCGTCGAGTTTCGCCCCCGCAAAGCCCTCGGGGAACTCCTCGGCGATGTAATTGGTCGAGAGGTTTCCGTCGCGAAAGCGCTCCTGCTGGGCGACCGTTGCGATGAACGGGATGTTGTTGCCCACACCGTCTATGTCGAACTGGTCGAGCGCAACAGCCAGACCGTCGATCGCCTCGAGGCGTGATGGCGCCCAGGTGACCAGCTTGGCGATCATCGGGTCGTAATAGGGGCTGATCTCGGCGCCCTCGTAGACGCCGGTGTCGTTACGGACGATGAGACTGGCCGAAGCCTCTTCGACCGGCGGGCGATAGCGCTTGAGCCGCCCCGTCGAGGGCAGGAAATTGCGGTAGGGGTCCTCCGCATAGATGCGCGCCTCGACGGCCCAGCCATTGAGCTGGACCTGATCCTGGGTAATCGACAGCTTCTGCCCATCGGCGATGCGCAGCATCTCCTCGACCAGATCGATCCCTGTGACGAGTTCGGTCACCGGGTGTTCGACCTGGAGCCGCGTGTTCATCTCGAGGAAATAGAAGTTGCGGTCCTTGTCGACGATGAACTCGACGGTACCGGCGCTCACATAATTGACCGCCCGCGCGAGCGCTACCGCCTGCTCGCCCATCTTCTCGCGCGTTTCCGCGTCCAGAAACGGCGATGGCGCTTCCTCGATCACCTTCTGGTTGCGGCGCTGGATCGAGCACTCGCGCTCGCCGAGATAGATGCAATTGCCCAGCGAATCCGCCAGCACCTGGATTTCGATATGGCGCGGCTCTTCGATGAATTTCTCGATGAAGATGCGGTCGTCGCCAAACGAGGATGCCGCCTCCGATTTCGCGCGCTCGAAGCCTTCCTTGACCTCCTTTTCGCTGCGCGCAATCCGCATCCCCTTGCCCCCGCCCCCGGCCGAGGCCTTGATCATCACCGGAAAGCCGATTTTTTTGGCGATCTTGGCAGCTTCGGCCGCGCTCTCGATGATCCCCATATGGCCAGGGACAGTGGAGACGCCTGCCTCGGCGGCGATTTTTTTTGAGGTGATCTTGTCGCCCATCGCCTCGATGGCCTTGACCGGCGGCCCGATAAAATAAATCCCCTCCTGGCGCAGCCGCTCGGCGAAGGCCGCATTTTCCGAAAGAAAGCCATAGCCGGGATGAACCGCCACCGCCCCGGTCGCCTTGCAGGCTTCCACGATCTTGTCGATGTCGAGATAAGACTGGCTGGCCTGCGCCGGCCCGATATGCACCGCCTCATCCGCCATCTTCACATGCAGCGCATCCTTGTCGGCATCCGAATAAACGGCGACGGTGGCAATGCCCATCCGCCGCGCCGTCTTGATAATTCGGCAGGCGATCTCGCCGCGATTGGCGATGAGGATTTTGGGGAACATTATTCTGGCCTCGGGATACGGTGTGACTGTTCGCGCAAAGCTAGTGCTGCGGCGAGAACCTCTTGAACACCATCGGAATTGCTCAGGACTTCGAGGTTGGAGAATCGCAGAACTGTATAGCCCTCGCTTTCCAGAAATTCCGACCGGCGCGCGTCGGACGCTTGCCCGTCACGGGAATAGTGCTGCCCTCCATCGACCTCGATAACGATTTTGGCATGATGGCAGGCGAAATCGGCGACATATGGCCCTATGGGAGCCTGTTTCCGGAAATGAAACCCGCGCTCCCGGAAAGGAAAGAGCAGGCGCCACATCCGCTTTTCGGCATCCGTAGGGTTGGCGCGCAGTTTCTTGGCAAGGGAAACCGTCATCGCCCGACTCCGGCCGTTATCCGCAGCACCGCTGATCGGCTATCGCCGATCCCCCCACCCCAACACCCCCCCCAAGGGGGGGGGGGCGCCACCCGCCCCGGGGAACCACACACCCCCCCAGCAACCCCCCCCAGAGGGG
>CAYSBF010000202.1:0-3070 GCA_964429025.1 uncultured Pelagibacterium sp.
GTGACCGCATCAAGATTCTGGTATGGGATGGCTCCGGACTGGTGATGACCTACAACGATCTGCGTTCATACTACGTCCCTTTCGTATTCAGCTGAGGGCTTTGCCGTGCTGGCGGTTTGCTGGCGTGCGGCAGCGCGATCGACGAGCCGGTCCCATCGGCTGCAATGCTTTTGCGGTAGGTCTGAATTGGGAAGTTCGTACAAGTAGTAGTGACCGTTATAGGCATGACTGGCGATGAGGCCGTGTTTGGCCCAACGGGCGACGGTGTGCTCGTGGATATCGAGACGCGCCGCCGCTTCCTGTTTCGTCAGCATTCCGCGCTCTCGCAGCCGGTCATAGCGTGGACGCAGCTTGTATTCGTGGACGAGATAGGCAACCCGTTTGGGCGTGAAGCGGGCGTCGTGTCGACCGCGGCGTGCGGCCTCGCCCGGACGATATCCCTGCTGGTTGAGCAGCTCCGCGATCTCGGAATAGATGTGGTCATCGAGGAGTTTATCGACCAGTTCAACGATGCTGGGCCGCGTTTTGACCTGCTGGGCGGCAGATTTTGGGCTCAGGGTGGTGAGCGTCTGGATCTTGCCGCCCTTGAATCGGACGTGAACCTTGGTGGTTCCTTCCGCCGGTAACTTGACGAGAGTGACATCCTCGATGATGTGGGCAAGCAATCGCTTGCGTTCGCGGTTTGGGGTATGGGGATCCGTCCACAGCTTGTTGAAATCAGCCGTCATTGCGACTAACCGCTCGTGGACAGCTTCATCGAGGATGAATTGATCGCGCTCCCGGGCGCGCTCGCGCTCTTCGCGAGCGTTAGCCAATATGCGCAGCTTCTCGTTCCATTCGCCTTCGAGCGTGTCGGCGACGAGGCGATTGTTGGGATCAACGAGCATGAAACGGCGCTGGGCGAGATCGGCTTCCATTTGGGCGCGCTCGATCGCGCGGCAGCGCAGCCGGTCTGCTTCTTCATGGCGGGCTTCGATCTCCTTGCGGACCTCGAGCGCCAGTTCGACGGCCGCCGGCGTCATCTGCTCAGCAATCAGCCTGCCGACGGCTTCGTCTACGGGAAGCCCGGCGATCGACTGGCACAGGGGTTCCCCGCGATAGGTATGGGCGCGGTCACAGATGTACCAGGCTTCCTGCCGGCCGCGCCGGGCAGCGTAGCGAACGCGGAAATGCCTGCCGCATTGCCCACACACAGCCCGTCCCTGCAGCAGCGCCGGGCCTTCCCTTGGAATTGACGCTCGCGCCGCGTCATACCCCTGACCGTTCGCCTTGAGAGTCTTCAGGTTCTCCTGATGCCGTTCCCAACTGATATACCCGGGATGCGCATCGGGAATGCAGGCCAGCCAGTCGTCGTTGTCTCGCGCGCGCACAGTCTTCTTGCCGTCGATGGTGCGCCGATAGTGTCGCCGGCCATAGGCATAGGCGCCTGCGTAACGCGGATTGTTCAGGACGCGCACCGCCGTTGATGCGGTCAGCGGCCGGAAGACCGTCTGGGTGTTGTGCAGGCGCGATGGAAACAGAAGGCCTTCCGTGCGAAAGGCCTTGACGGTCTGGGAAGCGGATCCGACGCGAGAGAAGGTCTCGAAGAAATGGACGATCGTCTCTCTGACTTGCATGTCTGGATCGAGCGCCACATTGCCGGAATGGTCGTAGATCAGTCCGGTTGGCAGGGGGCAACGGAACTCGCCGCGCCGTGCCTTATTGAGAATGCCGCCGCGCAGCCGTGCCTTGATCACATGCAATTCGGCTTCGCTCATGGTGCCCTTGAGACCGAGCAGGAGCCGATCGTTGAAGCTCGCCGGATCGTAGACGCCGTCCTCGTCGAGGATCAAGGTGTCGGCAAGGGCGCAAATCTCCAGCAGCCGCTGCCAGTCGGCATTGTTGCGTGCCAGACGGGAGACCTCCAGGCCCATCACGATCCCGGCATGCCCCACGCCGACGTCGCTGACCAGCCGCTGAAACCCCTCGCGCCAAGCCGCCGAAGCACCGGACTCTCCCTGATCGTTGTCGACGACGATAATCTGTTCGTCGCGCCAGCCGAGTGCGACAGCGCGCCCACGAAGCGCATATTGCCGCCTGGCGCTCTCAGCGTTCTCGACGACTTGTCGCATCGAGGACTGGCGGATGTACAGGTAGGCGCCGCGTTCAAGGTGATGAGGCTGGACTTTGAGGTGCGCATTCATAGTGACCTCCGGTCGTGGAGACTCATGGCGATCGTTGCAAGGACGTGAACGATGGCGCTGTGTCCGCCGTGCGCCGGCCAAGCGGCTGACGATGGGTAGATCTGCTCTCGAGGGGAGCTTGCTGCTGCGGTCAGCGCCTTGGCCCATCCCCACATACCCCGGCGCAGAAAGAGCATGAGGCCGCAACGGGCCTTGAGCGGCAGCGCCTCGCCCAGAACTGCTCCGCGCAGCACCTCGTACTGGTCTGCAATGGCCGACGATGAACATGCCGATGTCGCGGCAATGTTCACCGGGCGGTTTTTTTTAGCACCCGCTCGATCGTTCTGGGGTGAAGCTCGATATCGAGTTCGCGGCGGACCAGCTTCGCCAGCTCCCGAGCGCGGATGGGTTCGCCCGGGACCAGCCGCGCCTGCAAGAACGCCAGGACCTCGTCGTCGATCTTGTGGGGACGGCGGGGGCCCGGCTTTGCCGGCACCAGCCCGGCAATCCCGACGGCGTCGAAGTTCGCCCTTGCCTGGTAGTAGGTCGGCCTGGAAACGCCGTACTCGTCGGAGGCCACCGTCACCGACACCTTGTCGATGGAGACGCGCCGCAGCATCTCGTATCTGACCTGCACGATGTCGTGCGGATCGAAGAACTCGCTGCCCCGGAACTTCGGGTCGCGCACCTTCTCGGGGCTTGGATTGAAGGTGCCTTCTTCGACGAGGGCATCTGCCTTCGAGCGCTTGCTGTCGGACTTTGCTGGCATCGTTGGTCCCGACTGCGTGAAGCGACATTAACGTAAACATAAATAAGCCGCTTTGTGCGATCACGTCAAGCTATTGTTTGCCATCGAGACGCGCTATGCCCCAAGATCCATCGGCGACTGAGTTCATTCTGAACCCCTT
>CAYSBF010000203.1:0-2961 GCA_964429025.1 uncultured Pelagibacterium sp.
CGGAATTTCCGGCCGAGGCGATCAATCTGCAGCGCGAGCGGGCGGGGGCTGACGGACCGAAAGGCGACAAGGGCGACACTGGTGATCCTGGGGCAGCCGCAACGATCACGGTAGGCACGGTCACGACCGTTGATCCCGATGATCCCGCGACGGTGACGAACGTCGGCACGGCAACTGCTGCCGTATTCGACTTCGAGATCCCCAAGGGTGAGAAAGGCGACAAGGGCGATCCCGGCGACGGTGACGTGTCTGGTCCCGGCAGCGCGACGCAGGGCAATCTCGCCAGCTTCGCCGACGCGTCTGGCAAACTGCTCGCCGATAGCGGCATCTCGGCAAGCTCCGTCTATCGTGCCGGAGGGACCGATGTTGCCATTGCCGATGGTGGAACCGGCGCGAGCACGGCTGCGGCTGCCTTCAACAATTTGAAACAGCCGGCCACGACGAGCGCAACCGGCGTGGTCGAAAAAGCAACGGCAGCGGAAGTGCACGCCGCGACTGCAGACAAGTATCTAGCGGCTGACCATCTCGAGGATGCGGCCGAGCCGGTGGCGCTTTCGGATGGCGCGACCGTCGCGATCAACTGGGCGGCGGGCATCAACTTCACGCTGACCGTGGCCGGCAACCGCACGCTCGGCAATCCGACGAACGAGATCCCCGGCACCTGGCGCACCGTGCTTGTGCAGGGCAATTCCGGCACCGAGCGCACGCTGGTCTTCGGCAACGAGTATGGCGGCGAGGTGCCGACGCTCGAAGACATCACCAGCACGAAAAAATACCTGCTGATGATCTACTGCAAGGCGGCTGGACAGTTCCTCGTCACTGCAATTGATGGGTCCGACGCATGATCCCTGTAAAAGAGACGAAGCCGGGTCAATTCGAGCGGATCACCGGCAATCCGACGCTGAAAAGCCTGGACGGTACGCGCAAGGCACCGCTCCGGACCATCTTGCACAAGAGCTGGTCGGCGGCAGATCGCGCCGCATTTGGCGTCTATGTGGTCGAGCCTGCAGCCGTTCCCGAGGGCAAGCGGACGGTGGGCGCGCCGCGGTACGAGCGGCAAGGCGCCGCCGTGGTAGAGGTCCGCGATTTAGAGGACGTGCCGAAGCCGGTCGAGCGCGAGTTCACGGCAGAGGAAAAGGTCGACGGGATGCTGAGCACGTTCGGTCTCACTTTTGATGAGTTCGTGTCCGTGCTCGGCAAGCGGAGCATCGATAATGCGACGCGCGACTAAGCTCTGGATTCCTCCTAAGCCTGCCATCATCCGGTGCGCTGCCGACGTGCGGCGGGCCAATTTCCTGCCGGGATGGATGCCAGGTGCGGCGGGTGCTGGCGGTGGCGGTGCGGCAGAGTTTCCCGTTGTCGAGGCGACGAACTCCGGAGAACTTGAGCCCTCGACGAGCCAATCTGTAACTCTTCCGAGCGGCATCCAGGCGGGCGATCTTCTTATCATCGTATTTGTTAGCGGCTCTGGTACTATATCGGCGAGCGGCTGGTCGACGTTGTTTAATGAGCCAGACAGCTCATCCAGCATCCGGTTAGTCGTCTTCTATAAAACCGCGGCGGGGTCAGATACGGCGACGATCTCTAATTCATCTGGCCGTGTTGCCGCTTATACGACTTACAGGATAAGCGGCCATCAAGGAGTGCCGGAAGCGCAGACGACGACAGGGACTAGCACGACGCCGGACCCTCCTTCTCTGTCACCGAGTTGGGGGTTGGCGAAGACTTTATGGATAGCAGCTGCGGGCAGGCTCTCCTCTGGCGTGGCGAGCGGCTATCCGGATAATTATACAGGGGGCATGTCTGAAGTTGGGGCCCAACCTCCTATTGTCTTTCTCGGTGTATCGTCGGCGCATCGGGAGAACGAAGTCGCATCAGAGGACCCCGGCAGTTTCACTTTCGAATTTTCTGCGCCCTGGGTTGCTGCCACCATTGGCATTCGACCAGCATGAAGAGGGAACACATGAACCTCGAAAAAATGCTCTCGTCAATGATCGGTGAACTCACCATCGCCAACGCAAAGCAGGCTCTCGTTATCGAGGAACTGCAAAAAGCCGCATGAACGCGAAGATCGACAAGCTCTGCGGTCCTAAAAAGACGAGCTGATCTCGCGCATCTGCGGCACGCCGCTGTTCCAGGGCCGACCGGCGGCCACGTTGTCGAGGATCTGCTGCAGCTCGCCGGCAATCCGATCCAGGCTCTGATTGATCTCGGCGGTGCTTATGCCGGGATAAACCATGATGCCGATCGACAGGACGCGCGGGGCTCCCGGCACGTGCCGCGCATCGAAGCTCAGCACATAGACGCTCCGGGCATCGTTCCCGTTTGACAGCAGCTTGAGCTTGAACCGCTTGAGCGGCATGATCTCAGCCGCACGCTTCATGATGAACGCGGCGCGGTCTTCATGGACCGGCTCGACCTGGGATGCGCTCGGCGTCTCACGCGGGGCACCGAGGGCTGCCGTCGAGATCATCAGGGCGGCAGCGAGAGCGGTGATCGAAGGCAGTCTCATGGCTTGGGTTCCTTCTCAAGTTGTATTGCCCGAAACCAGGGGCTCGCGAGCCGCTCGGCCTTGTGGAGCGCGACCCGCAACAGGATATGGACTTCGCGCGCATCGGCACTGATGAAGTCGTAACCCGTCAGCCGTCGCAGCTCCCGTTCGAAGCTGCAGCAGCCGCGCCGGATCGCCAGAGGAATGCTCGCGCGAAGCGGGAGCGATAAAAGGCACGCGGCAGCAATCAATGCTCTGAAGAGTGTCATCGGTCATGCCCCTTTTTCGGTACGACCCGCCGACCTCCCGCAGTGCGGGCTCCCACGGGCCGGTGACCGACCGTAGCAGCCGTTAGTCAGCTGCGCAAATCATCTGCCGTCGAACCATCGATCATCCACACAGTCGAGGGTGCTCCCATGCTCACTGCACTGATCTCGCTCATCAGCGGGATTGTGACCGGCGCTGTGCCG
>CAYSBF010000204.1:0-2823 GCA_964429025.1 uncultured Pelagibacterium sp.
TTCACGCCGCATCTGGCTCTGAATCCACACGACAGGAAGCCAGAACGCTCCTGTTAAAAGGTAGAGCAAAATCGAAAGAACGATCCAGTGCTCCCATAAGCTGTAACCCACATGCCAGGCGAGCGCGACGCCGGTAATTGGCTGCAGCACGACCGCTGTAGCGGTGAAGAGATAGTCGGCGATGACAACGATGCGGGCTACACCAGCAACCACATGTGGATCACCTGTGCGGTGCGCGAGAAGCATGAAGAAGGCGATGCCGGCCCCTGTCCCCAGTAGCACCGACGCACCAATGATGTGGAGATATTTGAGCGCGAAATAGACCATCAGCGTTCCTTCAGGACCGCCAGTGCCACCCCATGAGCGACAAGTATGGGCCAGATCTTGAGGAGCGGACCAAGCGGTTCGTTCCATAATTCGGGGAGCAGGAGCGTTCCAGCGACAATGTAAAAGCACGACAGCGCGATAGCGGCCCAGAGGCCGTAGAAAGTGGTCGTCCGGTAGGCGATGGCAAGGCCGACGAAAATGTCGGCAATTGCACCGGCAATTACGCCTGGCGCGGCCAGAAACCCCGTTCGCGCCTGCACCATGAGATCGACGCCGATCGGGAAGCCGGTTGTTAGCGAGATGATGCCTGTCATCATCCAGAACGCAGCAAGAATGACGAACAGGACCGGCTTGAGGAAATAGAGCCTAGCGAACCACCTTTCCTGTACGCTGGCCGGCCTCTGCGCAAGGGTCTGGCTCAGCGGCAGGGGTTCAATGCCAGTGATATCGATCAATGGCCCAGGATCGCCAATGGCACCATGCCTTATTTCCAGCATGGCCGTTGTTCGCACGGGCGGACGCCAGCCCAAGGCTGACGCCATGTCACCGAGACGATACATCAATTTGAAGGTCCAATCCGGCACCTGAACAGCTCTTGCCGGCCGCCATCCCAGCCACTGCCGATAAGCTGCGATAACGTCCGACATGGAGAGGCGCTCTGGACCAGCCAACTCGACCGTCATTTGCGCTGGCGCGTCCAGTCGCGTGAAGAACGCGACTGCTGCGGTGACATCTTCCAGTGCAATAACCTGCAAGGGACCAGCATCGCGCACTGCGGGCAGAACTGGAAGAGCCGCGAGACCCCTGAAAAGTGCGCTCGCACCGAATGCTGCCGGTCCCAGGACCACCGATGGCCGCAGTATGACCCACTCGAGGGGCAGTGCCATCAGCGCCCGGTCGCCCTCTCGTTTGGTCGCCGAGAAGCCCGAAACCTGATGCCGATCAACGCCAATTGCGGAGAAGTGGATGACGCGGCGAACACCTGCATCAGCGCACGCGGCAAACAGAGCGCCCGGACCTTCCACGTGCGCAGCCCGTGTACTCTCCCGGGGATTGTCTTGCAATACGCCAACGCAGTTGACGACGACATCAATGCTATCAAGAACTGAAAGCCAATCTTGCTTCCGTGCAGTATTGAAATCCGCGCAAACCCACTCGTCCACCGAAAGCGGTTGAACTTTGGGCTTCCGGCGTCCGGCACCGACGACGGTGTGGCCCTCCTGGGCAAGATGCGCGCAGACAGCCGCACCGATGAAGCCTGTCGCACCCGATACAAGCACCCTCATCGGCACGTCCTTTCCCGGTCTAGAAGCGCTTGCCCGCCACCTTGAGCACGCCCTGCGACCATAGCCCTCCGCAGCAGCAGAATGGTCGCAACAATGACTGATGCGCCGACGGCTTTGGGTGCAGGCGCGTGTCCGCCAGATCGGGCGACATTGTGAGACTGCCCGTTTCGCTCCGTCCTGTTAGCTTCGAGAGCATATCGGCCCCAAACTCTCTCAGACCCATGACGAGGGATTGGAAACGGCAAGGCAGTGGCTCCGAAAGCCGGCTTCCAACATACCGGTGCGGGCTCGAAATCCGTACGAGCAAGGCCCAATTTTTCGGAACTGCCCGTCGGGCTGGATACATTGTTCCTCACCGGTGAGTCCGCAGGGGGCGCTGGAACACGCATGTATGCTCAACTCCCGCCATTGCAGGATGTTCCAATGCGATGCCCTGGTGGTTTGAACCTGCCGGACCGGCCGGTGGCTGGCGCAGTCCTGGCGCAAACCGAAGGGAACATCCCGCGGAGAATGCGGTTTAGCAAAAGGGTAAATCACGATTCCCGCGCTGGATACTCCTATGGTCGTTCAAATCAAACTCTCCCGCGATGCGGTCGCTCCACACTCCGATCTGGGCGGGGATCTGCACGAGATTGCTTCCGATATTGCCTATCTTCGCGCCGGGATCGTCAATGTCGTTCTGATTGGCCCGCTGCGAGCCGCTGACCGGGAATGGGTACTGGTCGATGCGGGTGTAATCGGGTCGAAATCCAGCATCCTCAGAGCTGCGCAAGTGCGGTTCGGGCGAACTTCCCGGCCAGCCGCTATCGTACAAGCGCATGGCCATTTCGATCACGTCGGAGCGCTTGAAGATCTCAGTTCAGAGTGGGATGTTCCGGTCTATACCCATCGTGATGAGGTGCCCTATCTGGCCGGTCGGGCAAGCTACCCCCCACCCGATGCCGAGGCTGAAGGCGGCATCATGCCCAAGCTCGCTTCCCTTTTTCCGCGGGCACCGGTGGATGTCTCAGAGCGCTTGGTCGTTCTGCCGGGCGATGGGGCCGTGCCGCCACTACCGGATTGGTCCTGGCTGCACACACCCGGCCACACACCGGGCCACCTATCGCTATGGCGCCAATCGGACCGCACGCTGATCGTAGGCGACGCCTTCAGTGAGCCAAAGGGCAGCTTACCGAATTGGTGAGGCGCGAAAGCTGGTGATGAGGACATC
>CAYSBF010000205.1:0-2770 GCA_964429025.1 uncultured Pelagibacterium sp.
CAGAACGAGGATACCGACACCGATGTCGAAAGCGGTCAGCATAGGGGATATCTCCACCAACTCCGGGATTGCCCCGTTTAGCGGCTAAATGTGTCAAAGCCAAGCGTCTGCTTGGTATTAGACATCGTCACCCACAGTTTGCGGTCCCCGATTGGCGGCGATCCGGCCCACCAGTTCGGCCAGCGCAGAAAACTCGTGGATTGCCACGCCCTCTGCGCGGTCGGACTGGCCGAGACGCGCGGTATGGACCGAGCCGAAGCCGAGCTTTGCAGCCTCGCGAATGCGCAGATTGGCGTGGACGACCGGGCGCACGCCCCCCGACAGGCTCACCTCCCCAAAAAAGACCGCATCGGCGGGAAGGGGCGCATTGGTCAGCGAGGAGATGAGCGCCGCTGCCACGGCAAGATCGGCCGCCGGCTCATTGACCTTCAGCCCGCCGGCGACATTGAGATAGATATCGTTGGCCCCGATCCGCACCCCGCACCGCGTCTCGAGCACAGCGAGTACCATAGAGAGCCGTGCCGAATCCCAGCCCACCACCGCGCGGCGCGGCGTGCCGAGCGGGGAAGGGGCGACAAGCGCTTGGATCTCGACCAGAACGGGCCGTGTGCCTTCGACACCCGCGAACACGGCCGAGCCGGCCGCTCCGCTGTCGCGTTGATCGAGGAACAGCGCCGAAGGGTTCGGAACCTCGCGCAGGCCCGAGCCCGCCATCTCAAACACGCCGATCTCATCGGTCGCGCCATAGCGGTTCTTGACCCCGCGCAGGATGCGGTAGGTGAGCGAGGTATCGCCCTCGAAATAAAGCACCGCGTCGACCATATGCTCGACGACCCGCGGTCCGGCAATCTGGCCGTCCTTGGTGACATGCCCCACGAGCACCACCGCCGCTCCGGACTTCTTGGCAAAGCGCGTCAGCGCCTGCGCGCTTGTCCGCACCTGTGTCACCGTGCCCGGTGCGCTTTCCACGCGCTCGGTCCAGCAGGTCTGGATGGAGTCGATGATGACGAGGTCGGGCGCCGCACCCTGTTCAATGGTCGCCAGAATCGTCTCGACATGGGTTTCGCTCGCGAGCTCGACGGGCGCATCGGCGACCCCGAGCCTGGCGGCGCGCAGGTGCACCGGCGCGATCGCCTCTTCGCCGGAAATGTAGATGACCCGCTTGCCCTGTCGCGCCAGCGCTGCCGCAGCCTGTAGGAGAAGCGTGGATTTGCCTATACCCGGATCGCCGCCGACAAGCACCGCCGAACCCATGACGAATCCGCCGCCCAGCACCCTGTCCAGTTCGCCGTTGCCCGTGACGATGCGGACCGCATCTTCGCTCTCGCCTGACAGCGCAACGAGCTCAGCCGGCCTCCCCGATGCCACTGCCGCCTTGGGACCGGCGCCGACGCCGGAGGTCGCGATCTCCTCGACAATGGTATTCCACTCGCCGCACGCTTCGCACCGCCCCGCCCAGCGGGGCGTTATGTTGCCGCACATCTGGCAAATATAGGTGCTGCGCGTCTTGGCCATTCACCGCCCTTTCGACCGGTCGATTCGTCCGCCGACACTAGGGTAGGGGCATCAATTGTTCAAGAACAGATTGAGAACAAAATCGGCGGTCAGTCCGGATCGACGCCATCCGGAACATTGGCATATTGCCGGGGAAAACGCCCTTTGAGCGCAGTCAGCACTTCGTATCCGATGGTGCGTGCGGCATCGGCGATATCATCTACGGTGACCGTTTCTCCGAGGACTTCAACGAGGTCGCCCGGCTGGACAAAGCCGGGCACATCCGTGATATCGACGGCGGTCATGTCCATGGAGATGCGCCCCAGAACCGGGGCAAGCGCGCCGTTCAGCGCCACCTTTCCACCCATCTGCCCGCCGATGCCTGAGAGTGAGCGGAAAAACCCGTCGGCGTAACCGATTGCGATGATCGCCAGCCGCGTGTCGCGCCGCAGCCGGTACTGCGCACCGTAGCCCACGGTCTCGCCGACCCGGGCCTCCTTGATCTGCAGGATCGGCACCTCCAACCGCACCACCGGCGCCATCGGGTTGGGCCGGCCATTGACGGCGCGCCCCCCGAAGGCTGCGATGCCCGGCCGTACAAGCTGATAGTGATAGTCCTTGGACGTCATCAGAGCAGCCGAATTCGCCAGCGAGGCCGGAATATCGGGGAACAGGTTCAGCAGTCCCTGAAACAGACCATTCTGCTTGCGCGTCATTTCATGGCTCGGCTGATCGGCGCAGGCCAGGTGGCTCATGATCATCTGCGGCTCGAACCGTGTCTGCTCGATCTCGCGCTTGACGAGCTCAGCTTCCTTGAGGCGGAAACCCACGCGGTTGAACCCGGTGTCGAAATGCAGCGCCGCCGGCGAGGCCTCGCCACGGCCAAGGCAGAAATCAAGCCACTCGGTCAGCTGCCCCATCGAGGCCAGCACCGGCATCAGCCCATGCGCTGCGTAGTCTGGCGCCGTTCGCGGCACGAGACCGTCGAGAACGAAGATATGCGCCTGCGGCAAAGCCGCGCGAAGGGCTACTCCCTCATCGGGCGTCGCAACGAAAAAGAACCGTGCTCCGGCCTTGTAGAGCGTGCGCGAAACCGCCCTGATCCCGAGGCCGTAAGCATCGGCCTTTACAACCGCGCCGGTCAGCGCCTTGCCGGAAATCGTGTCCAGCGCCTTCCAGTTGCGCGTGATCGCGCCGAGATCGACGGTGATGCCGCCGCCGAGAAGTGTCTGGTTGATTGCCATTCGCCCTCAAAGAGGTGCCGTCGCACCGCTAG
>CAYSBF010000206.1:0-2751 GCA_964429025.1 uncultured Pelagibacterium sp.
TGCGGGTCTTTTCGTTTTTTTGCTGGGCTTTGCACAGCAGGCGGTGGCGCAGCCGCGGCCGGAGCCGCAGGATGTCGTCATCAACTGGCACCGCATGGCGCTGGAACTGGTGCGTCACACGCCCACGCAATCCCCGCCCGTGGCCAGCCGCGCCTTTGCCTATCTCGGGATCACCGCCTATGAGGCCGCCGCGTCAGGCTCGGACGGTCTGCAGTCACTGGCGGGACAGCTCAATGAACTGACCGCGCTGCCGGCACGGGAGCCGGACGCCGAATATGACGAGGTGATCGTTCAGAATGCCGCGCTTGGCGCGGCCATCAGGCATTTTTTCGGCAATACCGGCCCCACCGGTCAGCGCGCGATGCAGGCCATGGACGACAGCATATTCCGCCTTGCAACATCCGGCGTGCCGGAGGACGTCGTGGCGCGTAGCAAGGCGCATGGCGAGGCGGTTGCCGCCCATATCTTCGAGTGGTCGCTCGCCGATGGCGGCGCACAGGTGGCCAATCTGGGCTTTCCCACCGAATATCAGCCGGTGCCCGGCAACCAGTACTGGATGCCGACCAGCGCAATCCGCCTCCAGCAGGCTCCACTCTTGCCGGACTGGGGGAGCAATCGGCCTTTCGCCATGCCAGATGGTGCCGCCTGCCCGACGGTGGAGCACGCGGCATTCAGCGAGGAAGAGGGCTCGGAATTCTACGCGCAGGCATATGAGGTCTATGACACCGTGCGCAATCTTACGGCCGAGCAGCGGGCGGTCGCGCGCTTCTGGTCGGACGATCCGATGCTGTCCCCGACCCCGCCGGGACACTGGGTGAGCATCGCGATTCAGGTGTTGCAGAACGAGGATCCGGACCTCGAACAGGTCGTCGATACCTTCGCGCGGCTCGGTATCGGGCTGGCGGATGCCTTCATTGGATGCTGGGACTCCAAATTCGAGTACAACCTCGTCCGGCCAATCACATATATCCATCGCCTGATCGACCCGAGCTGGCAGACACCGCTCGTCACGCCACCCTTTCCGGAATATCCCAGCGGGCACTCCACCCAGTCCGGCGCCGCGGCGGTCATCCTCGAAAACCTGTTCGGCGAGAGCTACGCCTTCACCGACGCGACGCATGAGGCCGACGGGATGACTGCGCGCTCCTATTCGAGCTTCCGCCATGCCGCCGAGGAGGCAGCGATCTCGCGGCTCTATGGCGGCATCCATTACCGTATGGCCATCGAGAACGGGCTCGATCAGGGTGAGTGCGTCGGCGCCTACGCGGTCGCCCTGGTGACGCGGAGGCAGTGATGAGGGGACCGGCAGCAATTGCACTCGTTGCGGCGAGCTTCGCCACCAGCGCACGGGCTCAGGACCCGGCGGTGCCGCTCTATCAGGAGGTGACGGACAGCGCGGGCGTTTCCAGCGTCTATGAGGGCGAGTGGGAATATATGGTCGGCGGTGGTGTCGCGGTGTTCGATTGCGATGGCGACGGCATGCCCGGAATGCTGCTGGCAGGCGGTACCGCACCTGCAAAATTCTATCGCAATTCCGGGGTCCCCGGCGGGCCGCTGGCCTTTGACGCCTTTGAAAGCGGGCTGGAACTGGATGCGGTGACCGGTGCCTATCCGATCGATGTCGATAGCGACGGCATCATGGATGTTGCCTTGTTGCGCGTGGGCGAAAACATGCTGATGCGCGGATTGGGCGGCTGCCGGTTCGAGCGCGCGAACCAAGACTGGGGCTTTGAAGGCGGCGATGGTTGGTCAACCGCTTTCGCGGCGGTCTGGGAAGAGGGTAGTGACTGGCCGACGCTGGCGGTCGGCAATTATGTCGACCGCAACGAGCAGATGTTCCCTTGGGGCTCGTGCACCGACAACTGGCTGCACCGGCCCGGGAAGGATGGGGGCTTTGGGGCGCCGCTGGCGCTGACGCCGAGCTATTGCTCGCTGTCGATGATGTTCACCGACTGGGACCGGTCGGGGACGCCTTCGCTCCGCGTCTCAAATGACAGGGAGTATTACAAGGGCGGGCAGGAACAGCTCTGGAAGGTGCGTCCGGGCGAAGACCCTGTCCTCTATTCGCAAGAGGAAGGTTGGCAGCGCGTGCGCATCTGGGGCATGGGCATCACCAGCGCCGATCTCGATTTCGACGGCTACCCCGAATATTTCCTCACCTCGATGGCCGATAATCGGCTCGAGGTTCTGAAGGCCCGGCCTGAGAATGGCGCCGCGCCACTTCCCACCTTTGCCGATACCGCCTATCCCCGCGGCGTGACGGCGCACAGACCCTATACCGGCGGCGAAATCCGCCCGAGCACGGCCTGGCATCCCCAGTTCGAAGACGTCAACAATGACGGCTATTGGGACTTGTTCATTGCCAAGGGCAATGTATGGGCGATGCCCGATTTCGCCGAGAAGGACCCCAACAATCTACTGCTCCAGCGGCCGGACGGCACGTTCATGGAAGCGGGCGATAGCGCGGGCGTGGCAAGCATGCTGACGGCACGGGGCGCCATGCTCACCGATTTCAACCTCGACGGGCTGATCGACATCGTCGTGGTCAACCGGCACGACAAGGCGCAACTCTGGCAGAACATTGGTGGCGACACGGGAAACTGGCTGCAGATCGGGCTCCATCAGGAGGGCAGCAATCCCGATGGTATTGGCTCGTGGATCGAGGTCCGGCGTGGTGACACCGTGATGCGGCGCGAGGTCATAGCGGGCGGCGGGCATGTGAGCGGCCAGGCGGGCTGGTGGCATTTCGGG
>CAYSBF010000207.1:0-2725 GCA_964429025.1 uncultured Pelagibacterium sp.
ACTCATCGAGAGACCGGCTGGCCGCTGAGGTACCGCGCTCAAAGCCCTCTGTGTCGGCGCCGATGCGGATTTCAAGGGTGTTGTCTGCGACTTCAGCCATCTGCGCCCCCGTCGAATTTGTGGCCGCTATTGCGGGCAGGTGTGAGGAGAAGGGGGCCGGCCAGAGGCTTCATATGGCCGGCCCAAATCCCGCAAACGCTCATGGCTTAGAACGCACCTGCGACAATCCCTGCGGGAAGCTCGACTGTGAGTGAGAGCCGTTCCTCGGCCAGGATCGTGACCATGTTTTTCACGAAGTTGTCGCCGTCTTCGCGGGACGCCTCGACCCTGGCGTCTTCGCGCTCCCACAGCGTGGCTGCGCGCGACAGATCTGCGACCATGAATGTCGCTGCAGTCATGGCATTGGTCGGCAGAACCGGCACGCCCCACATCGCGGGACCGGCGGCCATCTGCGGCTGGGCGAAGATGTAGCGGCCCTCGGAATCCTTGGTCAGCTCGATATCGGCCCAATCGTCGGGGTTCAGCACGATAGCGGTCGCGATGTATTCATTTGCCGCCAACTGCGCGATCGCCTTGCGCAAGGTGTCAATCCGGGTATCTCCAGTGGCACCGCGGTTATAGGCGGTGTAGTTGCCGGCCTTCAGCAGGCCCGACAGATTGCCGTTCGTGCCGTTGCCGTTGAGGATCTGGTCCTCGATCTCGAGCTGCAGCCCGTAACCCAGGCGGTTGCTCAGGAATGCTTGCAGCTGGGCTGAGTCCGCCAGGACCTGCTTCGAGGCCCGCGTCCAGTGCGCAATCGTGGTGACCCGCTCGTCGATCAGGTCGAACGCGAAGTTCGACTCCGGCTTGGTCACGTTCTCGAACGCGGTCGGCGAGCCGCCGACCTGCGGGCCGGCGTTGTTGGTGAACGCCGACTCTCGGCAGCTCTCAACGACACCGGAGCTGGCGGGAAGTGCATTCATGAGATCTCGCAACCAGCGCCGGCGCTCGGGGGCGGCGGCAATGCCAGGATTGCGGGTCGCTGGAGACATTACCGTGCCATTGCTGACAACGGCTTTGCTCTCGGTGGGTACGAGGGCGCGCCGCGAAATGGTGAGGCCTGCCGACTTGATGCGGCGCTCCGCCAGCGCCCCGAAGTCGGGCGCCTCGGCCCTTTTCTTGACCGACTCTGCGCCGGCCCGCTGCGCGGCGAGATGGAAATTCCCGAGTTGGCCGCTCTTTTCGATGGCGAAAAGTCGTTCGCCGATTTCCTTGACTTCTTTGCCTGCGGATTCAGTGAAGGCAGTCACGTCTGCATGCTGCTTCTTGATGATGCCCTGCAGTTCCTGAACCTGCGCCACGAGACTGTCGGTAGTCATGTTCAACTCCTTCTATCTGCCCCCGGGGCCGCTCTGCGGACCGCCGGGGGACTGAGCTGCGGCGCCTCTCGGCGCTGCCTGAGATCGGGGCGTCATCGCGACGCTCCATGAATTTTGCCGCCTTTGCTGCAGATAAATCGCTAGGCCAAGGAAGCCTCCGGTCGCATCTGCAGCAATCAAATCCAGCGTGGCGGCTCACTGGCCATCCCGCGACCGGTTCGCTAAAGCTCAATTGGTGCAAATCCCCTCTCGATCAGACGGACGTTCAACGCCGAGACAACCGCCTCGACGTTGATGCCGTATTGAATGACATAGTCGGGATCGCTTGGGTCGATCTGATGTCCGCGGCCGTCCCCATAGTACGGCCCGAACACCTGGACTCCGTTCGATTGGCGAGCGTAATGCACGCTGATGAGCCCTCGATGGACCTCGTCGTAACCAAGCGTATTTTGAAGAGCGCAGGCAATTCCGCCGGCTATCGCATAGCTGATGCCTTCGGCAGTGAGCATCTGAAAGGCAGCCAGGGCAATGAGGTCGCGCTCGTCGAAGTGCCGGCGTGAGCCGCGCACTGTGTCCGGCGCACATCGATAGTGGTTCTTCGCAACAGCGTCCTTAAACTTTTGCGGATCAATATCCGCCAGAACCATTGCAAGGGGGGCTGGGAAGCGCCGATTGAAATCCATGGCTTGATGCTGCTCATGATTTGATGAGAGCATCTTGCCTTAGTAGTAGAAATAAATCTACTACTTTTTGCGGGCGACGGGACGGCGGGGCGGCCCAAAAGCCTAGCTCCTCGGTCCCAGGGCCCGGCGTCGGGGTCACGCGTGCTCGATGTCAAATTAAAATCCGCGCAAAATTCCGCCGATTTTAATCTGTCTGCCGCTTTTTTGTGCCCCGTGCGCGGCTGCCCGTCGAACAATCGGGAACTTCGAGGCCGCCCCCGAGGGTTTACGCTCGCATTTCCGTTACTCGGGGACACTCAATCTGAAACAGACCCTCGCGCGGTCCGTCGGGTCCGCTTCGGTCGCGATTTCTCGAATTGCTTATCGATCTCGGCATACCAGTTCACCGGCTGCTTGCGCGTGGCCTGCCGCTGCAGCTGATCTATCCTGTTCTGCCCACCTTCTTCCAAATAGGTGAATGCGGTATCCAGCGCGAAGCGATCCCAGATCGTCCGGCTATTCACCCGCTTGGGCTTCGGCATGCGGCCATCCGCCACCATTTCATCAAACAGGGTGGTTCCTACGCCTATGTACCGCGCTGCTTCCTCGCGCGACATGCCACGCGGAGGGTAGGCATAAGGATCAGCACGCTTCAACGGCCGCCCCTTAGCCTGTTCCGCTGCATCGTTGTGCGCAGTAGGGCCA
>CAYSBF010000208.1:0-2718 GCA_964429025.1 uncultured Pelagibacterium sp.
AGGAAATTGTGCCCGCCCGCCGCCGCAATTTCGAGTGCCCGGCGAGCCACGTCCTGACCCTTTATGTCGGCGAGATCCGCGCTGGATTGGTCTGGCAGCGCCTTTTGCGGCACGGGGCGCGCGGCGATCTGCCGGCCGGCAAGGTGATTGACGAGGGCAAAAAGGCTCTCAACGGCAATGATGTCGATCTCCCCTCCCGCCCATGCCGCTTCCGGTCCGCAAGAGGCAGGGCAGATGATGCCCTTGTCCTCGCCATTGGCGGCAATGGCGGCCGGCAGAATGCCGGGAACGCGCGAGACGCGGCCATCGAGTGCCAGTTCGCCCAGAACCAGATACCGCTCGAGCATGTCGGAAGGTATGGCGCCCATGGCGGCCATGAGGCCAAGCGCGATGGGCAGATCGTAGTGGCTGCCTTCCTTGGGAAGATCGGCAGGCGCCAGATTAACCGAAATGTGCCTGGCGGGCAGCGCCAGGCCCGAGGCGATCAGTGCGGCCCTTACGCGCTCGCGGCTTTCCCCCACCGCCTTGTCGGGCAGGCCGACAATATTGAAGCGCGGCATGCCGGGCGAAATCTGCACCTGCACATCGACCGGGACGGCCCTTATTCCCTCGAACGCCACCGTTGTGATCGACGTGGCCATGCCGTCCCTCCTGCTGCCACCACCGATAGAGAGGGAAAGGCTAGCAGCAAAGACAAACCGTCTCAAGAACATTTGGGGAACATATTCACAGCATGCGGCGTTTATCCTGCGCGTCCCCATGGCCGGGCTTTTCGGAACGCTCGAGCCTCCTGTGCCATTGGGTGCGCAAGATGTGTGAAAACGCGGGCCGCCGAAAAAAATTTTGCGGCAGATGCCGGCGTGGAGAAGCAAGATGAACAAGATTCATACCGGCGGCGCTGTCCTTGTCGTTGAAGACGATCCGATCGTCCGGCTCGATATGGCGCTGGCGCTTTCGGACGCGGGCTTTGCCGTAATAGAGGCGGGTACGGCGGATGAAGGCATGGACATTTTGGCGCACCGCCAGCATATCGGGCTCGTCTTTACCGATGTCGAAACCCCCGGAGAGCATGACGGGCTCGATCTGGCGCATATGGTCGAGGAAACAAGGCCAGGCCTGCCGGTGCTTGTCACCTCGGGGAACCAGCGTCCCGACCTGCCGGACCCCAAGCGCTTCTTTCCCAAGCCCTATGATCCGCGGCAGGTCATTGCACGGGCCCGCGCGCTGACGGCAAAGCGCAAGCGGGGCGAGCTTTACGCCTGATTAACCTTTCTTGTGAGGGCGGCCTTAACACAGTTGGCCGCAATAGAACCTTTCGCTTGCCATTTTATGCAAATTGAAAGGTTCTGCCCAACATGCCTGCCGCCCTCCTGCGACAGCCAACCAGCAAAAATCATAGCCGGCTCTCGAGCATAATGGGAGCAATCGCGGGATTGGTGCTGATCGGCGCTTTGGCGGCTTGCGGGCACAACTACTATCCCCACAAGGGCGACAACAAACCTCATCCCGGCGTTGCGCGCGCGCATTCGCTTCCCATCCACGGGATCGACGTCTCGCGCCATCAGGGTGCGATCGACTGGCACGCGGTTGCCCGCGCCGGCACGCGTTTTGCCTTTATCAAGGCGACCGATGGCGGGGACCATCTCGACCCGCGCTTTCACGAAAACTGGCGCAGATCGCGCGAGGCGGGGATTCCGCGCGGCGCCTATCATTTCGTCTATTGGTGCCGGCCGGCCCATGAGCAGGTGGCCTGGTTCGCCCAGAACGTACCGGCCGAGTCCGACGCCCTGCCGCCGGTGCTCGATCTGGAATGGAACAACCATTCGCGCTGCCGCCCGACGCTGAGCCGGGACGAAGTGCTCGAAAAAATTCGTGTCCTGCTCGCGGGCATGGAAGCCCATACGGGCAAGGTGCCGGTCATCTATACCGACATCAATTTCCACCGCGATATTTTGGAAGGCGTACCGCTCGATAACCCCATGTGGCTGCGCTCGGTCGCTGCCCAGCCCCATGAACGCTATCGCAACCGCCCATTCGCCTTCTGGCAATATACCCAGACCGGCACGGTCCCGGGCATTCGCGGCGGCGTAGACCGCAACGCGTTTTATGGCTCGGAGCAGGACTGGATTCATTTCTTCCTCACCGGCTGCGAGCCGCGCAATTACGCAAGACTTGCAGCGCAGGGTCGGTGCAAGGCGCTCAAATAGCGCCTTGACCACTTATTCATGCCGATAAAGACCAGCCTATTTGATGGTCATCGGACCAGTAGGAAGCCAAGTCCGGCCGTCACGCACCAATTCGAGCGTCGCATTGATTGGGCGTGCGCGATTGATTGATGACATCATGCTGTTGGCAGCATCGGTCATGAGATTGTTGAGAGAGCCGACATCGAGCCGCTGAACAAAGCGGAACGTGATATCGCATGTGGCTCTGCCGCCTCCACCGCGACACGAATAAGTGTCAGGATAGCTGAAGCGGAAATAGGTCGAGCCGGCGAGTACGCACCAGTCACGGTCACAACTGATAATTTGCCCCATGGGCAACCCAAACGATGCGCCAAAGTTGTTGTTATTCATATAGACTGTGCGCAGCATGTGATTGAGGGCGTTTTCGATGTCGTAGCCGCCCGGCAGAGTTGCCAGCGCAAGCTTGTTGCCCTCCAGGGTGAGGCCGCTTTTCTCAAGGCTGTCGACTAAGAAAATATGCGTCCAAAGCTCC
>CAYSBF010000209.1:0-2699 GCA_964429025.1 uncultured Pelagibacterium sp.
CATCGGGCGCCGCAAGATAGGCCTCGCGGCACAAATCGAGAAACAGGCCGTGCTGAACAACGCCGGGTATGTCCAGAAGAGCCCGCGAAAGCGCTTCTGCGTCCGAAATGCGGCCAAAAGATGCGTCGAGAATATAGTGTCCGCCATCGGTGGTGAAGGTGGCGCCATCCCGCTGCCGCAGCGTGAGCGCTCCTTCGGCTCCGAACCGCTCCATCACCTGCTGGACCGCTCTTGTCGTCGCGGCCAGCCCGAACGGGTTCACTTCCACCGGTAGCGGGAATTTGCCCAGCGTTTCGACCAGCTTTGCGTCATCGGCGATGACGACCATGCGTTCCGAGGCTGCCGCCACGATCTTTTCGCGCAGCAGCGCACCGCCACCGCCCTTGATGAGCCGGAACGAGCGGTCAATCTCATCGGCGCCGTCGACGGTGACGTCCAGCCCGTCGATATCGTCCAGCGTCGTCAGCGGAATGTCGAGCGAGCGCGCCTGCATCGCTGTCGCTTCGGACGTCGGAACGCATAGGCACTCGAAACCTTCGGCGACCTCCGCGCCGAGCAGGTCGACGAAATGCCTGGCTGTCGAGCCCGTTCCAAGCCCGATTCGCATGCCGCTCCGGATTTCACCCATCGCGGCCTCGGCTGCCTGCCGCTTCAGCGCATCGCTCATTGCGCAATTCCCCTCAAGTTTGCGGCAGGTTTCGTTGACGGCTCCGGTATTGTCAACCGTGCCCATGGCGGAAGGCGGCAACTTCGCGAGACCCAATTGTCGCTCGTTTGCAACACTCTCACGTCCGCCTTTCGGCGGGTCGCTCAAGCTGCCGTGAAGTCACTATGCCTTTGTGAGCAATCAGATTATGGAGCGAAAGGTTTGACGAGTGGCATCGCGCGGCGTGGCCATTCAAAGGGGCACTGTAACACATGAAATCGGTATATTTTCTTCTATCCGTTCTTCTCGCGGCGTGCTGCCTTATCGGCACTGCTGCGTCGGCCAACACCATTCGCGTCTATGACGCAGAGCTCAACACTTTCGTTGACCGCCCCACCAATGGCACCGCCTATCGCGGCAGCCCAATCAAGAAGCAGATCGTCGACTACGAGACCAATTACCGCCCCGGCACGATCATCGTGGAAACCGGCGAGCGCCGGCTTTACCTCGTCCTCGAAGGCGGCAGGGCAATGAAGTATGGCATCGGCGTGGGCCGCGAGGGCATGACCTGGGCCGGCACCAACCGCGTTTCGCGCAAGGCGGAATGGCCGGATTGGCGTCCGACGGCAAACATGATCCGCCGCGATCCGAGCCTGCCGCGCTACATGCCCGGTGGCCCCGACAATCCGCTTGGCGCCCGCGCGCTCTATATCGGATCGACCATGTACCGCCTGCACGGCACGTCCGAACCCTGGTCCATTGGCCAGGCCGTGTCCTCGGGCTGTATCCGCCTGACCAATGACGACATCATCGATCTGTATAACCGGGTCGAGGTCGGCGCCATGGTGGTCGTGCGGCGCTGAGCCGCAAGTTATTCCTCCCGAAGGAAAAGAGCCGTCCTCTGCGGGCGGCTTTTTTCTTGCGCCACGGTTCCGCCCTGGCTGGCGAGCACCTATACTAAGATCATGTACCAACCCCCGACGCCAAACTCCGCCGCGCCGTTTCGCCCCCTGATCGATGGATTCGGGCGGCAGGTCACCTATCTGCGGGTGTCGGTTACCGACCGGTGCGATTTCCGCTGCACCTATTGCATGGGCGAGGACATGACTTTCCTGCCCAAGAGCGAGGTGCTGAGCTTTGAGGAAATCCAGGCGATCATTGCCGCCTTTGTGTCGCGCGGCGTGCGCAAGGTGCGCCTGACGGGTGGCGAGCCGCTGGTCCGGCGCGATATCATCAGGCTCATCGAAGCGATTTCGCATACCCATCTGGCTTCCGGTGCGCTCGATGAGCTGACGGTGACCACCAATGGCAGCCAGCTCGGCGTTCACGCATCCCGGTTGGCGGAACTGGGCGTAAAGCGCCTCAATGTCTCGCTCGATACGCTCGATGCGGACAGATTCACGGCCATCACCCGCCGGGGCCGGCTGGCGCAAGTCCTTGCCGGTATCGATGCGGCGCAAGCCGCAGGGCTCGCGATCAAGATCAACATGGTACCGATGCGCGGGGTGAATGACGATGAGATCGTGCCCATGCTCGAATGGGCACATGGCCGCGGCTTCGACCTCACTTTGATCGAGGCGATGCCGCTCGGCGAGGTGGCACTGGACCGGTCAGATGCTCATCTCTCGCTACGCGAGGTGCGCGACAGGCTGGCCGGGCAGTTCGCGCTCGAGCCACTGAGCAAGCGGACCGGTGGTCCCGCCCGCTATATGCGGGTAGCAGAAACCGGCGGCACGCTCGGCTTCATCACTCCCCTCTCCCACAATTTCTGCGAGAGCTGCAACCGAGTGCGGCTGACCTGTACGGGCCAGCTCTATATGTGCCTTGGGCAGGAAGACCGGGTAGACCTTCGTGCCGCATTGCGCGAGGGGGGCGCGGAAGGGCTCGATGCAGCCCTCGACCGGGCGATGATCCTCAAGCCCAAGGGCCACGACTTCGACATCGCACGCGCGCAGCCGGCGGTGGCGCGGCACATGTCGGTTACGGGGGGCTAGCTGCTGGCGAACCGCTTGATCGGAGCAGCCAGTGCGCCTGTTGGCATCGCTGCCCCCTC
>CAYSBF010000210.1:0-2654 GCA_964429025.1 uncultured Pelagibacterium sp.
AATGACCAATTCGCAGCCGGAATAGAAGAGCGAGAAGGCGGCTCTGCCCGCAGGCAAGAACGTCTGATGAAATCCGGTGAGGAACTGAGACGGGCCGCCCGCAAATTCCTGAAGGAGAATGGAAATGGTGAGTGAAAGAGAAATCGAGTCGGATCGCATGTTCAACCAAATGCTTCTCACGGACGCAGAAAAGGCATTCATGGACCGGGTTTGGCCGAGACTGCAGAATGGCTGCTATCGCACTCACGGCTCAATCCCTGTTGAAATACGGGGGCTGAATTTCGACGAGTTCGTTCGCGACGGCCTTTGTGCCGTCCTCTCCGCTGCCCAGCAGCCGAGCGGAAAGATAGAGAAAGCCGCGCAGATCATTCAGGCATTCATCGACCAAGGAGTTGATTACATAATGAGAAACAACAAAGTGGAGGAAGCCCTACACCATCTGAAAATTATTGAGGGTGAGGCTAATCGCGTTACCAATCCGGTCACCAAGAACAATCTCCTTTACGAGATTGAACGGATTAGGTCTGCCCTCACGGCAGGCAAGCCGGAGCAGGCGGTGCCGAGCGGGCTGACGATCCGCTGTTTGCAGGCAGCGCATGTCGAGCGCCAAGAAGAATGGTGCCCCGACCAGAAGCCAGACCTTTCCTTCCGTGGAAACGAGATGGCCGGCGAGGTGGGCGAGGCCTGCAACATCATCAAGAAGCTGGAACGGGAGCGTCACGGCTGGCGCGGTTCCAGAGCGACGAGAGATCAGCTTGCCGACGAATTGGCGGATGTCGTTCACACGGCGGTGCTTTGCGCGATCACAGCGGGCCTCGACCTTGAGTCTGCAGTAGTAGCGAAATTCAACACGACTTCTGAGAAAAACGGGCTTGCCACGTTGCTCCCCACCCCACCCACGGCAGGAGGTGGCGATGCGTGACGCCCTCCCTGATCGCGGGCAAATCCTGCTCGACGCCATCTACGATGAGGTTGATCGTCGCCTAAACCCGACCGGCGATGAATGTTGGCATTGCGGCGGTGAGGGATGGTTTTCGGACTGCTTTGAGGAATTCGCCTGCATCGACCCGGAAGGCGGATGCGATGACTGTACCAGACGCTGCCCGGAATGTGCGCACTACGAAGCCGCCCGAGCGAAGGCAGTCAGAGAAGAAGTCATCAAGACCGCCGATGCTGATGTCGCAATCGCATGGCTCAAATCCGTAGGCCGTTGGCAGGAGGGCATTTCGCGGGAGTTCGTATTGCAAGAGCTGACAGGAGCCCGCACCGCCCCTACGGCAGGAGGTGGCGATGCGGGATAAGCTGAACATTGGCCTATTCGAGGTGAGCGGCGCGACCTTCTCTGATTGCGGCAGGTATCGCTACAAGCTCTGGCGCACGTGGAGCGATAAGCCGTTGCTCACCTTCATCATGCTCAATCCATCAACATCTGATGAGATCAAGAACGATCCTACGGTGGAGCGGTGTGAGCGACGGGCGCGCCAGAACGGCTATGGCGGTATTGTTGTGCTCAACCTTATGGCCTACCGGGCGACAGACCCAAGGGAACTGGCCCCGCTGCCCGCCAAGGAACGTTTTGGCCCCGAAAATGCGGAGCATCTTGTGAACGCCGTCCAGAGCGGCGGAACGATCATTTGCGGATGGGGCGCGCATGGGCACTTGGGTCCGGTCGCTTGGCTGACGACGCAAGCTGAGCGCGCCGAAACGCCGCTTTGGTGCCTGGGAACGACAAAGGACGGGCACCCGAGGCATCCGCTTTATGTGCCCTACAGCAAGCCGCTAGAATGGTTTGCCGGTCGCGCCGCCCTCAAAATGGAGGGCCGCGATGAGTGATGTGCGTGTTCACAATAAACATCACAAGACCGCGCCACCCGATGCCGTCTATATCGGCAGAGGATCGCCTTGGGGGAACCCGTTCAAGATTGGCAGAGACGGGACGCGCGATGAGGTATGTGACCGATTTGAGCGCGAGGTGTTGCCGACACTCGATCTAACGCCTCTTATTGGCAAGGATCTGGTGTGCTTCTGCAAACCCGCGCGCTGCCATGGAGACAGCATTCTCGCCGCTATCCGCGCCCTTGAAGCACAGGAGGGCGAGGGATGAGCGCACGAGAGATCATCGTCGCCGCCGCTATCTCTCACAATGGACTGATCTGCACCATGCCGCAACCGGCGCGGCATCACCACATCATCCATACCTTGCACCGAAGTGAATACTCTCTGCCTGTATCCTCGGAAGAGGGCTTCCTGACCAGCGAGGGGCGGTTTGTTGATCGCAAGAAGGCAGCCGAACTGGCGATTAAGGCGGGCCAAATCGATCAGCTTCGGTGGCCGCCGTATCTTTATTCGGAGGATCTATGGTGATGAATAAACAAACAGACTGGGAAAACTACAGGATACTGGAAGAAGGAGAAATCATCCAGGAGGGTGACGAGGTATTAACCGACAGTGATCTCGGCTGGCAACCAGCAGGGCGAACAGTCGGAACCCCGGCTCCGAGTCCGTACTACACATCTCATCGCATGTATCGGCGGAGGAAGTGATGCACGAACCAAAATATGTCCCAAGCTCGGTATTCATCGACAAGTACGGCCAGCGTGTAATTTCACGCGGCTACACCGAGATCGGCGGCATTCGCATCGAGGACGACATAC
>CAYSBF010000211.1:0-2590 GCA_964429025.1 uncultured Pelagibacterium sp.
TGGGTGGCGCTGTGGTTGCGGGAGCCGAATATCCGGGGGGTGTTTCCGCTGACCTGAAGTGTTCTCTGATCTCGCTGTCCCGGGCTTGGCCCGGGACCCATTGCCGCCACTCGCGCGGGGGCGAGGTGGACCCCGGCATTCGCCGGGGAAGCGAAGGGGGGAGGCTAAACCGTCTCCCCCTCCTCCACCCCGATAAACCCGCCCGACTGCCGTTCCCATAGCCGGGCGTAATGGCCATCGAGGGCCAGCAATTCGCTGTGGGTGCCCTGCTCCACGATCCGTCCCCGGTCGAGGATGACGAGGCGGTCCATGGCGGCGATTGTCGAGAGACGGTGGGCGATGGCGATGACGGTCTTACCCTCCATCAGGCGTTCCAGCTGGCTCTGGATCGCTGCTTCGACTTCGCTGTCGAGCGCCGAGGTGGCTTCATCGAGCACGAGGATCGGCGCATTCTTCAAAATGGCGCGGGCGATGGCGATGCGCTGGCGCTGGCCGCCGGAGAGCTTGACGCCGCGCTCGCCGACCTGCGCCGCGTAGCCCTTACGACCGCGATGGTCGGCGAGGTCCATGATGAAATCATGCGCCTCGGCCTGTTTCGCGGCGACGATCATTTCCTCCTCGCTCGCGTCCGGCTTGCCGAACAGGATGTTGTCGGCGATCGAGCGGTTGAGGAGCGCTGTGTCCTGGGTGACAACGCCGATATTGGCGCGCAGGGATTCCTGGGTCACCTTCGATATGTCCTGCCCGTCGATCAGGATGCGCCCGCTTTCGAGGTCGTAAAAACGCAGCAGCAAGTTGACGAGGGTGGATTTGCCCGCCCCGGAATGGCCCACGAGCCCGATCTTTTCGCCCGACGCAATATCGAGGCTCACATTTTCGATGACACTGCGCGCGCGGCCATAGTGGAAACGCACATTCTCGAATTTGATCGCCGCATCGGTCACCTTGAGCGGTTTGGCGTCCGGCGCGTCGATGATCTCGATGGGCTGGGCGACGGTTTCCATCGCGTTCTGGATGACGCCGAAATGGCGCATCAGACCGTTGAGTTGACCCATGAGCCGCCCAAGCATCATGTTGAGCCGCAGGATGAGGCTCAACGCAAAGGCAACCGCGCCGACGGTGATCGCCCCGTTCGCCCAGAGATGTATCGAGAGCGCGCCAAAGGCCGTGACCATCACCGCCGAGAGCAGGCCCAGCGAGGCGCGGGCCCCGGTGACCATGCGCGAAAGCCGGGTCGAGGAGAAGAGATAGCGCTCGAAGCCGTCGCGGACATAGCGGTCATTGTCGTCGGCGGTGCCGAAGAGCCGGATGGTCTGGATGTTGGAGAAGCTGTCGGTGACCCGGCCATTGAGCGTCGAGGCGGCCTCGGCATTGTCGGCGGCGCGCTGGCGCATGCGGGGCACGAAATACCAGGCGAGCAGCGCGAATACGGCGATCCACACGAGGATCAGCAGCACCATGCGCCAGTCGAGCTGGGCAAAGAGGAAAATGGTCGTGCCGGTATAGATCAACAGGAACCAGACGATCTGCATGACCCCGGCGACGAAATCGTTGAGCGATCCGGAGACCTGGCTCACCTTGGTCACCAGACGCCCCGAGAAATCGTCGGCGAAAAAGCGCATGGATTGCTGGGAGACATGAGCATAGGTCTGCCAGCGCACCATGGAAACAAAGCCGCGTCCGATGGTCTGTTCCTCGATCAGGGCGTTGAGCGAGGGGACGATAAACCGCCCGAGGAAAATGACCGCGACCATCAGCAGGAGCTCGGCGCCGTGCCGGGCGAGCAACTCGCTCCACCCCGCCCCGCTGATCCCGGTATCGAGTATGTCGACCAGCCGGCCCATGTAGTAAAAGAACAGCGCCTCGAACAGCGCCACGAGACCGCCCGTTATGGCGAGCGTGAGGTAAGGCCCCTTCGCCTGGCTGATATAGTGCCAGAGAAAGGCCCAGACGGAGCTTGGCGGCTGAAGATCGTCACGGGGGCGGAACGGATCGATCCACGTCTCGAAGAGATGGGATATCCAGACGGCGGGGTTTCGGGATTGCATTGTCATGTGGAGAATATGATCCCGAAGCGCCAATGGTTCAAGATATATCTTGATATATTCTTTCCAACCTGAACCATCGCTGCACCCCTCACCCCCGTCCCCTCTCCCTCAAGGGGAGAGGGGTGCTCATGAGCCGAAGCATTCACGGAATCTTCCCTTCTCCCCGTGCGGGAGAAGGTGGGCCGGCGAAGCCGGGTCGGAGGAGGGGTGCTGCGGGGCGTGCCCAATCGCCGCTATCAATAAGCTACTCCGCCGCCGCCTCGCCCGGCTCCACATCGATGAACCCACCCGACTGCCGCGCCCAGAGGCGGGCGTAGGTGCCGCCGCTGGCGACGAGTTCGGCGTGGCTGCCCTGCTCGACCACGCGCCCTTCCTCGAGGACGATCAGCCGGTCCATCGCGGCAATGGTCGAGAGACGGTGGGCAATGGCGATCACCGTCTTGCCTTCCATCAGCCTGTCGAGCTGGCTCTGGATCGCCGCCTCGACCTCGGAGTCGAGCGCCGAAGTTGCCTCGTCAAGGACGAGGATCGGAGCGTCCTTG
>CAYSBF010000212.1:0-2579 GCA_964429025.1 uncultured Pelagibacterium sp.
TTCGATTCCCTTCACCCGCTCCATTTTTCCCACCAGCTGAGCAACACCGCGGCGGTCAGGCGTCGCCGACGATGACCTCAATCATTCCGGTCCCGTCGCAACCGGGGCACGGCTTGCCCTCGACCTTGCCGGCGCCGCCGCAGCGGGGACAGATACCTGGCGCAGACTGTCTAGTACCCGGTTCGGTTTCGTCGCCGGGCTTGGGCGGCGTGTTTTCGGGCGCTTTCAACTCTCACCCTCCCAACAGGTCTGCGGCCCATCGCTTCAGCGCTTCGAGCAGTTCCGGATTGCTCCAGAGCACGTAGGCGGCAACGCCGACAGCAGCGAGAAGGAGAAGCCCGAAGGCCTTCCGGACCAGGGAAAAAACCAGCCAAACGGCCAACAGCGCTATTGCCGCTATGACGATGGTTGTGGTGTCGATTTTCACGCTCCCGCGTTTCGCCCGTTCAAAGCCATCAATCGGGGGGACCGCCTATTGGCGTCTCGCCCGGCACTGTATCGGCGTCGCGCTTGTTGAACGCATCTTCCAGCTTGCGATTTGCCTTACCGGCCTCGTTGCCCGCATTCTTGCCGTCGGTGCCGAGTGCGCCGTCGCCGGCCTCGTCCTCGACCGCCTGTTCTCTGTTTCGGGTGTCGCGTTTTTCGTCCATGGCGATGCTCCTTTGCACACCAAACGCTCACGAGACTTATTCGTTCGCCGGATCTATTTTCCGATTTCGTAAAACCGGAAGCGCTCCTGCCCGTGGTCGAACACCATCAGATAGTGCTGGTGGGCGAGCTTGTAGATGATCGCCGTCGTGTCGCGCTCGGGGTCGGCATCGGCCTCGAGTGCCATATGGGCGCTGTGAAGGCGCGGTTCCTCATAGCCGTAATAGAGCGCTCCAGCAAAGAACACGCTATCCTCTGTGACGCGCGCCATGAGCCCGCGGTGGCGCTGGCTGCCGGAGTCCTTGTCGAAGACCAGCGCCTGCCCTTCCCTATAAATCCGGGCGGGGAACCAGGAATAGACATAGGCGCCCAGCGGATCGGCCTGAAGGCTGCGCACGCGCCAGTCCCCGATCAATTCCTCCTCGCTTTCGAACGCGATACGCGGGGTATTGACGAGATCCATTATGGTTTCGACAGCCGCGCGGTTCTCCGCATCGTCATGTTCTTCGAGCATGGACTTGAGATGCGCACGCAGGGCGGCTTCCCATCCTTGGTGCGCCTCGTAGCTGCCCTCGGGGAGAGATTTCAGCAGCGTCTTGAAATAGGGCGAGGTTTGCGGCGCTTGTGCCAGGACGGCAGGTGACGTCATCGCCAAAACCAAAAGAACCGCCGCAATCATCCCTCTCATCGCACTATCTCCACCATCTGGACCCATTGCCCCCGGTCCTGTGCCGGGGGCAATGGTGATCCTTGTCATCAAAAGCGCAGATTGTGTGTCAGGCTATCGCCAATTTGCGGCCCGTCTCGGATGAAAAGCTGTGGAGGGCCATGTGCGGAACATGAAGCGTGAGTTCATCGCCCGGACTGCCGCGATGAATGCCGGGCGTCCTGACGATGACGTCCTTTTCCAACCCATTCACATTGGCATAAACGAGGCTTTCGGACCCTACCAGTTCAACCCCGTCGAGGACGGCCGCAATGGTGAAATGCGATGAAGCGGGGGCTTCGAGCGCGATATCTTCCGGGCGGATACCTATGGTGCCGGTTCCTGCCGGCACCATTTCCGGCAGTTGGGCTCCAAGCGCGCGCAGCCGGTCGATCGCGATAAGGTTCATGCCGGGCGAGCCCATGAAGCCCGCAACAAACAGTGATTGCGGGTGCGAATAGACATCGAGCGGATCGCCAACCTGCTCGATCATCCCGGCATTCATCACCACCAGCTTGTCGGCCAGCGTCATGGCCTCGAGCTGGTCGTGGGTGACATAAACGGATGTCGTTCCGAGCGTGCGCTGCAGGCGGCGGATTTCCACACGCATCTGACCGCGCAGCTTGGCGTCAAGATTGGAGAGCGGCTCATCGAAGAGGAATGCCTCGGGCTGGCGTACGATGGCGCGGCCCATGGCGACGCGCTGACGCTGGCCGCCGGAAAGCTGGCGGGGCTTGCGCTCCAGGAAGGGCTCGATCTCTAGGATGCGCGCAGCCTCGGCAACGCGCCTGTCGATCTCGGCGCGCGGGGTGCGGCGGTTCTTGAGCCCATATTCGAGATTGCCGCGCACGCTCATATGCGGATAGAGCGCATAGTTCTGGAACACCATCGCGATATCGCGCTCGGCAGGCTCGAGCTTGTTGACGACCTTGTGCCCGATGCGCACCTCGCCCGAAGTGATGGTTTCGAGCCCGGCGATCATGCGCAGAAGAGTCGATTTTCCGCAGCCCGAAGGGCCGACGAGAACCACGAGTTCGCCTTCCGCGATCGAAAGGTCGATCCCTTTGATCGCCTCGACATTGCCCGGATAGACCTTGCGGACGGACTGGATTTCGATTCCGGCCATTGTTGTTATTTCTCCGAGAGTGTCCCAACCCTGAATGGTTCACACGGCATGCGGGAGCGCACGCCGTTGCGGGAGGCAGACCTATTCCCGGGCCTTGAA
>CAYSBF010000213.1:0-2565 GCA_964429025.1 uncultured Pelagibacterium sp.
TCATTCCGAAGTCTACCAGCAGCACCAGCCGTTGCCTGCCGCCAGAGCGCAACGGAACGGCTTGAAGTCCAAGATTACCAGTAGGTGCCAACCCGATATCGCCGTCAATCCAGCCTCCGAGATGCCTGATGCCGGTTGGCTGGCGGGCGTCGGAATAGGCGCTGCCGCTGACGGCGATTCCTGGCATGACGAGCCGGATGAGGTCGAGATATGTCCTTCCGTTGCCCTCGGGCAGCGCGTCGGTCGCCTCCGGGGAAAAGGACGGCTGTGCCGTTGCACTGCCGGCCATGCCCATAAGGAGCACGAGCAGGATTGGAAATAAGCGCAGGTGTGCAACGGAAAGCTTTGTGCCGTAATGTGGGCGATATGCGCTAGCCATACACATAGAACACGATTTTCAGGTCTGAATTGGGCACGAAGTCCCTGGCTGTCCAACTCCGGTCATCACCGGCCGGCTCCAGGCCTTCGGGAACGCAGAACGCGAACAGGACCCCGAGGTCGTCGCCGACCTTCAGCCGGAAGTCGCCGATCGGGCCGTTCCAGTATCTCGCCGTCTGCAGGATGTAGCCGACTGTGAACGCCTCCGGTTGACCGCCTCTCGTCATGAACTCCCTCTTGGTCGCTTCGTCCATGCAATAGTGCGAAGCGCCTTCGCCATCCGGATAGTAACGGTGGTAATCGACGGCGGCACCGAACAGCGGCCGGTAGGAGATTTCGACCACGGTCTCGCCGGGCGAGAAAGTCTGAGTCCATTCGTAGACGGATTGATATTCCCATTTCGGGGCGATCCAGCCGGCGCCCGGCGGCACCTCGTCCCACACCAGATCGTGCCGTCTCAGCTCCTCAAGTGTCGCATCCGGCAGTTGCGCCAGCGTGACGTATGAATCCATGTCGGCCGAAAGGAGCGGTATGTCGAGGTCGAGAAGTTTTCGAGTGACATCGATTCCCCCGGACCATGCGTATTCGTGAAGCTTCGGCGTCAGCGGCTTGCCATTCACGGAGACCCTGAAAGCCATGTAGTTACGCGGATCGTCCACGCCTTCGTCCTGGCTCCAGCTCCTGTTCTCGATGTTGTCTGGTCCGTCTTCCAGCGAAACCTTTGCCAAGGGGAAGCCGATCGACCTTACGAGCGGCTCGGATGCGGACGAGACGAAGACGTAGCGGACATTGATCCGGTCCCATCCGATCTCAAGGTCCTCGCGCGCGATCGAGATGCTCTCCTCGGACTTGAAGACGAGGCCGCCTGCCGGGAATTCGGACACCGCGCCGTTTGCCAGCGCCGCGGACACCGTACCGAGGATCGTCGCGCAGGCGATAGCGAGACTGGAACGACATTTCATCTGAGCCTCCCGCAACAGATTCGGGTGTTGGACATCATCCTCCCGATGACGATGCTTACTCCGACCGCGTCACCAGCTCCACGATCTCGACGCGCCGATTCCTGGCACGGCCTTCCTCGGTGCGATTGGTCGCAACCGGCGCGACCATGCCGGCGCCAGCCGGCGTCATGCGGCCTGAGGCGATGCCATGGTTTGTCACCAGAGCATCGACCACGGCCTGGGCTCGTCGCTGCGAGAGCGACAGATTGTAGTCGAATGCGCCCTGACCGTCCGTATGGCCGACGATCAATACACTGAGTTGCGGATTGTCCTTGAGCAAACCGGCAAGCTGGGTGATCTGCGGCTCCGATTCCGGCTTGAGCTCGGCATCGTCGAAGTCGAAATAGATGCCATAGATCGCGATGCGGCCATCCTTTGCCAAGGCCTGCTGCAATTCGTTCGCCTCGATGACACTGATGCGGTCCGTCTCCATGGGCTGGCTTTTGACGATGGTCATGGCGACATGCGGGGTCAGAGGCTGACCGCTTCGCGCTGCGGTTTCCACGCCGAGCATGCCGACCGTCAGCTTGCCCTCACCATCATCGCGCTCGGCAAGCAGATAGACGGTCGTGTCCCATGTGGTGGGCATGCCGATCCCGCCGCGTGCGGCGTCCCAGAAGCTTGAGCTCGCACGGGCGGGTGAGCACTCCTGCTCGTTGCGGCAGAAGAAGCGGATCTCGAAGCTCTCTGCTTGCAAGGCGGCCTCGTAGTTGCGCATCACCTCCAGGATCGAACGGTCGCCCGGCCCCTCGTAACGAATGGAGGTGAGTTCCCCGGCAAGCTCCGTCTGCCATGCGGAAGGGTCATTCTGATCGCCGGGATCAAGGGCCTTGAAGGGCAGGCTGAGCTCTTCATAAGCTTTGGTCTCGTAAAAGCCGATCCTCGCCCCTTCGTAGCGGCCGACCGCCGGATGATCGGACGATCCGGGAACGTCGTCGACCTGGGCAAAGATTGAGGGCGCTCCACACAGAACGGCAAAGCACAGCGAAAATATTGCGATGATCAAACGCCGCATGGCAATCCTCCAATTTGCGCCTCCGGAGCGAACAAAATTCATAATCGGCAAGAGTCGACCGGCAACCCAGTTTCAGAAATTTACCTCTTACATCTCTCGATGAGATGCATCGCGGCCGCGCGCGCCGTCCAGTGGATATTCCTCTGACCCGTCCTCCACAAAGACCATGAG
>CAYSBF010000214.1:0-2561 GCA_964429025.1 uncultured Pelagibacterium sp.
CCGCGACCTCCGGCGTGACAGGCCGGCGCTCTAACCAACTGAGCTACACCCCCTTATCGAGGGCGTGTGCCGTCCCCGCAAGGTGGGCTTCGTTTAACGGGCGCCCGAAGGCAAGTCAAGCGGGTTCGGCACCGTCTTGGGTGGAAATTGTCGCTCCTTCCGGCAGAGGCAATCAGGACCGACAAATATGGCGGCAAGGTCTTGTGAAACCTTGGCTTTCAGCCCATATCTTTCATCCGGACCCGGCGCGTGTCTGTGCCCGGAGTGGAGGAATCCGGAAATGCGCCTCGACACTGTAGCCCTCATCATCGTGATAATCTTTGCCGTGCTTTGGCTGGCGACGGCCGTGACCGGCATACTCGCCGCCCTGCCCTACGGCATCTTCCTTCTCGTTCCCCTGGCGGTGGGACTTGGCCTGCTCGGAATGGTCATCTACCAGCGGCTGACGAACAAGGAAGACGACTATTACGACAGGAACGTGGACCAGTAACCGGCCAGAGGAATTCAACAATGATCGTCACCACAGCCGAAACCGTCGCCGGACGCACAATCACCGAAACAGTCGGCATTTGCCGCGGCAACACCATCCGCGCCCGCCATGTAGGCACCGACATCGTGGCAGGCCTTCGGAACCTCGTTGGCGGTGAAGTCGGCGAATACACGAAGCTGATGGCGGAAGCCCGCGAGCAAGCCTATGACCGCATGGTCGCCGACGCTCGCGCCAAAGGCGCCGACGCAATCGTTGCGATGCGCTTTTCGACTTCAGCCGTTTCGCAGGGCGCGGCAGAAATCCTTGCTTACGGCACCGCCGTCAAGCTCGATTGACATGGTGACGGGCCAGTGATCCCGATTACCGATCGGATTGCGCTCGACGAGAGTGAGCTGGACTTCAGCTTCGTCAGGAGCTCCGGGCCTGGCGGCCAGAACGTCAACAAGGTCGCGACCGCAGCCCAGTTACGGTTCGATGTCGAGAACTCCCCATCCTTGCCCGACGGTATCAAGCCCCGTCTCAAACGCCTCGCCGGCAGCCGGATGACCACTGATGGCGTGCTCATCATCTTCGCGGACACTCATCGCTCTCAAAGTCGCAACCGCGAGGAAGCCATTACCCGCCTCGTCGACCTCATCCGCGCCGCCGCCACCCCGCCCAAGCCGCGGCGGCCAACGAGACCAACTCTGGCTTCGAGGATTAGACGCCAGGAAAGCAAGGCCCGCCGCAGCGCCGTCAAGGCACAACGCCGCACGCGTCCGCCGATGGAATAACAGGTGCAATGGGAATGGTGGAGGTACCAGGGTAAGCCTCGAACCGGAATAAGGCCGCGACTGCGGCCCGCGCTTTCGCGCGCCCCATCGGAGTGCCAGAGAGTCGCATAGCGCGGCTTTAGCGCGTCATGCGGCGAACGGTACGGCGCGTGAGATGTGGAAAATGGTGGGCGATGACAATCTGCGAAATTCCGCTGAAAATACAGGGCTTAGGCGCCCCGCACCTGCTTATAAGCGCCCATTGATTCTGCTATTGTTTTTTAACTGCCTGCCCGCACCCGATAGGCACCACTCTGACCTCAAAGTCAGCCGCGAGCATGTGACCCTGCCCGCAACACCTGAACATGATCACCAGCGTGCGTTCCTCGACATTGCCGGGCTTGGCGATGTTCGCCGGCTGCCAGTGGCGGATCGGCTTGGAGCAGAGCGGGCATGTGACGGTGTTTTTCATGGCCCGCCCTTCCAAGCGCTCAGCCCCAGATTGACCAGATACATGACGGCCCCGAAAGCTGCGGCTATGAACAGCCAACCGATCTTGGAAGCGGCACCATCTAGCCGAAGGCGTAACCGGCGAAGAAAGCGAAAATCCTCCCTCGCTTCGTCCTGTTGCTCGGCGCCGTCAAGGCGCAATCCGGCGTCTGCCAGTTCCTCCCGGAATGCCGCCCTGATCTAGCCTAGCTGCTCGTCGGTGAAGCCCTTCCCGACCGTGGCGACCAGTTCTGTTATGGCCCTGGACTGTTGAGCGCGGTCCCGCTCCAGAAGCTCGACACGCTTGGTCAACGTCATGCGGTTACGCCCCAACGCATCTTCATCAGTGCCCGCCATTTACCGCCCCTCAATGATTGAGACTGCAAAGATGCTCATAGCCATGGTGCCCCCATGCTGGCATTGTGGTCAGGCTCTGGCGGGTGTGTCCGCACCCGTCAGGGCCGCTTTATTGAGTGCGGTCCTCGATGGGGCCGGAATAGCCGGTGATGGCGCGGGCTTCGGCTTCGGTCAGTTCCCGGCGCTTCTTATCCGGCGTCACGACCTGCGGCTTGACCGTCGAGCGAAAGCTCATGATCTGTGACCAGATGTAGACCGCAAAGCCGAACACAGCGGCAATCGAAAGCGAACCGCCCTGACCCGTCAGAATGGCGATGACAACGCCCTGATATTCAGGCGGCAGCCCGGCATAGATCGAGGCGGCGACCCCGAGCCAGCCGCCGATTTCGAGAACCCGCCTCCAGACCCAGCCCATGACGACATTACCGGCGATACCGGCGAAGATAGACCCAAGCATAGTGATTGCTCCTGTT
>CAYSBF010000215.1:0-2555 GCA_964429025.1 uncultured Pelagibacterium sp.
CTGTAGCGCCGTGTGTTCCGATACCGGGGGGCCTGCATGTGTGGTCGGCGCGACGTGTCGAATGAACCACGCATTGGGATCACCCACCGAGTGCGATGGGCCGTAAGAGGCGCCAAACAGCGAGGCGGTGAAGCTCATTTCGCCACCTTGCCTTTCGCCTCGCCCAAACCGCGCAGAACGGCGGTGGCAATGGCGAGAGATCCTCCAACGATCCATCCAGCGGGATGGAACCACTCCCATGCCCCGTAGGACACGGCTGCTGCCCCTCCAAACAGCATCAGGTCGGTCAGTGCATTCGCAGCATGCTTCATAGCTCCAGCAGCCCTCTCTCCTCGTACACCGAGGGTTTCGACTCGTTGAGCGATGCGACGGAAACACCCATCATCATCGCCATGGCAACGAGCCCGTCGATCCGTCCACGCGCCTTCGCCTTGTCCAGCTTGCGGTTGCCCGCTGGGTCCGTGGTTGCCACCGCGTTGGCAGCGCACCACATGAGCACGGGGTTGCCCCCGTGCAGCACATGACCTGACACGAGAGCGCCCTCCAACAGATCGATCGCGGGGCTCATGTCACGGAACCCCTGACCGTGGGGAACAAGCGGCCCATCTGGCGCGCGCTTGAGGTCCACACCCAGGCGCTGGACCTCTTTCTCCAGCACGTCCATGCGCCACCGGTCGAAGGCGATCGCCGTAAGGTTGGTGTCGTCACGCAGCTGCAGCAAGCGTTCAGCCACCATCTCATACTCGACGGTTGCCCCCGGCGTGAGCGTAAGCCAGCCCTGCTCCGCCCACACGTCGTAGGGAACCCGGTCGCGCCGGGCTCTGTCGATCAGCCCCCGACGTGGGGCGAAGAATTCCGCCCACACGTGCCATCGCCGTTGCGCATCCATGGCACCGTACACCAGCGCGGTGAGGTCATTGCGCGCCGAGAGGTCGAGGCCGGCGAATACTGGCGAGTCGTGCAGCACGTCACGATCAGGCTCACCGCCGCACGCCACCCACACTGCCCGAGGGATGAGCGGCGAGGTCTGGTCAATGCGCTGGTTCAGGATCAGGTTGCGGAACGACGCTTCCATTGACGGCATGCGGCGGGCCCGCTCCGCCTGCTCCCTCACCTCATCGGGATTAAGAGTGATCCCGTACATGGGATTTGCCTGGCGCCAGGTCTCCTCCTCAAACGGGTCGGCGTCGGCGTCGGCCTCCCAGAGAAACAGCTTGGTACGCGGATCCTCTCCCTTCTTGGCGTCGTCAATCAGCACCGACAGGAGGTCGCCATCAGTCGGCGCCTGCGTGCTGATGATCACCGAGAGCGGTGCCTCCTGCGCACCGGCCGCCGTCTCGAGAGCGTCGTAAAGCTCCGAGCGTGGCCCCTTCACCTGGCCGAGCTCGTCATGCACAGTGAAGGCTGGCGAGAGCCCGTAGGCGGTGGATGCCTCGGCACTAAGGGCGCGGTAGAGTGTGCCAAGCTCTGCGTAATAGAGCTGCTTGGCTGTGTCCCTGACCGTCACGTACTCGCTCAGGTCGGGATTCATGCGGACCATCTTGGCCGCCAAGCCAAAGAGAATCCCGGCCTGCTCGCGCGACTGGGCGGCGCTATAGAGCTGCGAGTTTGGCTTGGCCTCCGGTCCGCACAGGTGGAGCAGCAGTAGCATCGCCGATAGCGACGTCTTGCCGTTCTTTCGTCCGAAGCTGATTATCGCACGGCGGGTTGGGCTGTCGTAGATCCCACGCAGGATTTCAAGCTGCTCTGGGTGCAGCACCACCGGCTTGCCAACGTGCATGCCCTCCGGCACGCGGCAGTGGCGTTGAATCCAGTCGGCAGCCTGCTCCGACCTGAGTTCGAACTCTGACAACGGACGGTCTCCGCACTCGGAGCCCGGCATCCGTTGTAACGGTCAGCCAGACGTGTGTGTCCCCCTGCAAGCTCCGCCTTGTGGCGGTCGCAAACCTCTGCCTACTTGGTCAGTTTCTCCTTGAAGGTTTTCTCAATGTCCGTCAACTCGCCCTCGTGTACCTTCGCCAGGGCGTAACCAAACCGATGCCGCTTCAACTCGCGGACAGCAACAATCAACCTGGTCTCTCGCTCGTCCAGGACTAATGGTTTCGCAGGACTACTTTGCATGTGGAGGCTTTCTTGCTCTGGTGTTATTGAGCGCGGCGGCGTCTTGCCGCATGCGCTGAGAGGGGCAGAGCCGTAGCGCCCTCTGCTGTGAGATGATCATCGCCTGGTGTCTGTTTCTGGCGACCACAGCAGGGTGCACCTTGTCGCCGAGTGTCTGGCTGCCATGCGCCTTGATCTCTTTGTCGCAGTCGCGCACCAGCCACTCATTGCGGATCATATCCGCCAGTACAGAGAGGTCCGATGGACGAAAGTAATCGGCGGGAAGGGAATCTACAATTTCTTGCCAGCGAGCGGCCTGCCCCTTGTCCAAGTCGGCAGGCGGTGGCGGTCGCTGCGGCAGTGCAACTGGTTTCACCACCCCCAGAGCCGCCGTGCTTTGTCTTCCTCTGCGTCCCATAGTTTTTCAAAAAGTCACGGGTTTATGAAAATGTGGC
>CAYSBF010000216.1:0-1420 GCA_964429025.1 uncultured Pelagibacterium sp.
AGCAGCGGCAGAAACAGGAAGACGCCCGGGCCCATGCCGCCGAGAAGCGCGACCCTGCGAAGGACGCGTATCGCGGCAAGATCAAGGCTCGCAACCCACATCGAAAGAAAGGCCGAAATGCCGATGACGATGCCGGCGAGGATCAGCGGAGGCGCGCGGACATGGTCGTCGAGCGGAACGCTGGTGCGCTCGGGAAGGTCTGCATTGTGCAGTATCTTGAGCGAAAAGATCATCAGCCCTGCAAGGCCGGACAAGACCATCCCGACATGCAGAGGCATATGCACATCAATGGTGAGCAGCATGGCTACCGTCATCAGATCGAAGACGGCGCAGACGGTAAGAAAGGTCAGCACGAGGTCGAGGCCGTGCCGGAGCTTACCCTCTCGCGTGGCAGAAATCGCCGAGGCGTATCCAATGTAGAAAGAGATCATGAAGAGGCGCAAAGGTAGCGTATAGGTGCCGTCATAGCGCGCGAAGTAGAAGTCTCCCTCCGGGAAGAAACTGTCCAGAGGCTCGACTGCATTGAGCGCATAGCTGGCGGAGATCGAGCCGATCAGCGTTATCGCCAGGACTCGCGGCGCAGCCGAGGGAGGGACCTGCCTTGCAAAACGCTTTGGCGCGCTATCGACCGAGTAGTACTGCGCGTGGTCGAGCGCCTTGTGGGCATCGGCGGAAACTTCAGGCTCGGCTACTGCCATCGGACCAGCAGCGCGCTGCCATTGGCGCCCAGCTGTGGCTGGATATCTGCCGAAAACTCTTCGACATCGATATGCACCGGATCCTCGGCATTGCCGGGATAGACGAGGTAGGCCGGGGTGCCGTTGTCCTCGTTCAACAGCGCGCCGATGGACTGCTGGTCGAGGATCGTGACAGTGGTCGTGCTTTCGGTTTCGCCAAATTCCGCTTGTGTCGTGAGCGGCAGCACCATGGACAGAAGACCCGAAGCGTGGACGGCGCTTGCCTGCGTGAGCGTCTCGGGTGCATCAAGCGTAACGGTCGGGGCAGCGGCGAGCGCGCTGACCACCAGCTCACGCGCGTTTGCGGGTCTGGCGTCGGCGTAGGTCAATGTCGTCGTATCGAGCATCTGTGCCGCAGCCTCGGGCCCCGCGCGGCAAATCCCCTGATTGGGCGAGGGATCGGTGAGGGTCACAACGAGCCGGTTGTTGAGCCATGTCTTGTCGGATGGTAGGGGGATTCGATGTGAAATCCGGTCGGACCGCCCGTCATGCTCGGCCGAATAGATCAGCTGGTCATTGAGCATCACCCGCACCACCCAGTTATAGGACCCGGCCAAGGTGCTGGTTGCCAGTTCGAGATTGAGCGCATCAGGAGCGATGCCGCGCGGCATGTCGGCAAGCTTGTAACTGATCTCCCAGCGCCGGCTGCCCCGGAAGGTGTTGGCGCGCAGATCGGCGCCCAG
>CAYSBF010000216.1:1430-2524 GCA_964429025.1 uncultured Pelagibacterium sp.
GCAGGCCGATGCCCGCAACGTCGACGCGCTGAAGCAGATCGGCGCCCAGGACTTGCGCCGGTACGGGCCATGACGCACCATACACAGCCGGCAGCGCACCGCCGCGCAAAGTGGCCAGATGCTCCACTCCCGGAACGCCCCCGATGACGAAACCGCCGGTCTCTCCGCGCATAAAGACTTCCGCCTGCCCTGGATCAAGAACCAGTTCGGATGTCTCGGTCGCCGCGAGTTCGGTGTGCACAGCCAGGCGGGTCAGATACTGAGCCGCCCAGACCGGCACAGTGGAGCCTGACCAGTCCAGTTGCAACGACGCGGACATGGCGGCGAGTTCTGCCTCTTCGCTGGTTGCAGGCGAGGACAATTCGAGCAGCAGCGCGCTTGTCGGGGCGAGTTCTACCGCAGCCCCGAGATTGGTGACATTGGTGGGGCAGATCTGGCCGTGGTTTGTGGTGCCATTGCCCGAGAGGGCAACGACGACCGCATCGCCCGCGAGATCGGAGGGTGTCAGATCGTAGAGCAGTTGCAGGGTCTGGCGGCCCGCCTCGAGTACCAGCGCGTCCCGCTGTACCCCGTTCACCGCGATCGTTATCAGCCCATCGCCATTCTCGATCATCTGCGTGCTGAGGACCAGCTGCAACTGTCCGCCCGTAACGGAAAGATCACGCGGCACAGGAAAGCGGAGCTCCGCGTTGGAGGGAAAGCCCATGAGGCCGGTCCAGCGTTCCCGCTGCGGATGCTGGACGGTAAAGACCCGCTCCCCGGGCACCAGGGCTTCAGTAGCGCGCCCGGTTTCGACCCTCGCCTCCTGGCCCGGATCAATGCCCAGCCGCATCAATACGACATGAGTGAGCTCGGGATTTGAGAGCACCAGAACGACCGCCGTCACAAAAAAAGTGACAATGGCCAGGGCGATGACGCGGACGATCTCACTCAAGACGCGGTTCCCGTGTCATGACCACTCCGGGCCGGTGATGCCGGGTCCAGACGGAACGCGCCGGAATGGCTTCCGGAATATAGCGATCGGCATATTTACGCGCGATTTCCATCGTCTCTGTCAAAAGCTGATCGCGCAGCATGATAGGGTCATACCCTAG
>CAYSBF010000217.1:0-2504 GCA_964429025.1 uncultured Pelagibacterium sp.
CCCGCCGTGCGGGGACAAGGAGGGCACGGATGCTTCACAGGGTCATTAGGGAGCGTGAATCAATCACCATCTGGGACGATAGCGGTCTGGTTGGCGTGATGCTTCGGCTTGAACACTGTGGCTCCCGGCAGGCGCGGCTGTCATATCGGTTCGTCGGTCCTGGGCTTAGCGGCCCGCCAATCGAGGATGGAACCTCCGGGGATACTGAGCCGCCAATTGCGGAGAACTGTTGACCAGCATTCTCCAGATTCGTACATTGCGCTTATGAACAACTAGATTCCCCATAGCGGGGACGGTCACAGGCCGCTGGGCACTTCGGTTGCCCACGCGGCCTTTTTGCATTCTGGGGACGGGGCGATGACGCACCTCTTGGGCTTGATGCTGCTGATCCTGCCCGCCGATCCGTGGGACATCACGGCCGCCGTGGACCTGATCGAGGTCAACACCGTCGAGGATGACGACGGCTATCAGCGGTTCACGCAGGTCATGTGGTGCGACCTGGCGCCCGATCATGTCGAGGTGCGGGCTTGGCGGATGGTCGAGCCCTGCCACCTGCCGGTGGGCCATGAGTGCCTGTTTAGGCACGAGGGCAAAACGGTCGCAATCTACGTGGCCGATCCGCATGTGATCCGCAGCACGACCGACTTTGATCCCGAGGTTGAGAGCAGGTCGATTCCGAAGCCTGAGTGGCAACGGCCGATCGGGGTGGGGCGATGAACGCTAAAGCTCCGCAGTACCCGCCGAAGAAAAGCAGGTCAGCGGCCATACCACCCCCGCCACCGCCCACGAAAGCGTGCAAGAACTGCGGGAAAGGCAACATGACGCCCGAGCAAGCCATTGCCGCGCTTGAGGCCCTAAGCCTGACGGACGCCCTCGAAACACACATTGCGGCCGACGAAGTGTTGCTGCGGTTCCTGGACAACAACGGCCACCTGGACATCGCCGAGGCGTATCGCCGCGTGAGAGAGCATACAGCGGGGTTCTGGTACGTATGATTCGAGTTGTCTGCCTGCTGGCCTGCCTGATTGCAATGTGGGTTGTTGGATTTATCGGCCTTACGTTCGCAGGCGATCGGATTCAGGTTGTTTGCTTGAGGTCTTTGTTGTGGCTGTGGCTGTTGTCGTCGGTTGTTCACGTTTGGGCTCTTGATGGAGCCAAAAAGCAGCAGGGCAATCCATGAGCCGAACCATTCACATCGTCGCCAGCGGATTCCTCCAGCGCGTGGACGAGGTCAACGCGAATGGGATGGTGCGCCTCGCCTGGGAGCTTGAAAAGCTCGACTGCACACGGCACGCCGTCAGAGAGCATGCCTACAAGGACGACTACAACCAGATTGCCAACCGTCTGCTGGCTGAGAAGCAAGAGCGCGGTCCGATCCGCGTTCGCCTGTATGGTTACTCCTACGGCGGCTGGTGGTGCATGAAGCTGGCCTGGGCGCTGAGCCATCGCGGCATAGTCGTTGATTCGGTGGTTCTGAGCGACCCGGTGCGGCGATATCCGCACCCCGTCAAGTGGCTGGCGCTCTTGCCCGCCGAAGGTGGATTGCTGCGGATCCCGCTGACGTTTCCAGATAGCTGCCTCGTGGTGAAGCATTACTACCAGCGGCAGAACCTGCCCTGTGGGTTCGGTGTTCGGCTGCGGGGTGTGGACGTGCCGGGGGCGGAACTGCGGTTGACGCACCAGCACATGGATAACAGCGAGCGGTTCCACGAGGCGTGTTTGGATGCGGCGCAGGGGATGTTCGATCTCAAGGGGAAGTGTGAGTTATGAGCAGCACATGGTACATGCTGGTGGGTTTCACGCTGGGTGCCTATCTAGGCGTGACTTCGGCCGATAACAAGAAGCCCGAATCGCCAGAGAAGCCAGCGGCAGTGTGCCCTTGTGAGGCGTGCGACTGCTGCAAGGAGTGCTGCGAGAAATGAGGCCCCTGCATCCATTCCCGCCGAGATGCAACGGCGCACACAGGTATACGGTTTCGGCAGAGTGTGGCATCGAGCATCCTGTCCGCCACGGCCGGGGCTGGCGCGTTGCACTAACAACGTCATGTGTAGTCCTTGTCCTGCTGTGGGCGCTGTTTAACTTCGCCACTGCCGACGAACGCGGCGAAGCGGCCTTGATTGCCGAGCAGTGGGGTGCAGCCCGCGAAGTGACTGCCACCGATGGCACCCGTGCCGACCTGATCCACGATGGATACGCCATCGAGGTTGAATGGTCGCACCGCAGCAAGTGGTACCAGGCCATCGGCCAATCGCTGCACTACGCCGACGTATTCAATCTCAAGCCCGGCATCGTCCTGCTGCGGCACCCCACACGGTATAGCGAGCGCGACGAGCAGCGGTGCCGCCGCATCTGCGAGAAGCACGGCATCAAGCTCTGGGTGTTTGACGCGAAAGTGACCAACTAGGCCAAGCCCATGAAACCCGCGCACCTCTTACTGGCCCTACTCTGTCTTGCCCCCCTTGGCGGCATCACTCCCCCTGCGCCTGCACTCTCTGCCCCCCAGC
>CAYSBF010000218.1:0-2477 GCA_964429025.1 uncultured Pelagibacterium sp.
GCAATGCGGGCGAGCACATCGGCGAGCCAAGCCTGGGGATCGATGTCGTTGAGTCTGGCCGAGATGATGAGGGTGTACATGAAGGCCGCCCGGCGGGCACCGCGGTCCGAACCGGCGAACAGCCATGCTTTTCTGCCCAGAGCAATTCCGCGCAGCGCCCGTTCTGCTGCGTTGTTCGAGAGGCAGATGCGACCATCCTCAAGGAATGCGGTAAAGCCGGCCCAGCGCGCGAGCATGTAGTTCATGGCCTTAGCCACGGGGGCGTGACGCGAGAGCTTTTCGCGTTCGGTGATCATATAGGTGTGCAGCTCATGGACCAGTGGCGCACACAGCCGCTGCCGTTTGGCAAGACGCTGATCAGGCGGCAGGCCATGGAGGTCGCGCTCGATGGCAAAGATCTCGTCGATCCGGCGCACCGCCTCGAGCGCAACCGGGGAGATGGCGCCGCCCTTGCCCTTCTTCTTTCGAACCCTTTCGATATCGGCAAGCTCGAACAAGGGTCGTCGGCCGTGCGCCCAGCAAAAGGCGGGGCGAATGGGCTCGCTGCGACGCTCGGGATCGAACAGGCCGTTGTAACCGGCAAAAGCGTCGACCTGCAGAATGCCGGAATAGTCGGCAAGATGAGCCCGTGGATGCTCGCCCCTGCGGTCGGGAGAGGCAAAGAACAGAGCTGCCGGACCATCGGTGCCGCCGAAGGGGCGATCGTCGCATACGTAAGTCCACACCCGACCCGTTCGGGTCTGTCCCTTGGCCAGGATCGGCACGGTGGTGTCGTCCCCGTGCAGGCGATCGGCGGCCATCACGTGATCGGCGATCAGATCATGGAGGGGCTTGAGGGCCACCGTTGCGGCACCAACCTGATCGGCCAGCGTCGAGAGACTGATAGGCACGCCCTCGCGGGCAAACCGTTCGGACTGGCGGTTGAGCGGCTGATGCTGGCCGAACTTTTCGAACAGGATCGTTGCCAGAAGATTGGGCCCGGCAAAGCCGCGAGGTGTGGGATGGAACGGCGCCGGCGGCTGGCTGATCTTCTCGCAGTCCCGGCAGCTGAACTTCTCCCGCACCGTCTGGACCACCTTCCACTGACGCGGGATCACCTCGAGGGTCTCGGTCACATCCTCGCCCAGCTTGACCAGGTGGTCCGATCCGCAGCACTCGCAGGCTTCGGGCGCTGGCACCACGACGCGTTCGCGCGGCAGATGCTCGGGAAAGGCGCGCCGTTGCGCCCGCTTGCGGGTAAAGGCCCTGACCGGCGTGGTCTTGGCTGCGGCCATTTCGGCGGCGAGCTCGTCTTCGGTCGCCGCCGCTTCGAGATCCTCGAGTTCGAACTCAAGCTGGTCGAGAAGCTTGGCCTTCCTCTCGGACCGCTGTCCATAAAGACTGCGCCGGAGCTTTTCGATCTCGAGCTTGAGACGGGCGATCTCGGCCTCGCCATCGGTCTTTTCCGCGCGAACCCGGGCGGCTTCAGCTCGAGCCTGCGCCGCCTTCAGTTCAGCCAGATCGGCGCGCTGTTCGGCTGCGGCAAGTGCAGCGCGAAGGGCAGCAATCTCGGCGTTTCCGGCAGGTTCGACCATGTCGCGAACCTAACAGAACTCGCCTCCGGTCACGAGCCGATTTGCCCCGCTTTACACCAGATGAGTCACCGTGTCGCGGCACGATAGATCATCCCGCCGAGAGCGGGCGCCACGTCTTTTGCGGCATGCGCCAGTCGATCCCCTCAAGCAGATAACCGAGCTGGGCAGACGAGATCGTCACAACACCGTCGGCTGGTGAGGGCCAAAGGAAGCGCCCATGCTCGAGCCGTTTGGTGAATACGCATGCCCCCTGACCATCATGCCAGATGATGCGGACCAGATTGCCCTTGCGACCCCGGAACACGAACAGATGTCCGCCGTGGGGATCACGCTTGAGCACCTCCTGGACCACCAGGGCCAAAGAGTTGAACCCCTTTCGCATGTCAGTGTGGCCGGCCGCCAGCCATACCCGGGTCCCGCTCGGAACGGGGATCATTGATCCACCACATCGAGCAGACGCCCCAGCGCAAATGGGGCGATATCGGAGCGCACAATCATGCGGCGACCATTGCGCAGCACGATCTCGACAGGGCTGGCTGATCCATTCGCGGGCGGCTCTGGTGGAAGGCCGCCGTCGCTGGCATGGGACCCATCCTCATCAACCCGCACCGGGTAGAACGACGGACCTTCGCTGCCCAGCCGGCCGTCGCGATATGCCTTGCGCCAGGCAAACAGCAGCGGCACTGCAAGGCCATGCCGACGCGCCGTCGCCGAAGCCATTCGCGGACCCGCATAACTCTCCTCGACGATCCGGAGCTTCTCGGCCTCACTGAACCGCCGACGCCGGCCCGTATCCACGATCTCGAGCCGTTCGACACGGCTTCTATCTGTAAAGATATCCATACCGACAGTCTGCTATCAGACCGCCCGGTCAAGCCAAGGCGGTCCTTAGCGGAGGCTTAC
>CAYSBF010000219.1:0-2463 GCA_964429025.1 uncultured Pelagibacterium sp.
GATCGACGAACTTTACGATCGTCACCTCAAGTCGATCGAGAAGGTCGGTGGCCTCGGTGAGGACGATTTCTCCGGCCTCAACACCGCTCTTTCGCGTCTCGAGCGCTTCTGGGTCGACCAGATCCTTTACAAGCTCTGAGCCCTCAAACCATCTGTGGCAAGCGAGCCACATCGACAAGGCAAACGCCGGCCGCCGCGCCGGCGTTTCTTATTTGCGCCGCAAACGCATTTTAGCCGGGCCGATGCCGGTATAAGAACCGTCCGCGTGCTCCTTCCCTCGAGTTGATGATTTCAGGTAACGGGACAGTGAGCGGCGTTGAGAACCGAACGATCATGGTGCACAAGGCTACCGAACTGCACCCCAACCCGTTGCGACAGGCTAACGAATCGAATGCGTGACATTTCGTCCAAGACCAACAGACGCACAGCGCTCAAGACTATTGCTGGTTTTGCGGCCGCCGCCGCCTTTCCCATGCCTGCCATTGCGCAGGAGGGCCTGCTGGAGAGCTTTGCCACCAGCAGGATTCTCCGCGAAACGGACCGGGAAGCCAATTCGCGCCTCGCCATGGAGGCTATCGGCGGACCCGACCCGATCGTGTCGCTCGATACCGAATACAACCTTCAGCGCGTGGCAGAATATTACCAGCGCCTGACAGATATGGGCGGATGGCCCGAGCCCCCCACGAGCGTCTACAACCTCGTCCTCGGCAATAGCCGAAGCCAGGTGCGCCCCCTGCGCGAATACCTGATCTACACGGGAGACCTGCCGCAGGAAGCTGGGGTCAGCAACGATTTCGACTCCAAGGTCGATGCCGCCGTTCGCGGTTTTCAGGCCCGTCATGGCCTGCAGATCAACGGCAAGATCGACGAGATCACCTATTGGACGATGACGGTTCCAACCGCTGAGCGTCTGCGCCAGATCAACCTCAACCTCGAGCGTGTCCGTGCGCTGGAAGGAAAGCTGACCGACCGCTACGTCAACGTCAACATTCCCGCAGCCACCATTGAGGCGGTTGAGAACAACCAGATCGTGCAGCGGCATACCGCCGTCGTCGGCCGGATCGACAGGCAAACCCCGATCCTGCGCAGCCGGATCCACGAGATCAACTTCAACCCGTACTGGACGGTGCCGAAGTCGATCATTCAGCGTGATATCATCCGGCTGATGAACGAGGACCCCGAGTACCTCACCAAATACAACATCCGCATCTTCGACTGGCGCGGCAACGAAAAGCAGCCCCACGAGATCGACTGGACCACGGACGAAGCGGTCAACTACATGCTTCGCCAGGATCCGGGCGCGGAAAATTCGATGGGGCACGTGAAGATCAACTTCCACAACCCCCATGCGGTCTACCTGCATGATACGCCGGACCGCGGGCTGTTCTCGGAGAATCAGCGCTTCCACTCTTCGGGCTGCGTACGCGTCTCGAACGTCGACGAACTCGTCGCATGGGTTCTGCGCGACAACGGCTACGACATCATCACGGTGAATTCGACCTTTGCTTCCGGCGAGCGTCTGGACGTTTCTGTACGCAATCCCGTGCCGATCTTCACGACCTACTTTACCGCTTGGGCGAACCGGAACGGTGTCGTAAGCTTCCGCGATGACGTCTACGAGTTCGACAAAACCGGGCGCACCGACTTCCCCGAAATCGCCTGATCGCGGGGGCAGGCAATGACTCCTGCCCCTGGTGGTTCGCGAGAGGTCCTGTTCGAGTTCCGCCCTGCCGGAAACCAGATACGCGTTGCCGCCATCGATGCCGAGACGGGTATCGAGGTTGTCGTCATTGCGCCCATGCATACATCGGAGGCGCAGATGAAGTCGGTTGCCATTGCAAAGCTCCGCCGGCGTCTCGAGCAGCAGGGCGATAAACCCTGATGCACACTCATCTTTGCTTGGAATCGGCTTTGCCCCTGTGCTAATCGGGGCGCGCTTGCTTGCCTGCTATTCCGCATCTTCCAAGGTCGAGGGTCCGCCAATGAGCGCCACCGGGACAACCCCGCTTTTCCCCGATTTCTTCACCCGCACGATTGCCGATCATGACCCTGTCGTGGCCCAGGCCATCGCGGATGAACGTGATCGCCAGCAGCACGAGATCGAACTGATCGCCTCCGAGAACATCGTCTCGAAAGCGGTCCTCGAGGCTCAGGGCTCGGTGATGACGAACAAATACGCCGAAGGTTACCCCGGCAAGAGGTACTATGGCGGTTGTCAGTATGTGGATGTGGTCGAGAACCTCGCCATCGACCGGGCCAAGGAACTTTTCGGCGCCAACTTCGCCAACGTGCAGCCGAACTCCGGCAGCCAGATGAACCAGGCGGTGTTCCTCGCGCTCCTCGAGCCGGGCGACACCGTCATCGACCTCGACCTCATCTCGGGCGGGCACCTCACCCACGGATCGCCCGTTAACATGAGCGGCAAATGGTTCAATGTCGTTTCCTCCGGCGTGCGCAGGGACG
>CAYSBF010000220.1:0-2429 GCA_964429025.1 uncultured Pelagibacterium sp.
CGCGCGAGATTGGAGAAGCGTGTCAGATTCGCCTCGAAATGCAACTGCACGGTGCCGGTGGGGCCGTGGCGCTGCTTGGCGATGATGATTTCCGCCCGCCCATGCACCTTTTCCATCTCGGCCTGCCATTCGAGATGTTCCTGGGTGCCCTCTTTGGGCTCCTTGTTCTTGAGGTAGTACTCGTCGCGATAGACGAAAAGCACCACGTCGGCGTCCTGCTCGATCGAGCCAGATTCACGGAGGTCGGCGAGTTGGGGACGCTTGTCCTCGCGCGACTCGACCTGACGCGAGAGCTGGGAAAGCGCGATGATGGGGACATCAAGTTCCTTGGCCAGTGCCTTGAGACTGGTGGTGATTTCGGTCAATTCCTGCACGCGGTTCTCGCTTGCCTTTTTCGACGAGCCCGACAGCAATTGCAGATAGTCGACGATCAGCAGGTCGAGACCCTTCTGGCGCTTGAGCCGCCGCGCCCTCGCTGCGAGCTGTGCGATCGAAATGCCGCCCGTGTCATCGATGAACAGCGGAACCTGCTGCATGAGCTGGGAAACGTCCATCAGCTTGGCGAACTGGCTTTCGTGAATATTGCCGCGCCGGATATCGGCCGACGAAATCTCCGATTGTTCGGCCAGGATACGCGTGGCGAGCTGCTCGGCGCTCATTTCCAGCGAGAAGAAACCGACGACACCGCCATTGACCGTCTTCATGTGCCCGTCGGGCAGGGGCTCTGCCTTGTAGGCCCGCGCGACCGAAAAGGCGATGTTGGTCGCAAGCGAGGTCTTGCCCATCGCGGGACGGGCCGCGAGGATGATGAGGTCCGAACGCTGCAAGCCGCCCATAAGGCGGTCGAGATCGGTAAGGCCCGTCGCCGTGCCCGAAAGCGAGCCGTCGCGCTTGAAGGCCTCGCCCGCCATGTTGATGGCTTCGGTGAGCGCCTGGTTGAATCCCTGAAACCCGCCGTCGTAGCGCCCCTTTTCGGCAAGATCGAACAGCCGTTTCTCGGCTTCCTCGATTTGCTTGGTGGCTGTCGTCTCGACCTCGGCATTATATGCGCTGTCGATAACCTCCTCCCCGATGAGAATGAGGTTGCGGCGGATTGCAAGGTCGTAGATTGCCTGGCCATAGTCGGCCGCGTTGAGAACGGTCGTCGCCTCGGCTGCCAGCCGCGCGAGGTATTGCGCCATGGTGACGCCCTCGAGCAGGTCGTCAGGCAGATAGGTCTTTGCGGTGACGGGCGTGGCGGTCTTGCCGGTGCGGATGATCTTGCCGCAGACTTCGTAGATCTCGCGATGGATGGGCTCGTAGAAGTGCCCCGGTTCGAGGAAGTCCGAAACGCGGTAAAACGCCTCGTTGTTGACCAGAATTGCGCCCAGCAGGGCCTGCTCCGCCTCGATATTGTGCGGAGCAACCTTGTATTTGGCCTCGGATTCCGTCGGGACGGGCGTCAGGCGCCGTACTGCTTCCATTGCGCTTCCTGAAGTCTGAATTCACCCTCTCTTAACCATCGGTCCGGGCACGACAGCAAGGGGCAACAATCCTTATCCAGCCTACCGTGATTCGGTCTCTGTTAAGGTCGGGGATAATGAGATTCCGGCTGGACAAAAAGAAAGGGCCGGACTCAGAAAGCCCGGCCCGCCGATGATTCGCTAGCTAAAGAGGTCAGGCGACCTCTTCTTCCTCGCCTGCAGTCTCGGCCACGCCCTCTTCGGCGTCTTCGTCCTCTACACCGGCAAGCGAGACGAAGGGTTCTTCGTCGTCGTTGTAGTTCTTGCGGGCGAGGTCCTCACCGGCCGCCTGCCGCTCCGCCTCGTCGGCCGAACGTGCGACATTGACGGTGACCGAAACGATGACTTCGGCGTGCAGCACGACTGAAACCGTGTGCAGGCCGACAGTCTTGATCGGCGCACCGAGATCGATCTGGTTGCGCTCGACCTTGGCGCCATCGGCGATCAAGGCCTCGGCGATGTCACGGGCCGACACCGAACCATAAAGCTGGCCGGTCTCGCCGGCCTGGCGGACGATGACGATGGACTTGCCGTCGAGCTCCGCACCCGCAGCCTCGGCTTCCGCACGACGTTCGGCGTTGCGGGCTTCGATGGCCTGGCGCTGGCTCTCGAACTTTGCGCGATTGGCTTCCGAAGCGCGGAGCGCCTTGCCCTGCGGCAGCAGGAAGTTGCGGGCAAAGCCGTCCTTGACGTTGACTTCGTCGCCGATGCCGCCGAGACGGCCGACGCGTTCAAGCAGAATAACTTTCATTTGGATTCTCCAGTGCTGTCCCGCCTCACGGGCGGTTAGAGAACCGGGACCATCCCGGTTCCCAACGTGGCCGGTAAACGTCTTAGTTTACGGCGTAGGGCAGAAGGCCCAGGAAGCGGGCGCGTTTGATGGCGCGAGCCAGTTCACGCTGCTTCTTGGCCGAAACGGCGGTGATG
>CAYSBF010000221.1:0-2395 GCA_964429025.1 uncultured Pelagibacterium sp.
TGAACATCACCAGCCTGCCATGACCGCCCTCTCAGCGAAATTGCAGAACCTTCAGTACACTACCATCACTCTTGACCCGACCCGTAGGAGCCAACCATACACGAGTTGGGTCCGGCGAGTGTGGCGGCAGGAACAGGAGGCTCCAACCTTCTCAATCGCCTCGCACGCCGCTGATCTTGCGGGCCGGCAAATTGTCCATGACTACGACGCCGCCGGGACGAAGCTCGGGTGCGAGAATCTGCTCGGCATATGCCAGGAACGCCGGACCGTTCATCGGACCGTTGCCGCGCCGGTCGAGGAACCGCCACACCGTCGAGGGTGCCGCACGCACGCCGCGCTCGGCGCCAAGGCGCTCTTCGATCTCGGCGGGCGTGACGTCCGGCGCTGCCTCGATGGGGTTGAGGATGAGGGCCTCGTGCGCGTCGAGCTTTGAGCGTGACGGCTGGCCTTGCTTGCGAGCCTACATCTCACCGGTCTCGCGATAGCGGCGATATCAGACCCCGGCCGTCGAGATCCCGACGCGGAAGCGTCGCCCTGCCTCCCGCGTCGAAACCCCGTCCTCGATCGCCGCAATCACTCGACCCCGAAAGTCGCCGCTCAGGCTCCTCGTCATCATCAGCTCCTGCAAACCACCAAGAGCAGTGAATCAGACAATCCGCACCCAGTGAATACTCAAATCGACTCCGCGTTCATCGAAGACGCTCTAGGCACCAAGCCGTTCACTCCAAAACGCCCGTTGAAATTCCAAGTCGTTTACCGCCTTGGCCGCTTCTGCGGCAGATTGCTGAGCGTCCTTAAGTCTGCTGAAGTTTTTTGTTAGCTCAGAGACCGCATCAACCCAGGTTTCGACCCGGTTCCTGGCCAACAATCCGGCCTTCGGAACGGCGATGCGATCGGCAAACTCCCAGCAGTCGCTATAGACCCCCACTCCACCTAACACCGCGTGCTCGATCATCTTGTTGATCGAGCGCGCGGTATTGAACGGTGTCGGCAGCGTGGGATAGAGCAAAAGGTGAAAACGCAAGCGCCGGAGCCTTCGCCGGTGGCGCGACCAGGGCAACGGATCGAGGATGCGCAATCTTGGATGGCCCCTGAGCTTTGCCGGCAGGTCTGCCCTCCCGACGATCGTGGCGCGAATCCGCTCATCCTGATCGAGCAGGCGTTCGAAGACGGCGAGTGCAAACGCCCGATCCGCCGCGTGGCTGGCGCTCCCGAAGTAGCCGATCTCGAGCGGTCCTCCAGCAATCAGGGCGTCGAAATGGCGGTCATCCGCAAACGGGTCCGACCAATAGGGATCGAGCGCGACCACGTTCGTCAGCGACTGATATCGCGTCACGAGCTTGGGTGATGACACGACGACCGTCTCGGCCCTCTCGACCAGGCGCTTGTGCTGGCCGTCGCGCAGCTCGATCAACCGGCGCCGATAGTCCTCCGGCAATGTGTAGTCTTCCTCCGCAGCCCACAGATCATCGTCGATCACATAGACCAACCGGCGGCAGTGCTGGAGTAACCGGCCCACCACCTGAGCCGTGTCGCGCCGGCACACGACTGCGACATCACCAGACGAGAAGGAATTTGCACCCTCGCGAACAATGGGGCCGGGCCGAAGGCCGCGCCCGACCCAATCCCGGCAGGCGTTGAGGAAATAGAGGTCCGTTGTTGGGATCGTCGTGGCCGCAAAGCGAAAGGAATTTCCAAGCCGCCGAAGCGTTGGTGCGACTGCCGATATCATCCGGTGCGCTTAGGCGATCGACCGGCTTGCAACAAGACTGGCAAGCCCGGAGTCAAAGTTGGTCATGTCGCAAATTTCCCGCTACCACTCGTGACATTCCATGCCTTTATCCTCCAACATAGTCTCTCCGCATGCCACCCTCCAAGCCGTCGTGGCCAGGGTAAACCCTTGCCGCAAAGAGCCGACTGTCTGGCGCTCAGCCCAAGAACTTCAGCAGCCGCAGCGCGTCGACATCGGCAATGGCCGCGCCGACGTGCCTGGTCGCACAGCACAGCCCACAGGGCCTGGCCGAATAGGGGCCGCGCAGCTCGCGGATTGTTGGTCGACGATGAGATAGGCGCGCCGGAAGTCACCGTAAGCGATCCAGGTGCCGCCCGGCGAATCCGGACACCATCGCGATTCGAAAGCCAGCGCGCCCAAACGGTAAGCAGATCGCTCAGCCGAACGGACATTGCCAATAATCTTTGAGTTCGTAGGCTTCAGACGAGGCGGTGGTACAACCTCTGCCGCCATCACCAATCGCATTGCGCAACGCGGCATGGCTGGCTATGAGATACAGAACGGGAGTGGCATGCACGGCGCCGTCGGGCCGTGCGTTGCGAGGGGCACCTTCAAGGCGCCGCATTGATTGTCAAAATTGATTCCGAAGCATTTCAGGACGCA
>CAYSBF010000222.1:0-2316 GCA_964429025.1 uncultured Pelagibacterium sp.
ACGAGCTCGACCTGATCGAGCGAGTCCGCACCCAGATCGTCCATGAAGCTGGCCTTTTCAGTGACCTTTTCCGCTTCGACGTTGAGATGTTCGACGACGATCTTACGGACGCGATCTTCGATGTCGCTCATATTGAGTTCCTTTTTGCAGACAATCGTTTGTTGATCTTTAGCATTGTTACCGCATGGAGCGTATAGACAGGATCAATTGGCTCCGTCGCAGTGCCGGGATGAAGGGGTTTTCTGCTCTCTTCCTCGCTTGCCGGCCACAATGTGCCGGCGCACTTAACACACTTTATTGGCGATGACCATATCGCCAGCGCTTCCGGACGCAAGCCCTTTGATGTGCGCTAGATCATCACCATGCCGCCGTTCACATTAAGGGTGTGACCGGTGATGTAACCGGCGGCATCGCTGGCAAGGAACACGGCGCACGCCGCCACCTCATCTGCGGTGCCAAGACGTCCCGTCGGAACCTTCTGTAGAATGGTTTCGTGCTGCTTTTCGTTCAACTCGTCGGTCATGGCCGAGGCAATGAAACCGGGTGCTATCATGTTGACGGTGATGCCTCGGCTGGCGACCTCGTAAGCCAGGGATTTGGACATGCCCGCAAGGCCCGCCTTGGTCGCGGCATAATTGCCCTGCCCCGGATTTCCCACCACGCCCACCACCGAAGTGATGGAGATGATGCGGCCGAAGCGGCGCTTCATCATGCCCTTGACAGCGGCTCGCGTCAGATGGAACGGGGCCGAAAGATTGATCTTGAGGACGTCTTCCCACTCCTCGTCCTTCATGCGCATGAACAGATTGTCGCGGGTCATGCCGGCGTTGTTGACGAGGATATCGAGCCCGCCCAGTGCAGCCTCGGCATCTGGCACGAGCCGTTCAACCGCATCCAGATCACCCAGGTTGCACGGCAGGATGTGCGTCTTGTTCGGGATATCCTTGGCCACGTCCTCCAGCGCACCGATCCGGGTGCCGCTCAGCGCCACTTCGGCGCCCTGCGCCGCCAGCGCTTTCGCGATCGCGCTGCCGATCCCGCCGCTCGCACCGGTGACCAGCGCTTTCTTGCCTGTAAGGTCGAACATATTGTCTGGGCCCTTTCCTTGAGACTCAACCGCGCGCAGCGACGAATGCTTCGATATCCTCTGCCGTTCCGATCGCCTGCGCCGAAAGGCCGGGGTCGATACGCTTGGCAAGGCCGGTCAGAACCTTTCCTGTGCCGAGTTCATAGAGTTCGGACACTCCGCCTTCCTTGGATAGCCAGCTTACGCTCTCGGTCCAGCGGACCATGCCGGTAACCTGCTCGACCAGACGGTTGCGGATTTCTTCGGGGTCGGCGATCGGCCGGGCGAGAACGTTGGAAACGACCGGCACAACCGGAGTCTTCACTTCGACCGCAGCCAGTGCCTCGCGCATGGCATCGGCGGCGGGGGCCATCAGGGCACAATGGAACGGCGCGCTGACCGGGAGCGCCAGCGCGCGCTTGGCCCCCTTACTTTTGGCGATCTCTATGGCCCGCTCGATCGCGGCCAGATTTCCCGACACGACGACCTGGCCCGGAGAGTTGTCGTTGGCGACGTCGCAGACTTCGCCCCTGGCAGCCTCTGCGGCGATTTCCTTCACCACTTCGAGGTCTAGCCCAAGAAGGGCTGCCATGGCCCCCTGCCCCACCGGAACCGCCTGCTGCATGGCCTTGCCGCGAATCTGGAGGAGGCGCGCGGTATCAGACAGCGAAAAGCTGCCGGCGGCGCACAAGGCCGAATATTCACCGAGCGAGTGGCCGGCCACGTAGGCTGCCCTCTCGCCGACCGTAATTCCCTTAGCTTCCAGAACACGGATCACCGCAAGGGAGGCCGCCATCAGCGCGGGCTGTGCGTTTTCGGTGAGCCGCAGGGTGTCTTCCGGGCCTTCGAACATGACAGAGGAAAGCCTGAAGCCGAGCGCGTCATCCACTTCCTCGAAAACCGCCCGAGCCTCGGCATAATTATTCGCGAGATTGCGGCCCATGCCGACGGCCTGGCTGCCCTGGCCGGGGAAAGTGAATGCGGGTTTGCTCATGACCCCTCCGAACGGATGTTCCTTTTATGCCGGAACCTTATGGCGCGGTGCTGGGCCGCGCAACTGCCCCGCAATGGGCGGCGGAGTCAAGGCAGGACGCCGACAAAGTTGCGGAAAAGCCCCGCCTATTCGCGTCTGAAATCCAGCCCCGCCGCATCCAATGCCGCCCGGATCACCGGCAATGACGCCGGCCCGATCCCGTGCAACGCGAGAAACTCCTTCTCCGTCAACCGCGTCAACTCTTCGAGCGAATTGA
>CAYSBF010000223.1:0-341 GCA_964429025.1 uncultured Pelagibacterium sp.
TCGGCCTTGACCCTGGGACGCCCCAGATAGCGCCGCAAACCCTTGCCGGCACCCCAGTAGCGCTTGACGTAATAGCGCACGCCCAGAAGCTCGACACGAATAACCTCAGACAATGGGTCCTTGGTCAGGCGCTCCCCATCGAGGGCGAATACGGCCTCGAGCGTACCGAACGCCGCGAGCAACTGCGGATCTTGCAGATCGTGCCTCCAGGCCGTCATGCCTGTTTTCCTTTCCAGCTTGGCAAGGCCTGTACGATCCGGCGCAACGGAATACACGGACGCCACACCGTCTTGCCCAACCACTTGAAGCTCAGCACCGGATTGATGACGCTATTGAGTTCG
>CAYSBF010000223.1:351-2296 GCA_964429025.1 uncultured Pelagibacterium sp.
AGGAGCGAACCAAGATGCCCGCCTCCCGAGTCGTTGCTGATCACTACGGAGCAGGTACGCAGAAAGTCGACCAGGCCCTTCAGATCGCTAAAAGCATGCACGGGATAAGCGCGATACTGTGCCTGCAAGGCCTGCTGTTCAGAAGGGATGCCAACGAACTCGACCTGCCACCCTTGGGAGACAAGGCGGCGCGACAGACGAAGGAAGCCAGCCGCAGAAAAATTCTTGCTCGCATGCGGCGTCGTGGGAAAGATGACGACGCGCCGCCCTGCATCACTGGCCACGTCCGGCAGCGACTGAAATCCTGGAACAGGTAGAGACGAGTCAAGCCCCAGGATTTCTTCAGCATAAAGATCGATCCACTGCACCATGGTATTGCCAGCCTTTGGATCGCGACAGATGACATTGTGCGCGCGAGGCAACTCGATCCCGTTGAGCATCACGGGACGCTCAGCAAGATGTAGGTTGGCAGGTATTTTTTTGCCCGACAGGTAGGCAATGTTGGATATCTGGCTCAGGTCGTTGCCAGAACGAACGGCCTTGATCAGCCAGTCGATGTAGCAGACGACCAATTCATGGCTCTCTGCCAGCCGAGGCAGGTCCGGCTGCACATCCGCAAGGATATCCAAACCTGGCAGATATTCACGCAATGCAGCCAGAGAGGGGGACACCAGCGTAACCCTCGCACCCGCTGCCTGAAGACGCCAGGCCAACCGGAGAAAGAGTGTTGTATCCCCCAGAGCCGGGCAGGAGACAACAGCCACCTTCATCCCAGACTTGATAACTGTCTTGCTCTCCGACATCTACAGTCGATCTCCATAACGCTGCTTACGCTCATACAGTTTCGCCGCCTTGCGCTCCAGCCAGGCGAGCAGGTTCGCTTCCTCACGCAGCATCTGGCACAGAGGACGCTGGAAGTAGGTGCGCAGAAAGCGCAGCTTGTCACGGCGGGTCAGGCCGATATCCAGCGCCGAAAAATACAGCGCGGCCAGATCCTTGTCGCGCCAGCGACGTGGTGTGGCACTGCGTACCTGGGCGCGATGCAGATCAATGACCGACAGGCGCAGATCATTGGCCTGAATCGGCCGATCGGTGTGCAGCAGGAAGTGGCAGATATAGCAGTCGCGGTGGTTGACCCCGGCGCGGTGCATGGCACCGGTCATCTGCGCTACTCGCTCGATCAGCGCCCACTTGAGCGCAGCCTTCGGCGGTTGCTGCGCCCAGTTGAGGCTGAGCTGCTCCAGGTCGACGGTCGGCGCCAGCTCCTCGGTGACGATAAACGAGTGCTGGCGCGCCGGATTGCCGCCGTGCTCGCCGTAGGCCACAGCAGTCATGGTCGGCACGCCAGCCTCGGTCAGGCGCTGGATCGCCTGCCACTCCTGCGCCGCGCCAAGCACCGGCGCCTTGGCGCTGAGCAGGTTCTTGACGATCTCGCCCCAACCGATGCCACGGTGGATCTTGACGAAGTAACCACGCCCGTCGACTTCGGTACGCAGGGTGCGGCGTCCCTCCAGTTCGCGGTAGACCTGGCCTTGCAGCGCCTCGACGGCCTCGAAGGCATCGCGGCCGGCCCACAGGCTCTTGAAGGGCTCGGCAAGAATCAGCTTCACGCGCGACTCTCCGCGAGTATCACGTCGGCGGCCTTCTTCGGCATCGAATACAGGTCGGCGCTGTCTGCGTAGGCCAGAGCATTGCGCCCCCAGAAGGCACGGCGCTCGGGGTCGGCGAGCATATCGGCCAGGGTGCGATTGAGCTGCCCCTGCTCGAACGGGCTGGGCAGCACACGCCCGCAATCGGCATCGGCAATGTAATGGGCGTAGCCGCACACGTCGGTGACCAGCACCGGCAGACCGGACACCAGTGCCTCCAGCAGCACGGTGCCGGTATTCTCGTTATAGGCCGGGTGGATCAGCAGATCGGCGCCGAGCAGGAAGCGCGGGATGTC
>CAYSBF010000224.1:0-2160 GCA_964429025.1 uncultured Pelagibacterium sp.
GTCTCGGCAACCGCTCGCAGAACACCTTCGAAGACGGGGACCGACATGACCACGTGCCGCGAGCGGCCCGCGCGCTCCAATGCGGCATCTCCGATTCCTCTGAATTTGCCTTCAGGGGAACAAAGGACATGGCCCAGGCGGCAAAAGCGCTCGAGCGGCATCTCGTCTCCCGGTCTCAGGTCGCCGAGCTGGCCGTGACCGGGGCGCGCAATAACGGCAAATTGGGCTTGAAAGACCGGTTCGTGACGAAGCCAGCCGGGGAAGTCCTGCGCGGGGATCAGCGCAAGATCGAGTTCATACCTGTCGATCGTCTCAACATAATTGTCCGGCACCAGATCGAGCAATTGCAGCCGGACCCCCGGGGCCCGTTCCTGGGTGAGCCTTGCCAGTTGCGGCATGAGCATCGAGGCAAAAAAATCGGTACCGGCGATCCTGAAGTCGAGCCTTGCGTCCTCGGGGCGGAAAATTTCCGGCTCGTTCAACAGCCGCTCAAGCGACTTCAGCACCTCGCCGACCGGTTCGCCTAGTTTGGACGCGCGTGCCGTAGGCACCAGCCTGTTGCCCTTGCGCACGAACAAGGGATCGTCGAGGGCGTGCCGGAGCCTGCCGAGTGCGGCTGAAACCGCAGGCTGCGACAGCCCGATCCTTTCACCGGCGCGCACCGTGGACCCCTCGCGCAGGAGGGCATCGAACACGCGCAACAGATTGAGATCGAACGCCGCGAAATTCACCATTCAAATAGCTTATATGCCATCAATCGATTTATCAAATTGCCTGCAGTCGCGCATGGTTTGCCCAAAGGCGAGGGATCTTTGGGCGCCCGGCTCATCAGTATGAGGGAAACCAGATGCAGGACCTGAGGGGAAAGACAGCGTTCGTGGTCGGCGGCAGTTCCGGCATGGGGCGGGCGGTTGCCAGGCGGCTGATCGAGTGTGGCGCGGATGTCGTGATTGCGGGGCGGTCCCGGGACAAGCTTGCCGCAGCCGCAAGATCGATGGGCATCGACGGCGCAACCAGGACGATCCCGATGGACGTGACCCGACCAGACGATGTGGCTGGGGCATTTTCATCCCGGCTATTGCAGCGGATCGACCATCTGATCGTGACCGCTGCTGAAGTTACACATGGCCCCTTTGGTGAGCAGCCGATCGACCAGGCCAGAAAGATGTTCGAGAGCAAATTCTGGGGTGCCTATCAACTGGCGAAGTCCGCCCTGCCCAACCTCGGCGAAGGCGGGTCGATCGTTTTCATCTCCGGTGTCCTCAGCCGGCGCCCGGGGATGAACTGTGCCGCGCTGGGGGCGGCCTGCGCGGCCCTGGAAGCCTTGACGCGCGGATTGGCGCTGGAGCTGGGACCGCGGATCAGGGTCAATTGCATCGCGCCCGGAATGGTTCGCACCGAACTCCATATGCGGCTGCCCCAGGATCGGCGCCGGATCATGTTCGAGAAGACGGGCGGTTCTCTGCCGGTAGGGCGGATCGGCGAACCCGCGGAAATCGCGGATGCGGTGCTGCTCGCTGCAACCAATGGTTACCTCACCGGACATGTTCTCGATGTCGATGGGGGGCACATGGTGCGGCAATACGCTGTCCCCTGAGGTATCGGCTCTCCGGCTCGTTTGCCAACCGCCTTTCCCGCCAACGCTGACAACCCTGGGCCCGTAACCTGTCTTTCGCCGATTTGACACATGCGAAAGTTATGGAAACGGGTCTTTTCCTTGTCGGTGAGAAGACCGGCAAGACCCGCAGCCACTAGAAAGCCGGGGCAGGGAAAGCTTGCCCAGCTGATGGGAGGCTTTAAACGCGATGCGGGCGATGATGTCGACGCGATGGTGATAAAGCATCAGGTCCGGATCGCGCGCTATCTCCTTTCCGCGGGCCCACCCTGTCTGCCGCTCGCGCCGTCCGGCTCGGGCCGCGCGCGATGGCCCGTCTGTTGCGCAGCGGGCGGCGGGGTCCAGCGCACAGGGCTGCGCGCCCTCGAGATCATAGAGAATGCAGCGCCCCCGCACTCACCATCGCTCAAGGCCATCGCAACGCCGGCGCCTTCCGCTCTCCTGTTTGACGCTTTGACGCACCAGATTGCGCCGCGTTGACCCGGGGAGGTGACAGTGCGCCAACGGGCGTTATCGCAGATCCTCAAGCGTTCCGGGGGTTTCAG
>CAYSBF010000225.1:0-2106 GCA_964429025.1 uncultured Pelagibacterium sp.
AAGGGGCAATTCCAGGCAGGCTCACTGGCTGCGGTTCTTGCGGCAGGAATCACCGATATGGTGCTCCGCCAAGCAGAGTGACTGGACCTGAACCGCCCGCGCACCTTGACGCCCGCCGCGAATGGCTGGACTATCTCCGGCATAAAGTTGCGGCAAAGGAGGGGGCCTTGCCGGACCAGAGCGAGACGTCGGAAAAGCCTGCGGGGGCGCGACGGGGGGCGCCGATCATCCAGCCGACCATGGCAATCACGCTTTTTGTCCTTGGGCTCATTGCCGGAATTCCGATTGCGATCTTTGGTCTCGACATCCTCATCGAGAACGCCCAGATCATCTTTACGCTGCTGCTCGCAGTGTTCCTGATCCTCGTCGCCATTGCCGTGTTGGTCACGGCCTTCCGCCAGCCCATCTGGAACCGGCTGTTCCGCTATGGTCAGGTCGAGCTCGACCGCTTTGCGCGTCCGCTGTCCGATGTCGCCCGCTTTGCTGCCGAGCAGAAAGTCTCTGAAGCCACAAGCGCTGCCCAGGAATTTGCCGAAATGGCGCTCGCGCGCTATTCCTGGATCGTCACCCGCCGCTGGCTCATCGCCTCGGTCACCGGCTTTATCGCCGCGATCGCCGCCATGGCCGGATCGGCCATCCTCTTCCAGCAGAACGAATTGCTGCGCGTCCAGAACCAGCGCATTCTTGAGCAGACGGCGCTGCTCCAGAATCAGATCGAACTGGGCGAAGCACAGCGCTCCACCTCAATCGTACCGGAAATCCTCGCCATCGGCGCTGCGCTCGGGTCCGAGACCGCCGCGCTCAAGGCAGAAGACCCTGCTCTCGGGATCTTCTCGGATTCTGATCTCTCCTCCAGTCTGCGCGCCCGCATCGTCGCCGCCTCCAATGCCGCCCGGCCCTATCGCTATCTGCGCGCCGGCCTGGTCCACGCCACCGACAGCGCCATCAGTGCGGCAGCCCTGGCGCGCCGCACCGACGTGCCGGGCGCGCAGGCATTGATCGCGCGCTGGACCGAGGCCGAACGTACTCTGCGCGGCGCCCTGGCCCAGGATGGCGAGTTAATCGACCGCGCCGTCAGCCCCGAACGCGGTCAGCTTCTGTCGCTGCTCTACAACACGCGCGTGATGGAAACAGAATTCCTTTCCTTTGCCGGTGCGGATTTCTCCTTTGCCGAAGTCCGCCTGCCGTCCTTTGCCGCAATGAGCCTCAAGCATGCTCTTCTGCGCTATGGCGACTTTTCGACCGTCTCGATGCGCGGCGTCGACTTCCGCGCCGCCTTCCTCGAAGGCGCACGCTTCCGTGATGCCGTTATCGGCGACACCGATTTCAGCGCCATTCCCCACGCCGAGGTCGAGCCGCCCTACCAAGGCAGCTCCGATTTCCCCCTCTGGCGCACCATGCTTTCGGGCGCCGATTTCTCCGGCGCCCTGATCTTCGGCACCCGGTTCGGTGATGCAAATGGACTTGCCATTTCCTTTGACGGCGCGGTGATCGTTAATGCCGATTTCACCAGTTCCAACCTTCCCGCATCGACCTTCCGCCACGCTCTCCTCGGCGAGGTCGACTTCACCGGCGCATACCTCAACAGCGTCGACTTCGATGGCGCGATCGTCTTTTCCGAAACTTTCCTCGAAGACCTCGCGCAGTCCGCCGCGCCCGGCTCCTTCGTCCCGTCCCGCTTCATGCTCACACCCATAGATGTTGAAACGCTCGCCACCCACCCCCGCGCTGACGACGTCTGGCGCATCGATGAGAGCGGCGAGATGCAGGCCTACCGCGTCGACCGGGTAGGGGACTTTGAGTGAGAGGGGGGACCCCCGGACAGCTGTTGTTAATCTGTCTGCTGCAGCCGAGCATTCTGACTGGGCGTGACACCTATCTGTCCCGTGGGCGTTCAGCTTCTCAGTTGTGGAACGAAATCCGCCCGCAGCCATCAAACCATCGATAGCCGCTCATGAACGCGTCAGGGGCAGCCGGCCCTTTGATGCTTCGCCCCCCGCAAAATTGCAGGCCAACTTCGTCGGTCGCTGGACATTCCTCCCCGGCGTTGAAAAGGTAAGACATCATTCGAGGAGGTAATTGACTTGGAACCCGTGCTCGTCGTTG
>CAYSBF010000226.1:0-1988 GCA_964429025.1 uncultured Pelagibacterium sp.
CATAGCCAGCATCTGCGAGCGCGAAGGCGGCGTGGCAGCAGCAATAATCGAACTCGATGCCCTGGCCGATCCGGTTGGGGCCGCCACCGAGAATGACCACCTTCTTACGGTCCGAGGGGCGGGCCTCGTCGGCAGGCTTGCCGGCGAAGGGGGCTTCATAGGTCGAATACATATAAGCCGTGGGGGAGGCGAATTCAGCCGCGCAGGTGTCGATGCGCTTATAGACGGGGCGCACGCCGAGCTGGCGCCGGTGCGCCATCACCTCCTTGGCGGTCTTGCCCGAAAGCTCGGCAAGGCGGGCGTCCGAGAAGCCCATGGCCTTGATTGCGCGCATCTGGCCCTCGGTCTGCGGCAGGCCGTGCTCGCGGACCTTCTGCTCAGTGTCGACGATCGACTGGATCTGCTCGAGGAACCAGGGGTCGATCTTGCAGGCGTCGTGGATCATCTGGTGGTCGTAGCCGAGCCGCATGGCTTCGGCGACCCAGAGCAGGCGGTCGGGCGTCGGGGTGCCGAGCGCGGCGCGGACCGCGTTCTTGTCGTCGCCTTCGCCAAGGCCGGGAATGCCGATTTCGTTGAGGCCGGTGAGGCCCGTTTCGAGCGAGCGCAGGGCCTTTTGCAGGGATTCGGGGAAGGAGCGGCCGATGGCCATGGCTTCGCCGACCGACTTCATCGAGGTGGTCAGGCGATTGTCGGCGCCGGGGAATTTCTCGAAGGCAAAGCGCGGGATCTTGGTGACGACATAGTCGATAGAGGGCTCGAACGAAGCGGGGGTCGCGCCGCCGGTGATGTCGTTTTCGAGCTCGTCCAGCGTGTAGCCGACGGCCAGCCGCGCGGCGACCTTGGCGATGGGGAAGCCGGTGGCTTTGGAGGCAAGGGCGGAGGAGCGCGACACGCGCGGGTTCATCTCGATGACGATCATGCGACCGTCCTCGGGGTTGATGGCGAACTGGACGTTGGAGCCGCCGGTCTCGACCCCGATCTCGCGCAGGACGGCCAGGCTGGCGTCGCGCATGATCTGGTATTCTTTATCCGTGAGCGTCAGGGCAGGGGCGACGGTGATGGAGTCGCCGGTATGGACGCCCATGGGGTCGATGTTCTCGATCGAGCAGACGATGATGCAGTTGTCCTTCTTGTCGCGGACGACTTCCATCTCGTATTCTTTCCAGCCGAGGACGGATTCCTCGATCAGCACTTCATTGGTGGGCGAGGCGTCGATGCCGCTTTCGCAGATGGCGAGATATTCCTCGCGGTTATAGGCAATGCCGCCGCCGGTGCCGCCAAGGGTGAAGCTGGGGCGGATGATGGCGGGCAGGCCGATATCCTCGAGCGCCTGCAGGGCCTCGATGGTGTTGTGGGCGAGGCGCGACTTGGGGGTGGCAAGGCCGATCTTGGTCATCGCGTCGCGGAAGAGTTCGCGATCCTCGGCCTTGTCGATAGCTTCGGCATTGGCGCCGATCATCTCGACGCCGAACTTCTCGAGGACGCCCATCTTGTTGAGCGACAGCGCGCAGTTCAACGCGGTCTGGCCGCCCATGGTGGGGAGCAGCGCGTCGGGGCGCTCCTTTTCGATGATCTTGGCGACGACTTCGGGGGTGATGGGCTCCATATAGGTGGCGTCGGCGACATCGGGATCGGTCATGATCGTCGCCGGGTTGGAGTTCACCAGAATGATGCGGTAGCCTTCCTCGCGCAGCGCCTTGCAGGCCTGGGTGCCGGAATAGTCGAATTCACAGGCCTGGCCGATAATGATCGGTCCAGCCCCGATGATGAGGATGGATTTGATGTCTGTGCGTTTGGGCATCTTGTTCTCGTGCAGCAAGCGCGCGGCAAGCGGAGCTGTCGCGCGGTGAACGGGCATGGATTCTGTTGGCTAGGCGGTCTCCTTAGAGCATGCGTTCGGGGATTTCCAGCATAAAGGGAGATAAATTGTGCATGGCGTGGAGGGGGAAACCCGGCGCGCCATGCGGTGGATATCCTTCTCCCGTTGT
>CAYSBF010000227.1:0-1981 GCA_964429025.1 uncultured Pelagibacterium sp.
TCCTCGAACTCGCCGCGGAACTTGGCCCCGGCGATCAGCGCGCCCATGTCCAGCGCCAGCACCCGGCGTCCGCGCAGGCCCTCGGGCACCTCGTTGTTGACGATCCGCTGCGCCAGGCCCTCGGCGATCGCGGTCTTGCCCACGCCCGGCTCGCCGATCAGCACCGGATTGTTCTTGGTGCGGCGCGAAAGCACCTGAATGGCGCGGCGGATTTCCTCGTCACGCCCGATGACCGGGTCGAGCTTGCCCGAGCGCGCCTCTTCGGTGAGGTCGCGGGCATACTTCTTCAAGGCATCATAGGTGTTCTCGGCCGAGGCGCTGTCGGCGGTGCGGCCCTTGCGGATCGCCTCAATGGCGCTGTTGAGACCGTTGGGCGTGACCCCTCCAGAAGCGAGGACGCGCCCCGCATCGGTGTCCTTTTCGATCGCCAGCGCAAGCAGCATGCGTTCGACCGCGACAAAGCTGTCGCCGGCCTTTTTCGCCGCCTCCTCGGCGGTCGCAAAGACCCGCGCCAGTTCGCGGCTGAGATAGACCTGACCATTGTCGCCTGAAACCGAGGGGACCTTCCTGAGCCCGTCCTCGACGCCCGCGCGCACCGCCTGGGCATTGCCCCCGGCGCGTTCGATCAACCCCGTGGCCATGCCTTCGGGATCGTCCACCAGGACCTTGAGAATGTGGAGCGGCAGGAACTGCTGATGGCCGCGCGAAAGGGCCAGCGCTTGTGCGCTTTGGATGAAGCCGCGCGCCCGCTCGGTGTATTTTTCGATATTCATCGCTTCAACTCTCCTTTTCTGGCCCGCTTTTCCCGCCCGGTAACGGCACGGAGACAAACGTCCGAAGCGTTGGAATCTGTTACCCCTCGACCGGCCCCCCTTGCGGCACCGTTCGGGGTCCAGAGCAGATATAGGGAGAAGGCGGACAAGAAAAAGGGCCGGACGCAAGGTCCGGCCCCAAAATTTGTCTGAGATCGGGACTGGGCCCCGAACTATTCGGCCGCCGCTTCCCGGCCTGCGGTGAGGAAGGCCGGAAGCTCGGGCTGGGGCGCATCGGCCAGATCGCCATTGGCCTCCCCGCGCGGTGCGCGGCGCGGACGGCGTGCGCGGCGGGGCTTTTCCTCGCCTTCGCCACCCGATTCCTCGCCCACGGGCGCGGCTTCGGTCGCCTCGGGCTGGGACACGCGGGCCTGCTCTTCGCGTTCCTCGCGGCGCGGACGGCGCTGGCGCTGATTGCGGCGGTTCTCGCGATTGTTTTCAGCTTGGGCGGCCTCGGCATTGGCTTCGGCCTCGTCACCCGCTTCGCCATTGGCGCTTGCGGGCTGGTTCTGGTTGTCGCCCTCGTCCTCGTCATCTTCGTTGCCGGTGTCGGCGAACTGGTCCTGACGCGGCTGGAACTGGGCCTGTGCCGAAAGGATGATGCGGAAATAATGCTCTGCGTGCTGGAGATAGTTCTCCGCCATCACCGAATCGCCCGAAGCGGCGGCATCGCGCGCCAGCTGGACATATTTCTCGGCGATATGAGCGGCATTGCCGCGGATCTTCACGTCCGGGCCGTTGCTCTCATAATTGCGCGACAAGGGATTGCCGCCGCCACCGCCACGCCGCTGGTTGTTGTTGTTCCGGCCGCGCGAACGCTGCTTGTTATTCTGCTGGTTAGGTCTCATCTGCTCGCTTCAACAATTCCGTGAAGGTATGCGCTCATTCCTGGGACAGGGCCATCTGGCGGCTCTCCGCCGGGGCAATTGGGCCAAGCGGTATCCGGCCCTTCCAAAAGGCCAAGCTCGCCGACCGCTCTCTGGAACCCCCAAAAAGGCTGAATGGCCCGGTTGCCCTCGACATCATAGGCGGCTCACGCCGAAAAATTCCCGCTTATGCGGCAGCCTCGAGCGACAGCGATGTCCGGGTGGTGCCATCAAGGCGCCCAAACGCCTTATCAGCGCCTGCAACCTAACCGTATCGGCCCCATATTCCAAGAAAAATCTTCG
>CAYSBF010000228.1:0-1850 GCA_964429025.1 uncultured Pelagibacterium sp.
TTTCCTGCCCCGTCGCACCCTCGGAATTGAACAGGCGCGCTCCGGCATTGGCCGCATTGTTCGCTTCATCGAGAATGGCCTGACGATGCGCGGCGATACCCGTCCCGTTCGGGCCGACATATTTGGCGTCAGGCTGGTTTCCGTCACCGCCTTGCAACGAGATGACGACGCCAGCGCCAACCCGTTCAGGCGCATCGGCCCCGAGCACGACAAGCGTTTCTTGGCCGCTTGAAAACAACTGCCAGCGATAATCGGCGGAAAGCTGGTAGATCGCAATTGCCGACCGTGCGACCCCGATCAACGGCGGCGTTACGGGCGCGAGAGACAGGTCGCGCGGGCCGATCACCACAAACGGGATCGTGCTCATCTGCGCCCCGCCCCGCACCGTTGGCGTTATCGGTTCGCCCTGCGCCAGATTATCGCCTTCGTAGATCGTCGCCCGGTACTTACCTTCGTGAAGCTCAAGAACGCGGTATTTCTTGTGTTCTCTCCATTCAAAGCCGTACCTGACCCGGCCCGATTCATCGAGCACGAAGAAATCCCGCGCCTCGTCCCAATTGATGATGCTCTCTGCGCTGTACCCCACGAGATAAGGCACTTCGCTGCCGCTCGATGAGGCCCCGACCAGAATCCCGTATCGGCCCGTGGTCAGGATTTCCGCCGTGATCCTGCGATGGAACACCTCAAGCGGCATCCCGTCCGCCGTGGCGCTTTCCCAGATACTGTCCATCGGGCCGGACAGCGGGTTGCCATCCGCATCGGTACGAACTTTGCCGGTATCGTCACGCGGCTTGGGCAGATGTATCGCGATCTCGCTCTGATGGATCACGCCGACCATCGCGAGAATGGCCGGGGCCGCGATCTCCGGGAACTGCGCGCGCTTCACATAAGCGTCGTAAGCCCCCACGCCGCCGTCAGGCATGGCATTGAAGCCGTCCGGCTTGGGCAAATACGTCTCGCCCTCGGCCTTTACCGCCCTCTCGCCATCAACCGCATCGCGCATCAGCTTCCAGTCCGGCTCGGCAGCGATGTATTCGGGGTGCGGGGTCGATACGTCAGCCATCAGTAAAGCCCCCTTACGGTTGAGGTTGAGGTTTTGGGTTGCGGGGTGAGCAGCCCGCTAAACGCCCGCGTTGCCGCGTCAATCTGATCCTTGAACTGGCCTGCCGGAAACACGCTGGCCTCGTTCAGAAATGGCTCGACCCAAGCGTCTTTCACCGGATCGCCAGTAATCAGAATGTCCACATTGCTCGCCTCGGCTTGCGCCGATAGCGGTTCGGCTCTCGTCGCCTTGTCCCCGCTTTCAGGCGTGGCGCTCACGCTGTATCCGGCCAATTGCTTGACCAGATATTGCGCCTGAGCCTTTCCGGCCTGTCCGGGGTCTTGCGGCAGCGAAATCCGGCACTCTTTCCCGTCCGTCGCGGCGGTCGAGACGATCATGCGCTCGACACCGCCAGCCGAGAGTCGGTCGCGGACGCAATTGGCGATGACGAACCTGCCATCTGGATACCGGCCAAGCTTCACGCCAGCCGTGTACGCCGAATCCTTCTCGGTCGATGCGGCCAAATCCCAGCCCCGAACGAATTTCGTGCCAGCCGGGATAGCCCTGACAGGATTGAACCACGCCCGCTTGAACATCCCACCTTCTCGCGGTGCGGGCCGCTGTTGAAGCTGTCCCGCCGTGGCGTAGCTGCCCAAGGTCCGCTCAAGTTCGGCAACCTGTTCTTCAGGGAATCGCTCTGGGAACAGCAATTCACCATCGTCGGTTCGGGGATCTACAAATCCGATTTCTGTCTCGCACCGCCGCTCCTGCTCAAATCGCATCGGCAGCATCAAATGCGTGTATGGCA
>CAYSBF010000229.1:0-1819 GCA_964429025.1 uncultured Pelagibacterium sp.
GCCCGTCAAAACCGACATCGGCCCTTGATGCATGCAGCGAAAATTGCGGGTGTGGCGCGAATTGCCCCCGCGATAGGGCTTGGGCGCCCCCTCTAACACAAGGACACGCGCGCCGGCCTCGGCCGCCTCAATCGCGGCACAAAGAGCAGCGTTTCCGCCGCCAACCACGATCACATCCCATAGAGTGTCTGCCAGATCAGAGGGCACCACCGTCCCACTCATCGTCTATTCCCCTCGTCTTCCAAAGGCCTGTCGCGAAACTGGCGCAGCCGCGAGCGGTGTGCCGAGAGCATGTGGTCGCGCATTGCGGCCTCCGCCCCTGCCGCATCCCCGCTGCGCATCGCCGCCAGTATCCTCGCATGCTCTTCAATGGCTTCTGCTGCTCGGCCTGTCTCCTCCATGGTCGAAGGTCCCAAGATGAGCATTGTCTTTTGCAGCGCCCGCATGCCGTTGCTGAGATACCGGTTGCGCGCAGCGCTGAACATCACCCGGTGAAACTGGCGGTTAAGTTCGTAAAGGTTCGCGCCGCTGTTCGATGCATCGCCCATCTCGCGGTTGATGGCTTCCATTTCGGCGAGTTCTATTTCCGAGGCCATACGTGTCGCCAACCGTGCGGCCGTCGTTTCAAGCACCACGCGCATTTCATAGAGCTCGGTGACCTCGGCATAATCCAGCCGCCTTATGGTTGCACCTGATCGCGGAACATGAGTGACGAGACCATCGGCCTCCAGGCGCCGTATCGCCTCGCGTACCGGGGTGCGGGAAATACCAAGCCGTTTGGCGAGCTCAGTTTCCAGGAGCCGGTCGCCCGGCTTCAGAACGCCCGCACGAATTTCCTCAATCAGGCGCTGATAGGCGTCCTGGCCATGAGGAATTTCTGTTCTGCGTTCAACGATGTCCATCTCGGCCCCTTGTATCCACTCGCATACAATATCCGGCCAAGGTATCGCAAGGCCCCGCTGCCTTCTTCTCTCACGACAGGTGCGGTCGCGTTTGGGCAATTGCCTGAAAGCACCCGGCTACTAGGCATTGACTATGACACCGACCATAGTTTGAGAGGCACAACGCCTTGCCCCTGGAGATGCCAAAATTGCTGCTCTACGCCCGCACCCTCGTCATTGGGTCGGTCGGTGGCCTCATCGGCTATCTCTTCAACTTCCCGCTCGGTTGGCTGGTGGGAGCGATGATCTCCACCATTCCATGTGCGATGGCCGGCGTGCGCGTACCCACCCATTGGGGCCTCCGTTCCGCCATGATCGGCACGATCGGGCTCATGGCTGGCGCCGCCTTTACGCCAGAGGTTGTCAATCGGGCCGGCGAATGGGCCTATTCACTTATTGCCGTCGCTCTTTATTGCGCAATCATCACAGCAATCGGCGTCGTCATTTGCCGGCGCGTCGGCAAGATGACATCGGCCACAGCCGCCTTTTCGGCCGCACCAGGTGGGTTGTCGGAAATTCTCGTACTGGGTCCAAGCTTTGGCGCCGACATCCGTTCTCTCTCGCTCGTTCACGGCATGAGGCTCGCGGTGATCCTGATTCTTGTGCCGATCTTCGTTGTCTCCGTCGGCATGGGAAATGGCCCCATACGCATGGATCGCACGATTGACCTGAGCCTTGCCATCCCCCCCAAGGATTTCGCGATCCTGGCGGTTTGTCTGGTGGCCGGCATTATCGGCGGACGCAGTATCAGGCTCCCCGGCGCGCATCTCACCGGCCCGCTCATTCTCTCGGCGCTGGTTCACTATTTCGGGCTGACCCACAGCAGTCCGCCCCAGCTCATCGTCATCTTCGCCCAGATCGTCATTGGAACCTCCGTC
>CAYSBF010000230.1:0-1796 GCA_964429025.1 uncultured Pelagibacterium sp.
AGCCTCGACCACGGTCAGGTTTGCGCCAAAGCGCGCGGCTTGGGTGCGGAGGGTGCCCAGGGCGTCCTTGAGTGTTGCCAGGACCGATTCGATGTCGGCATTTGAGTCGAAACCGTCTTCGTTGAGCTCGATGAGATTGAGGCTCGTGGCGTCGAATGTCACGCCCTGAATGACGAGTCTTGATGTGCCATCTTCGTTGAACAGGACCTCCAGATCATCTCCGTTGATGAGATTGACGCCGTTGAAGGAGGCGTCTTTTGTCATATCGGAGATCTGCTGGAGCAGCTCATTGAACTGGGTCACCATTTCGCGGCGCTTGGGGTTCACCACCTCGATGGTTGCGCCGGTTGGCGCGCCCTGGTGATTGCCCACCGTCAGGCCCAGAGCCTGCAGCGGGGCCGCGTCCCCGGCAATGACGACCGGATTGCTACCGACGCCCTGGATGGTGATGAAGCCGCCCGCCTCGGAGACCGTGAACTGGTCGTTCCCGGTGCTTGTGGCGGCCGCCGCCTGCAGCTTGGTCAGGACGTCGGCAGCCTGGTCACCCACGTCAATGGGGATATCGATGCCGTTGATCGTGATGGTGCCAGCCTGAGTGGGCGTGGCGGGTGTCGGCGTCATGGTTCCCACGGTGAGGCCGACGGCATTGATTGCGGTCGCGTCGCCGGCGATGTTGAGCGAATTATTGCCGACCGCTTCGACCGTTATGACCCCGCCTGCCTCGGAAACGGTGAAGGCCGTAGTGCCGCCGCTCGCGGCCTGGGCCGCCTGGAAAGCCGCGACGACCTCCGTCAACCCGTCGCCGGGATTGATTGTGACGGTGTGACCATTGATCGTGAAGCTGCCGGTGGTGGCCGGTGAGCCGGGATCCGGCGCGTAGGCGCCGGCCATCGTCGTCGCCACGCCGGAGGTGCCGCCAATGGTAAGAGTTGCCGTTGTGTTGGTGCCCATCGAGAAGTCGACATTGGTGCCGCTCGCAGCGATGGTGAAGTCGTTGAAGCCATCGCCATTGCCGGCAACTGCCGCCTGAATTTCCGCAAGGACGGTATCGATGTCCTTGCCGCCGCTTACGTCGATACCAATGTTGCCAACGGGAACCGTCCCGGGAGTACCGTTGTGGAAAAAGACCGTGTACGTGTCCGTTCCGTCGCTGAAGGTAAGCGTGGTGCCGTCCCCGAATCCGTTTGTCAGCGCCGGGTCAGTGCCTGCCGCACCCAAAGCGACTGAATCCTCGGCCGCCGAGGGTGGGATCGCCGCAGCCGCGCTGAAGGCGGTGAGGTCGTTTGTGTCGAACGTCGCCGCCTGCGCCGGCTGAGCTTCTGCAATCGTGAGAGCGCCAAGATTGACGGTCGTGACCGAACCCGCCTCGCGCACCGCCCTTTCTACCATAGGGGTGGTCTGCAGCGCCTGGCGGGCTGTGGCCTGCGCGGCTTCGACCAGCTTGGAGATGGAGCTAATACCTTTATCCGCAGCCTGGAGGGTTTGGACGCCGCTGGAGACCGCATCCATCAGGAGGTCGAGGTCCTTGGACCGGGCCTTGAGTGCCGATGCGGTAAAGAAGTTGGTGGGGTTGTCGAGCGCGGAGTTGACCTTGAGACCGGTTGCGAGGCGCTCCTGGGTCTGGTCCATCATCTTTGCCGTGTTCTGCAGATGCAGCAAATTGGCGCGTACGGCTTTCGATAGGGTGACGTCGCTCATGACGGATCTCTCGCTGGCAAATTCCGAAGAATCGGCCCGCTAACGAGCCGTTAACCATGATTGACTCACGAGGTCCTACCGAATGGTTAACAAAACCT
>CAYSBF010000231.1:0-1783 GCA_964429025.1 uncultured Pelagibacterium sp.
CCGAGCGCGGATCGGTCGGGTTGAACAGCAGACAGTGAGAGAACTTCGACCGCCAGCCGGCGGTCAACTGCCAGTTCTCGCCCTTGATGTCGTGGATGACGGCCGAGCCAGTCCAGGACAGGAGCGTCGGCACGACGAGCCCGACGCCCTTGCCCGAGCGCGTCGGCGCGAAGGCCATGACATGCTCCGGTCCGTCATGGCGCAGATACCGGTCCTTGAGCCGCCCGAGGAAGACACCTGCCGGACGGAACAACCCGGCCTTCTCGACCTCCCCCTTCACGGCCCATCGCGACGATCCGTAGGTGGTGACGAGCCGGCTTTGCCGCGCCCGCCACAGCGAGCCGATGATCGCGGCGGCGCAGCCCATGAAGCCGCTCGCGCCCGCAAGCAGGCCTGCCTTGTCGAAGATCTCGGGCGCATAGGCCTCGTAGTGGTACCACCATGAGAATAGCTTCCACGGCTCGTAGACCGGCCAGCCGAACGCCACAAACCACGGGCTTCCGAGCTGCGCCTGATAGCCCAGCATGGCCGCCGCCCACTGCGTCGCCGCCCACACGCCGAGGATGACGATGGCGAAGACGACGGCAATCTGGCCAATCAGGAGTTTGGTGGGGGTCATGGGCCTTGTTCCACATCGTGCGAGCGACGCTCGGTCGCCACGCACACGAAACAAGGATGACGTGAAACTCTGGAAGTTCTTATGCCCCTTATCTACGATGTATTGCGCTGAGACGACGCGCTGATTTGTGTTAAAGAAATTCTTGTGGGGGTAGTGAAACCGGTAAGCACGCCGGTTTAACAAACCCGTTCCCAAGAGTATTCTCGTTTCGAGTCGTCCTGCCCCCCTTTAAGGACTAACCGGGGACGCCGAATGGCAACTGAGAACGAGCCCAGCACCCTATCGCCAACGGTCATTCAGGTGATTGACCGCTTCGTTGCGGTCATGCGGGCCGACGATGCAATCCCGAATGATGCCATCGACCGGCTAGAGAAGCTTCTCCACAAGGGAACCGTACCCAAACCCGACGAGATCAGCACCGCCCTGTTTGAACCGCCGCCGGACGGCAAGTCATGATCCGCGTCAAAACCATCCATATCGAGGAGTTTCGCGGCGTCCGCGCTCTTGATCTTGACCTTGAAGGTCAGAATTTCGGCATCTGCGGCCCCAACGGCACCGGCAAGAGCGGCGTGGTCGATGCCATCGAATTCTGCCTCACGGGCGATGTGACCCGCCTTTCGGGCCAGGGTACCGCCGGCCTTAACATCAAGAGCCACGCGCCCCACGTGGACCAGCGCACCAATCCCGAGAAGGCGAATGTGGCGATAACGGCCGATATTCCCTCGCTCGGCAAGACCGTCAAGATTCACCGCTCGGTCAAAAACCCCAAGAAGGTTCAGATCACACCGTCCAACGCGGACGTGAAGCGCGTCGTGCAGGAGCTGGAAACGCATCCAGAATTCGCGCTCTCGCGGCGGGAAATCGTCAAATACATCATCACCCCGTCCGGCCAGCGCTCCGTCGATGTCCAGACGCTCTTGCGCCTCGATCATATCGAGAGGCTGCGCAAGGTGATCACCGCCTTTGCCAACAAGCGCAAGAGCGAGGCCGAGGAAGCCGAACGCGCCCGGCGGCAAGCCGAAACCGACCTCAAGACGGCCCTGAAAATCGATAGGCTGGACCGCGCGCTCGTTCTCGAAAAGGTCAACGAGAAGCGGCAACTTCTCGGTCTGCCGGCGATAGCGGAGCTGACCAAGGACACGTCCTTCAAGACCGGCGTGACCG
>CAYSBF010000232.1:0-1764 GCA_964429025.1 uncultured Pelagibacterium sp.
GGGACTTGTGCACATGCATGATGCACGTGTCCTTGTTCGATCTCCGGCCGTGCAGTGTGAGTCGGAGAAAATCATGGCGGCCAAATGCGCCTATGTGGAAAAGGTTGGGTCAGTCTATTATGTGCGCAAGAGAATCCCCCGGGCCTGGAAAGGTCGGGTGAGAGGTGATGCTGTACGCCTGTCCCTGCGAACCAAGGATCGGGCGGAGGCGCTCAAGTGGGGTCTGGAGGCGTTGGCCGTGTTCGAAGAGTTGCTTGGCATGGAGCCCGAGGAGGCTCTTCAGCACCTGACGCGGCGGCTGATCGATGAGCAGTTGCTCAGACCCGAGAATATGACCGGTGCCGACCTGATCCGCCGCCGGGCGCTAGGGAACGTCGGAAACAAGATCATCCGCCGCGCGCGCGAGGAATTGCAGCTCGGAGAGAACATCGACGGAATCTATCGCGAACTCGTCTATTTCAACCGCGCCACGGTCGAGGGCGAGGCGATCCATGAGCGCAAGCCGCCAGACGAGAAGAGGCGAGATGCTGCCGATAGCGCCAAGATCGATCTGTCGGGCTTTGATGCGGTGCTGGCGGCTCTCGGGGCAAAAGAAGCCGAGCCAGCGGGGCATGCAGAAGCACCCTCTGCAAGACCGGCTCCGCATCGGCAGGCGGCATCAGCACCGGTGCCACCTGTCCCGAAGGGGGAGGTCTACACGCTTCGCTTCCTGATGAACGACTATTTCAAGCGGGAGGGCAAAACGACCGGTTCGGACAACCGCGCCAATATCGGACGCGCCGTCAAGTTGTTCGAGGACCTTTGCCCTGAGGTCAAAAGACTGGCGGTTACCGATATTCCCCTGTCGCTTTGGGACGAGCTCTACGAGTTCGTTCAGACGATCCCGCAAATGCGGGGCCGCTCAAGCCCGGATAACCTTGTCGCTTTCACGCGAGAAATGCGGGAAAAGACCGTGGACTATCCGACCCTTGGCTCCACAACGCTCAATTCCAACTATCTCGGGGCAATCACCAGACTGGTGCGTCACGGCAATAAGAGGCGGTTTTTTGCCTGGCAGGCCCCGTCCCTGGTCATTTCCGAGAGCAAGCGCGCCGCCAGGGGCAAAGCCAAGGCGCCGTTTTCACCTCAGGAAATCACCACGGTGACCTCGTGCCCGGTTTACACCGGCAGTGCTTCGCGGCGTCATCGTTATTCGGACGGTCCTCATATCTATGCCGATGACCACATCTATTGGGCGCCGCTGATCGCCGCCCATACCGGCATGCGCGTGACAGAGATCGGCCTTTTGCGGTTCGATCAGATGCAGACCTGGTTCGATCGCCAAACCCTGGTGCTGGAACTCGAAGGCGACGATGACAGCCTTGAGGGAGAGGCAGGATACAAGACTGGCAATGCGCTGCGGCGGGTCCCCATTCACGGCCAGCTCATCGATATCGGTTTTCTCGATTTCTGTGTGCATCGGAAGGCCATGGGGCACGAGCGCCTGTTCCCGGACTGGACGCAGCACATCAAGGGCGCGTCAAGCGGACATCCGGAGATCCATTTCGAAGCAGATTTCTTCAACGCGCACCGGGCAAAATGGGGTGTGCCGCAGCACCGTCAGAAAAAGCTGACGTTTCACTCTTTCCGGGGCTTTTTTATCCAAGCATGCCATAGCGCCGGCGTCAGCCCGTACACGATCCTCAAATGGGTCGGACATGACGAAGACACGAGTGCACGAACATCGGAGGTGCATCGCGGCTATATGAGCGATGACCTCACGGC
>CAYSBF010000233.1:0-1650 GCA_964429025.1 uncultured Pelagibacterium sp.
CCGTCGGGCTGCGGCAAAACAACCACGCTGCTGATGATCGCCGGTATCTACAAGCCGACGACCGGCGTCATCCGCTTCGGCAATGAAGTTGTCAACAACGTCGCGCCGAAAGACCGCAATATCGGCATGGTGTTCCAGAGCTACGCGCTCTACCCGCACATGACGGTGTTCGACAACATCGCCTATCCGCTGAAACTCAAGAAAATACCGAAGAAGGAGCAGCAGGCCCGCGTGCAGCGCGTGGCCGATGCGATGGGCATCGGGCATCTGCTCGACCGCCGCCCCGGCCAGCTTTCGGGTGGCCAGCAGCAGCGCGTCGCGCTTGGACGGGCGCTGGTGAAAGAGCCGGATATCCTGCTGTTTGACGAGCCGTTGTCGAACCTGGACGCTCGTCTGCGCCTGACAATGCGCGGCGAGATCAAGCAACTGCAAAAACGCCTCGGCATCACCTCGATCTATGTGACGCACGATCAGGTCGAAGCGCTGACGATGGCCGACCGCATCGCGGTGATGAATCTGGGCAAGCTGCAGGCGTTCGACACGCCGGAAGCCCTGTACCACCGGCCAAAGACGCTTTTCATCGCCGAATTTATCGGCAACCCGCCGATGAATCTGCTCAAAGCGGAACTAACCCGTTCCAATGGCGACCTGGCCGCGCAAGCGTCGACGCTGACTCTGGGTATCGGCAAGGAACGCGCGGCCATGCTCAACAACGCGCCGAAGCAGGTCATCGTCGGCGTGCGCCCGGAAGACATCACGCTGACCAACGAAGGCGGGATCGAGGGAACGGTGATCGTTGTCGAACCGCTGGGCCGCGAGGATATGCTGGATGTTCAGGTAGGCGATCAACGTCTGATCGCGCTCGCCGATACCGAACTGCGGATTAAGGCAGGTGATAAGGTGCGGCTGCGCGTCGATGTAGACGAACTCCAGTTTTTCGATCCACAAACGGAACAGTCGCTACTGTGGAACTAACGCGCCGGTGCGCGTAAAATCGTTCGTCAGAGGATAAAAGCTTGTCCGGTAGTGACGATGAAATCAGGCCAGCAGTAACCGCAGGCCGGTGGCGGAAGAAGATGCATCCTCTTTCTCGAAAGCTAACTGGTTGGTACTGGAGCACGAGATAGGGATGATGGTTCCGGCGTTACGGCGGTTACTGCTGGCCTGTATCTTCGCCAGCCAACACAATCGACCCGCTTTTATGCCCCCAGTCACGGGGGTATTTTTTGGCGTTGCGCCCGCTTAGAAAGAAATGGCACACATGATCGCACATAACGATGGCCTGAACACGCTTGACCAGAGCATTCCCGATCCTGACGATTACGCACTCGCCTTACGCCACGCGCCGCGCATCCGCTTCGACACCCGCGAGCCGTTCATGCCGTCGGTTGTCGGCTACACCGTGTTCCGTGACAGCGGGCCGTCGCCGTCGTTTCCGCGTGACATCACGCTGAACGGCGAGGCAAAGACCGTTATCGAATACGCGATCTGGTGGGACTGGGACATCCAGCATCTGTACGAACTGGAACATATCTGGGTCTGGCTCGACGAGAATGACAACGTAATCGCGAGCGAAGCAAGCTGGCACGGCGGCCTGCACCCGATGGTGGACGAAAACGGCAACCCGCCGATGGAACACGGGCGAGTGAC
>CAYSBF010000234.1:0-1582 GCA_964429025.1 uncultured Pelagibacterium sp.
TTCTGAAGCTCTTAGGCCCAGAAGCGCGCCTCTTCCAGCGCAACCTCGGCGTGATTGGTCCGGCGGAGAGAGTTTCCGGAACCGGAAATTGATTGTCCTTTCATGGAAGCGGCTCCTCGATAGGTTGAACCCATCGAAGAGACGCGCCGGTCGCCGGAGCGCCGATCAGGGAAAGGAAGAACAGATGCAGCGCCGACAGAACCGCCAAGCTCAGACCGGCATGCAACTGGATATGTTTCGAGACACACGTCCATCAGGCGCCAACCTGACGGGCAAAGTCCTCGGCCGTGAGATCGACCTGCTGCGCCAACAGCAGACGAAGAGCCTCGGCCTTACACTCGCGGATGCGGTAGCTCGCAGCGGCCCACGCCAGACCCGCGCCTATTGCCGCCGCTGAAATGTGGGTGATGGCCGTCATCATGCGACAGCCTCGTCGCTGACCGGCTCGGGATGCTCCCTCAGGAAATCCTCGACGGCGATCTCTTCGCCTTCCGACTTCGCAAGGTCGATCAGGGGCAGCCACCATTCCTGCGGCACCTTCCCTCGCTCCTTCCAGCCTTGGACGGTCGTGACCGGGACACGACGCTCCGGCGTCGACAGGCCCTTTGCAGTCTTCGTCAGACCGCCACACTTCGAGATGACGTATTCGGCTGGGTTGAGCATTGCCCGATTTCCACTGTCCTTCATACGCATATACGTACGCGCACAACGTACGAATTGTCAACGTGGAAAACGTATCGACTTGATGACAGGCTGTCGGGCATGAAAATGACGCCAGAAGCCGTTGCAGATCAGGTAGATAAGCTGTGGACCCGGTCAGGGCTTCCCATGCACGAGATCGCGAGGCGTATGGGATATGCGTCTGCGTCGAGCATCCAGCGATACAAGTCGCCCGACGGCGCGCGGCGAGGATTCTTGCCCGAGCATGTCTTGGTGAAGATGGAGACGGCGCTGGTCGGCATGGGAACCCCGCCTATCACGGCTGAGGATATATGGGTGCTGGGCGCACCAAGATCGGCGCCCCGACCCTCTCCGACGCCCAACGCCAGCTTCCCTCCCCGGTATCAGCAGTTCCCCGACGAGACCGTTCCCCTACTCGGGCAAACGGTCGGCGGTCCCAACGGCCGGTTCATCCTCAATGGGCAAGAGATATCGCGGGTGTTCTGCCCGCCTGACCTGGCCGGCGTCGACGGCGCATATGCGGTGCAAGTTTACGGCACGTCGATGGAGCCGAAGTTCGAGGCTGGCGAAACGGTCTGGCTTCATCCATGGACGCCAGTTCGATCAGGCGACTATGTCGTCGCCCAGATCCTCACCCAAGACGGCGAGCCGCCCGAGAGTTACATCAAGCAGTTCGTTTCACAGAACTCGAAGGTGCTTCGGCTAAAGCAGTTCAATCCTGAGGAAGGCGAAAAGCAGGAGATGGAGTTCCCCGCCGACAAGGTCTTCTCGGTCCACAAGATCGTGTTTCATGCTCTGGTCTGAAAGACCTCGTCACAAAACCATGTCGGGCGGAGCGTCAGGTTTCGCTTCGATGGCGGCAGTGGCGGGCACTGGCTGCACCGAACCTTTCGCGCCAACT
>CAYSBF010000235.1:0-358 GCA_964429025.1 uncultured Pelagibacterium sp.
CATTCCGCAGCAACTGGTGCGCCCTCATCTGCGGGTCGAGGATGGCAACCTCGGCGGCGGTCCGCTCGTTTTGCAGCCATTCCTCAAAGAGCTGTCGGCCGCGCTGCGATTCAATCTGCTGCTTGAGACTATCCTTCACGTCCTCAAAGGGCTTCTCGGCCTCGACGGTCCGCTGTTCGCTCGCCTGGATCAAGTGGTAGCCGAACGCCGTCCGGACGGGCTCGGACACCGTCCCGACCTCCAGAGCGAACAAGGCTTCCATGAATTCCGGGACGAGCGGATAAGCCCGGTCGATCCAGCCGAGATCGCCGCCTGCCTCGCGAGTGCCGGGGTCGTCGCTTAGCTCCTGAGCGAGTGC
>CAYSBF010000235.1:368-1581 GCA_964429025.1 uncultured Pelagibacterium sp.
CTGCGAAGTCTTCCCCGGCAAGGATGCGCGCTCTGATCGAGTTGGCCACCGCGAGCGCCCCGTCCCAGTCGGGTACGCCTTCGTCACTCGCCGCCGGCTCAATGAGAATATGGCGCGTCTTCAGCTCGATCAAGCTCTCATCGTACGCCCGGCGCACTTCCTCGTCCGTGACGGTGACGGCCGACTTCTGCTGTTGGACCGCAGCGACGAGCGCCTGGTCGCGCAGGATGTCGCGCAGGTCACGCTCGGTCAGCCCCTGCTGGCGCAGGACGTCTCGGAAGGAGTTGCCGTAGGCGGCCTTGATCTGGTTGATCTGCTCGTTGATCAACTCGTTGTCGGGCTGCACCTTCTCGCGCTTGGCCGCCTGCAACATCAGTTCATAGTCGACCAGTTGCATCAGCGTATTGAAGCGGACGTCTTCCTCTTGAACGCGGGAAATATTCTGTCCGAACTGACGATAGGTATTAACGGTCTGCAAGAACGCCTGCTGCAATTCGATGGCGTCGATCGGTCGGCCGTTGACGCGTGCGACCGCCTCGACTTCGGGCTGCGGGTTGAAGAAGCTGGTGCCGCCAACGTAGAGCAATGTGAGTGCAAAGGCCACGCAGACAACGATAATGATCCATTTCATCTGCCGCCTGAGTCTGTGAATAAACAGTTTGACCACTCCCCATGATGAGATCGACGCTCGACGCCGCCCACCCCGAAAAAGCCTGGTCACGCCGGCGCGGCAAATTCAGGTCGCGCTTCTGTACAAGTCGGGAATACGCGAAAATAGGGCCTGTCCCGCCCCGGCTTACCCGAACGTGTTCGACACCCGGCCGGCACGTTCGAACACCCTCTATTAGGCAATTAGGACACATAAGCCATTCTAACTGATCTGCGAAAACCGTGTCAACAATGCTAAAAGGCGCCGGAGGAGTCCAGAATGAGGGTGACGGGGCCGTCGTTGACCAGCGAAACTTCCATCATGGCGCCGAAGCGCCCGCAAACCACCTGCAGCCCGAGCCCGCGCAATTGGTCCATAAAGGAAACATAAAGGCGCTCCGCCTCGTCTGCCGGCGCCGCCTGGCTGAAATTGGGCCTCCGCCCCTTGCGGCAGTCCCCGTACAAAGTAAATTGCGAGACCACCAGCACCTCACCCCCGACCTCCCCCACAGAGCGAGTCATCTTCCCACTCTCATCCGCAAAGATCCGCAACCCCGCCACCTTA
>CAYSBF010000236.1:0-1530 GCA_964429025.1 uncultured Pelagibacterium sp.
GAGGTAGCGATCGTCACGCGCTGGTTATCGAGCATGCCCTTCGGCCGCTCTTTGGCTTCTTCCAGGCGAACACGCTTGCTGTCGGCTATTATGCCAATGCGGGCGATTTCGACGGCACGACCGTGCTCAACGCGGAGGTCTACAGCCGGATCGAAGTCGGCCTCAACGACGCGCTCCCCCAACTTAGGTTGCTGGCCGAGGGCCGCACGTCCTTGGCACCTGGATTTGTGTCCGGTTAGCAGCAGGCCGTGTCACGGCGACCCTGACGTCCACGAGCGGTTTTGGTCATTCGATATCGCGGCGATTGCGCAGTGTTCTACTAACACAAAATTAACACGTCGCGGAACGAGAATGGCTCGCGACGGAACGGGCCTTCGCGGCCGTTGCTTTATATCCCGCAGTGCCAAGAGCGCAGAAACGGGTGAACCATGGCACGGACTGTTCTGGTTATGGGTGGCGATGGTTTCTGTGGCTGGCCGACAGCCCTGCATCTGTCATCGCTCGGCGATGATGTCATTATCCTCGACAACCTGTCGCGCCGGCGGATCGATGCCGAACTTGGTATTGAAAGCCTCACGCCAATTGCCTCCATGGAAGACCGGCTTGCGGCCTGGCAAGACGTTTCGGGCCGGACGATCGGGTTTCACCGGATCGACATCGCGCAGGACTATGAGGGGCTGAAGGCCCTGCTTGAGCGCTACAAGCCCGATGCGATCGTCCATTTTGCCGAACAACGTGCCGCACCCTATTCGATGCGTTCACCGGCGACCAAACGTTACACTGTCGCCAACAATATCACCGGCACCCACAACATCCTGGTTGCGCTGGTCGAACTCGATCTCGATGTTCACCTCGTCCATCTGGGAACGATGGGCGTCTATGGTTATGACGGCTCGGGCATCGAAATTCCCGAAGGCTACCTCGACGTCAAGATCGCAGCGGGCGACGGGCATCTGTTCGACCGGTCCATCATTTTCCCCACTGCACCGGGCAGCGTCTATCACCTTACCAAATCGATGGACCATCTGATGTTCCAGTTCTATGCCCGCAATGACGGGCTCAGGATCACCGATCTTCATCAGGGGATCGTCTGGGGCACGCAGACCGAGGAGACGCGCCGCGCCTCCCAACTCATTAATCGCTTCGACTACGATGGCGACTACGGGACGGTGCTCAACCGCTTCCTCATGCAGGCGGTGACCGGCCACCCCCTGACCGTCCACGGCACCGGCGGGCAGACCCGCGCGTTTATCAACATCCAGGATACGGTTCGCTGCGTCGCGATTGCGCTTGCCAGCCCTCCAGAACGAAGCGAACGCGTCAAGATCTTCAATCAGGTTGCCGAGACGCACAAGGTGCGCGATCTTGCCGAGCTTGTGGCCGGAATTACGGGTGCAACCGTCGCCTATGTTGATAATCCGCGCAAAGAGGCAGCGGAAAACGAACTCAAGGTTTCGAACGCGGCCTTTCGCGCGCTAGGGTATGACCCTATCATGCTGCGCGATCAGCTTTTGACAGAGACGATGGAAA
>CAYSBF010000237.1:0-1522 GCA_964429025.1 uncultured Pelagibacterium sp.
ATGGCCGAAGACGTTGAAGTGCTGTGCAAAACGACCAATATTGCAGGAACCTTACCCCCTTCCGCCCCCTTCCATTCCAATCGGCACCCCGCTAGGGTTGCCCCTATCAGCGTGAGGCCGCCAATGACCACCTATGTCGAAGCATCAGCCAAGAAGAAGCGCATGCATGGCGTTATCCCGCTTCACGGCGAGGAAGGCTTTGCAGGCATGCGCAAGGCCGGTGCGCTGACGGCGGAGGTCCTCGACCTTGTGACCCCCCTGGTCGAGCCCGGCACGCCAACGGAAAAGATCGACCGCTTCATCTACGAGTTCGCCCGCGACAACGGCGCAATGCCCGCCACGCTCAATTACCGCGGCTATCGCTATGCGTCCTGCATCTCGATCAATCATGTCGTTTGCCACGGCATGCCATCGGAAAAGCCGCTGCGCGAGGGCGACATCGTCAATATCGACGTCACGTTGATCCTCGACGGCTGGCACGGCGATTCGAGCCGCATGTACGCGGTGGGTGAAATCTCGCGAAAGGCCGAGAGGCTGATCGAGGTGACTTATGAAGCCCTGCGGCGCGGCATCGAGGCCGCAAGGCCCGGCAACACCACGGGCGATATCGGCGCGGCCATCCAGCGCTATGCGGAAGCCGAGCGCACGAGCGTCGTCCGCGACTTCGTGGGACACGGGATCGGCAGGCTCTTTCACGACGAGCCGAACATCCTGCATTTCGGAAATCCCGGCACGGGTGTCGAACTGAAGCCAGGCATGATCTTCACCATCGAGCCCATGATCAATCTCGGCCGTCCGCAGGTGAAAATCCTCAATGACGGCTGGACAGCCGTAACGCGCGACCGCACCCTCTCGGCCCAATGCGAGCATTCGGTCGGGATTACGGAAACAGGGGTTGAAATCTTCACCCTCTCCCCGCGCAACATCTTCAATCCCCTCACCGCCCGGGCCGCATGACGCGCAAAGGGGGGAGCAAACAGGGCTCTGACGGTCTTGCGGAAATGCAGCCGCATTATCTGGGCCATCGCGAGCGTCTGCGCGAGCGGTTCAGTGCCGGCGGTGGCGCGGCGCTGCAGGATTACGAACTGCTCGAGCTCCTGCTTTTCCGCATCCTGCCCCGCCGCGACACCAAGCCCGTCGCCAAGGCCATGCTGGAGCTCTTCGGCAGCTTTTCGGAAGCCCTTGGCGCCCCGCCGCATCTGCTGGAGGAAATCGAAGGTCTCGGCCCCACCGCGATCACCGACCTCAAGGTAATCCTTGCCGCCGCGCAGCGCATCGGCCGCGACGCCATCCAGAACAAGCCGATCCTCGGCTCATGGTCCGAGGTGATCGACTACTGCAAGGCGCAGATGGCCTACGAGACCAAGGAGCAATTCCGCATCCTGTTTCTCGACAAGAAGAACCGGCTGATCGCGGACGAGGTGCAGCAGACGGGAACGGTCGATCACACACCGGTCTATCCCCGCGAGGTGATAAAGCGCTCGCTTGAACTCTCGGCCACCGCGCTGATCCTCGTTCACAA